>QHXZ01000007.1:5728-14630 GCA_003223165.1 Acidobacteriota bacterium
GATCTCCGCGCCGGAGACCGCGTCGAAGGCGTCGATGTTGGCGTTGATGACCGCGTGGCCCTGCGCGGCGGAGTCGAAGACCGTGCCGGTGACCAGCAGGCCGCTCTGGAGCGCGACGGTCGGGAGCGTGGTGTTTCCAGGAATGGGAACCGAAGAGCGCGCGAGGGCAGTGAATCGGGTCCCGAGCGGCGGGCCATAGTGGAGGTCGTAGGTGCCGGGAGCGACCACCACGCTGTAGTTGCCCAGCGTATCGGTCTTGTCGCGAACGGTGAAGACCCGCTCGGTGCTGCCCGGAGGGAGGAAGTGAAGATAGACGCCCGCGATCGCGGCCCCTGCGCCGTCGGTGACCTTCCCCGCGACGGTGATCCCGAACGGGAGAGCGACCGGCGCGAGGGTCTTGCTGGCGCTGAGGTCGAAGCTCTTGATCCGGTCGGCGGTGAACAGCGTCCCCGCCGGGGGGAAGAATTCCAGGTCGTAGGTGCCGGCGTTGACCACCGCGGTGAAGGACCCCGTCACGGAGGTGACGTTGCCGCTCGCGCCCGCGGTCACGCCGGTGCAGGAGTCCACGAAGTTGATCTGGACGCCGGAGATGCCGGTGCCGCCGATGTCGGTGACCCTTCCGGTGAGGGTCACCAGCGCGGCCGACGTGTAGGAGGGAGCGAGGAGCGCCACGAGCGGCGCGATCGTGATCAGCCTGATCAGCCTTGAACCGTTCATGTGCGTGTCCCTTCGAGCAGAAGCTGCTCCCTGCAGATGCGTGTGTAGAGGCCGTCCCGGTGGTACAGGACGTCGTGGCGGCCCTCTTCCACGATCCGCCCGCCGTCCATCACCAGGATCCGGTCGGCCCGCTGGACGGTGGAGATGCGGTGCGCGATCACGAAGGTCGTGCGTCCCTGCATCAGCCGCAGGAGCGCCTCGCGGATGAGGGTCTCCGACTCGGCGTCCACGGCCGAGGTCGCCTCGTCCAGCACGAGCATGGGAGGATTGTTGATGACGGCGCGCGCCAGGGCGAGGCGCTGGACCTGTCCCCCGCTCAGGCGCTGCCCCCGCTCGCCGACCTGCGTGCGGAACCCCTCCGGCAGCGCGCGGATGAAATCGTAGGCGTTGGCCACGCGTGCCGCCTCCCAGACCTCCGCCTCGGTCGCCCCGGGGCGGCCGTAGCGGACGTTCTCCTCGATCGTCCCCGAGAACAGGAATGGATCCTGTGTGACCAGGCCGATCTGTCGGCGCAGCGAGGCGAGCGTCACGTCGCGCAGATCCTGGCCGTCGATCAACACGCGGCCGCCGTCGGGCTCGATGAAGCGCGGCAGCAGGCTCAGGAGCGTCGTCTTGCCGGCGCCGTTCGGACCGTCCAGGGCCACGACCTGCCCCCCGTCCACCTCCAGGTCGATGCCCTGGAGCACCGGCACGCCCGGGACGTACGAGAACCGCACCTCCTCGAAGCGCACGCCGCCCCGGCCGATCGCCAGGGGGCGCGACCCGCTGCGCTCCTTGAGCGGCGCGGTCTCGTCCAGGAAATCGAGCAGGCGGTCCAGCGACACCCGCGCCGCCTGGTAGGTCTCGTTGGTCCGGGCCAGGCGCCGGAGCGGCGGGAAGAGCATGGCGGCCAAGGCGTAGAACGCCATCAGGCCGCCCTTGGTCATCTCGTCGTTCAGGACGCTCAGGCCTCCGACCCCGAGGACCAGCGCCCCGCCGAAAGCCACCAGGACGTTGGCCAGGGCGGTCAGGCGGCCGCCGACGCGCGCCTTGGCGATGAGCCAGTCGCGCAGCCGCCCGGTTTGCTCGGTCACCAGGGACTCCTCGGCATCCTCCTGGTGGAAGGCCTTCACCACGATCCGGCCGGCGATCTTCTCCTGCAGGTTGCCCGAGAGCGCCGAGCGCTCGTGTCGCGCCATCCGGCCGGTGTGGCGCAGGGCCGGGCTGAGCCGCAGGAAGACCAGGAGGTAGAGGGGGAGCACCGAGAGGACGACGAGCGCCAGCTTCCAGTTGAGCGCCAGGATCACCGCCACGACCGTGACGATGGTGACGGCGTCCATGAGCGCGCGCAGCACGCCGTCGGTGATCATGTCGAGGACGGCGTTGATGTCGCCCATGAAGCGCAGCATGATGCGGCCGGTGCTGGCGTTCTTGAAGAACGGCATCGAGAGCGACTGGAGGTGGCGGTAGAGGTCGAGGCGCAGGGCGTAGATCATCCTCTGGCCCATTGTCTCGGAGGCCATCCGCTGCGCGTAGGTGAGGACTCCCTTGGCCACGGCGAGAGCGGCGAGGCTGAGGAGGATCGCCATCAGGAAGCGGCGCGGGTCGAGATCGAAGCCGAACAGGGCGAGGTGCTCGTGGTGCTTCAGGACGGCGTCGATCACCTTCTTGAGGAAGAAGGGAAGCGGAACGTCGATCACCGCCAGCGCCAGGCTGACGGCGAGCGTGGCCAGGAACAGCGCGCGGTGCGGGCGCGCGTAGGGCAGCAACCGCGCCACTTCGTCCAGCGCGGAGCGCTCGCGCCCCGGGATGCCGGGGGTTACAGCCGGATCGCCCATCGGCCCCTCAGGCGACCGACGCCTGGCGCAAGGCGTCCATCAGGGCGCCGCCCAGGATCATTTCGCCGTTGAGGCAGGGAAGCCCCGTGACCTTCTCGACCTCGGCCATCCCCAGCGGGCTGTTGGCGACCAGGCCCGCGGCGGCCACGACGTTGTAGCCCCACTCCCGCAGGACCCTGACGCCGCTCTCGCACGAAGGGCTCTCGGGCGCCGCGTAGACGACGGCGTCGATCGTCTCGCGGAACCCGGCATCCTCGAGCAGGATGCGGGTCTCGCGCTGGAAGATGCCGTCGGCGATCTCGTAGACCAGGAACTCCGGCTGCGCCGCCTGGAGCGCGGCGAGCAGGTCCCGGGCGATTTCCAGGACGTCCTCGGCCGGAAGGTGGGCGGTCGAGGGGACACCGCAGTGCGTGAAGTCGAGCACCCGGAAGGCCCCGGCGTCCTCCATCATCCCGGGGTCTTTGCGACAGGCGGTGCCGGTCAGCTTGGCGGCGGCCACGCGCCGGTTCTGGCCGCTGAGATGGCGGATCGCCTGCGCGGCGGTCGTGGTCTTGCCGGCGTTCATCGACGCCCCCACGACCAGGAGCGTCCGGGGCCGGGGCGAGGAAACGTCGCGCCACGGACGGATCGCGAAACGCCGCAGGTTGAGCGGCGAGCCCTTGGCGTCGGTCGGCCGCCCGACCCACTCCAGGACGGTCGGGTCGGGCATCTTCTCGTTCCGGCCCACCACCTCGCCGCACACCCCGCCGATGCCGAGGAGGTGGCCCAGAGGGCCGCGGGCGACCGCCTCTCCTTCGTACTGGTCCGTGGCGTACCGGTGGCCGAGGACCCCGGCGATCACGTCGCCGGGGAAGAGGGTGACCCGGCGCCCGTCCACCCCCTCGATCTCCTTGTGCTTGCCGACCTGCCTGACGCGCCCCAGCACCAGCGCGCCGGGGTCGGTTTTGGCCGACATCGGCGCCAGGCCGGTGACCACGGCCCGATCGACCGCGTGCGTCACGTAGGTCCACTTGATCTTCGACTTTTCCAGGATCTCCATCTCACCCTCGCCGTCCCTCCGTCCCGCAGCATGGCGCGGGCTTCGGGGGGCACGAAAGACAGTCCGTTTGGGGGCCGGGAGTGGCGGCCGTCGCGAGCGCATTCAGGTGATCGGGATGTCAGGCCGCCAGGACGTCGTTCGTCCGGGTGAGGATGATCGTCCCCTCGCGCGGGCGGGGGATGTCGTGGCACGGACCGGAACCGAAGTGGCAGAACGGCTCGGACTCACGCTGCAGCCGGTTGCCGCGCGTGTCGAGGTGGAGACGCAGCTTCGCCAGGAATTCACCGGCCAGCCTGACCCGCGCCGGCTCCTTGAGCAGCCAGGGAGTCCCGTCGGTGCTCCCCTTGCGGTGCTTCTTCTTCATGGAGGAGTCGTCGTCGAATGGGTCGGCGGCGGCCTGGATCGGGACGCCGTCCGCGTCGTCGCCCGGAGGAGGCGCGAGGCTCCTCTGGGCCTGAGCGAGGCGCGCCAGCTCGAGCTCGCGCTGCCTCTGCGCGCGCCGCGCCGCGCGCCGCAGCACGCGGGCGCGGTCGGCCGGGTCCGGATGGTGGTGCCGCAGGTGATGCTCGCAGGTGGCGTGCCGGCGGTGGGTCCGGTCGTGGTCATCCACCAGCTTGAGCGTCGGCATCATGAAGACGCTGATCAAGCCGAGGCTTACGAGGCGATGTGCGGCGTGCATGGCTCCTGGACGTCTCGATGATGCTTGAAACTACCTCGCTTTTGACCTCGCTGCAACGTCTTTTTCGCTGCAGCCCGCGCAGGATGATGGTGAGCCGACGTCGGGCGCTCCGGCGGCGGCGATCGATTTCATATCCCGGGGGGGACTTGACAGGTGCTCAGACATACTTCTTGAGCCTCGGCCACAGCAGGGCGAGCGGCGCCTTCGGCGCCCGCCCTATGTACACGGGCAGGTCGCGCTCGTAGGGCATGCACAGATCGCAGCGGATAGTCCCGGCTTGCTCCAGCATTTCGAAGGCCTGGCGGTTGTCCTCCAGGTCGCCTCCCACGACGATCAGTACGTCGACCGGCCGCTCGCCGGGACCCCACATCCAGTAGGAGTTGTGCCCGGACAGGGCGCGCGGCAGCCCGTAGCGGCGGCCGAAGAAGTCGATTGCCCCCGCCTCGCCGTAGTTCTGGGCGAAGATGCCGCAGCCGTCCCGTTCCCGGGGGGACAGCCCGGCGTAGGCCCGCGCGACCACGGCCGCCATCTCCTCCCAGCCGAACATGTCGGCGTAGTGCTGCGGCAGCTCCCCCAGGCGGAGGTGCTCCTCCGTGCTGGGCGACGCGCCGAGGGCCCTGGCATAACGGAGGTAGGTCTCGACCGGCAGCAGGGGCAGCCCGAACGGAGCCAGTGCCATCCCCGCGATCACCAGGACGGCGGCGGCCGCGGCGCGGATCCATGAGCGGCCCGCGGCGGCGGGAAGCCCCTCGAGCGCCACGGCGCCGGCCGCCAGGACCATCGGGTTGGCCGGGGCGAGGTAGGAGGCCCGGCTGCGGCCCGCCAGCACCAGGATGGCGGCCACGGCCAGGAAGATCCACCCCAGGATGCGCCACGGCCGGCCCGCCCGCGAGGCGAAGAGCCAGACGAGGCCGGCGACCCAGATCGGCGCGGTCACCGGGTTCATCGCCAGGATCTGGCCCTTCACGAAGCCGGCCAACGACACGTCCACCATCTTGAGGGAGGTCGCGTTGCGCATGAACTCCAGCGTCGGCCAGGCGTGGCGCGCCTGCCAGACGAGATGCGGCAGGTAGAGGGCGCCGGCGAGGGCGGCGGCGATCCAGGGCCCCTTCATGGCCAGGACCCGGCGGTGCGGCGTCGCCAGCAGTCCCAGGGCGATCCCCGCGCCGAGCCAGAGGACGCTCATCTTGTTGAGCAGGCCGGCCCCCAGAACGAGGCCGAGCGCCGCCCAGAAGGCCGTGCGGCCGGTCGCGAGGGCGCGCAGGAGAATCCAGGCCGCGAGCGGCCAGAGGGCCAGGTCGAGGGCGTTCATCGAAAAGTAGTGATCGATCCCTAGGTAGATCGGCGCCACGAGCGCGGCCAGGGCCGCCAGGGTCTGCGCGAAGCGGCCGCCTCCCAGATCGCGCGCCAGCCGCGCGGTCAGGAGGATGGTGAGACAGCCCGCCAGGGCGGGCAGGGCCCGCAGGGCGAAGAGGGAATCGCCGAACAGGGCGCGCTGCAGCCAGAGGATGGCGATCGACAGGGGCGGGTGGTCGACGTATCCCCAGGCGAGGTGGTCGGCGCAGGCCAGGTAGTACAGCTCGTCCCGGAAGTAGCCGTAGCGCGGGAGCGCCAGCGCCTGCACGACGAGCTTGGCGAGGACGATCAGGCCCAGGGCCGCCGACCCGCCGGCCAGGGTGTCCCGGGCCACCTGGCCGCCGCGCTCAGCGACGCCCGGATCCACCCGCCCCCTCGGCCAGGGCGCGCGCCGCGGCGACCTTGTCCGTGCCTGCCTCGATCCGCTCGATCAGGCTCCGCATCTGGGACTCGAGCAGCTTCGGGTCGCGCTCCTTCAGGGCCTGGACCACGCCGGGGAACGGCCAGGAGGCGTAGCCGGTGGTCACGCCCGGGGCGTAGAGCGCGTGCCGGAACCAGGGGCGGCCGGGGAGCCCCTTTGCGTCGAGGAAGGTCCGTTCGATCTGCGTCAGGGCGTCGTTCAGGCGCGCCAGGTCGCCGGCCCCGAAGCCGCCGGCGCCGGCGGCTTGTACCGCGGCCGGGGGGCCTTCCTCCAGACGGCCCAGGGCGGCGTCGAGGGACGCCGCGGCCGCCCCGAAGGCGGCGATCGCCTTGGCCAGCGGGGTGAACTCGGGGACCAGGGCCGGCCGCTTGCGGGCTTCGACGCTCGCCGAGGATCCCGGCTCCGCGGCCCCGGGCTCGGCGGTGGCGGCCTCCCAGATGCGCCGCTCGTGCAGGGTGTCGCGGCGCAGCAGCGAAAGTTCTTGCGTCAGGGCCCGCCCGTAGGAGGCGTAGCGCAGCGGCACGATCTCGGCCGCGGCGAGACGCATGGCCAAAAGGCCGTACAGCCGCGACGCCACCGTGTGGTAGAGGAACTCGGGGTCGCCGAACTTTTCCATCCAGAACAGGTCGTCGTACACCGAGTGGTACACGCCGTAGTCGCCTTCGAAGGTGAAGTCGAGGCTGGCGATGCCGGCGTGGTCGGCGAAGGCGGTGTAGTCCGATCCCGACCCCAGCGCCTCGAGCTGCAGGTCGAACGAGACGTCGGCCTCGGCGGGGCAGGGGGGCTCGCTCTTGGCCCAGTCACGGTGGCGGCGCGAGCGCCAGGCGTCGAGCACGGTGCCTCCGCGCCGGGGCTCGGCCAGATCGCCCGCCACCTCGACCACCAGGTCGCGCAGCGACGGGATGCCGGAGACTTCGAGGTCGCCGCCGGTCACGGAGGAGTCGAGGTTGAGGTAGGCCACGGCGTTCGCCTGCAGGGAGGCCAGGCGCTCCTCGACCCACTCGGTCGAGCCGACCAGGCCGTACTCCTCCGCGTCCCACGAGGCCAGGAGGATGGTGCGACGCGGCTTCCAGCCCCCCTTGAGGGCCGCCGCCAGGCCGCGCGCCGTCTCCAGGAACGAGGCGCTGCCGGAGTTCGGATCGACGGCTCCGTACGTCCAGGCGTCGCGGTGGTTGCCCAGGATCACCTGCCGGTCGGGCTCGGTCGAGCCGGGGATGGTGGCGATGACATCCCAGATCGTTCGCAGCGCGTAGTCCATGTCGACCGACATCTCCACTTCGGAGGCGCCGGGTCCGAGGTGGTAGGCGAACGGCAGGCCGCCCTGCCAGTCGTCGGGAACACGGTCGCCGCCCAGCCCCTTGAGGATCTTCGCCGCCTCGCCCCACGACAGGGGCAGCGAGGGGATCTTCGGAATGCCGGACATCTCCTCGCGCGGCACGCGCTTGGCCCCCTTCGTCGAGGGGTAGCCGGGCGTCGACGGGTCGCCGGGCCCCATGGAGAGGAACTGCACCGAGCCGCGCTGCAGCGAGGAGGCCGGCCGCATCGGTCCGTCGGGGTACACGTCCCCCTTCATGTAGCCGTCATCGGCCGGATCGGAGTAGATGATGACGCCGCGCGCCCCGTGGGCCTGCGCCTCCTTCACCTTGAGGCCGCGGAAGACCTTGCCGTAGCGCACCAGCGCGATGCGCCCCTCCACCGACACGCCCAGCGAGTCGAGCCGCTCGAAATCCTCGTGCGTGCCGTGGTTGACGTACACCACCTGGCCGGAGGCCTTGCCCGAGGCGCCGTAGCCGTGGAAGGCGGGGAAGGCCGCCTGGCTGTACGAGTCCTTGTCGCGCGCGTACCCCTCCTCGCGCAGCGACAGCTCGGCCGCCTCGGGCGCGAGCAGCCGTAACGAGACCGTCTTCGGGTAATTGAGGAGGATCTCGTACGGGACGATCTCGGTCTTCAGGCCGAACTCCTGCAGCCGGTCACGGACGTACTCGGCAGTCTTGCGGTCCTCGGGCGTGCCGGCGACGTGCGGCTCCTCGGTCAGGGCGCGCAGCCAGGCGCGCTCCTGCTCCGGGGTCGGCGTGCGCAAGAGCGCCGCCTCCGCGCGCGCCTGGGGATCGCGCGACGCGGCGAAGAAGCCGATCCGCGGCCTGGGCTGTCCCGGCAGGAGCGGCCCGGCCGGCGCGGGGGCATCGGCGGCGAATGTGAGCGGGATCGCGGCCGCCGCGGCGCCGGCGATGAACGAGGCGACCCTGCTCCACCCTCCAGAGCGGATTCCGTTTCGACGGATCATTCCCTGCGTCCTCCTTGATCTCTTGTGGATCGGAACGCGGCAGGGGAACACAGGTCAGGGCGTGTCAGGAGGCCTCAGCAGGACGAGGGTCGCGCCCCAGCTGCCGGCGTCCTCGCCGGCCGGGCGGAAGGAAGCGACCGCGGGCAGCCGGGAGAGGACGGAGTAGACCGTCCGGCGCAGGGCCCCGGTCCCCTTGCCGTGGATGACGCGCACCTGCAGGATGCCGCCCTGGCGGCAGGCCGCGAGGTAGTCGGCGAGCAGGGATTTGACCTCGCGCGGCTGGAAGGTGTGCAGGTCGAGCGTCCCATCGATCGGCAGATCGATCGCGGCCTTCTCGTCCTCGCTCATGACCCTGTCCCACGGCCGCGCGGGCAATCGATCGGTGCGACGCGAGGGCCCTTCATGACACCGCGGCGCCTCGCGCACTCTGCGGGAGCCCCTCGATCAGCGGGATGGCCGCGGCGAAGACGACATACGCCACGATCGCCGTGGCGGCCGCCGACTTGTCAGAAGCCGGCGGAGGCCCGAAGCGGACGTAGACCTGCAGCGGGACGGACGGCTGGCACTTCTTGGCGGCGAAGCTCACCCC
>QHXZ01000198.1 GCA_003223165.1 Acidobacteriota bacterium
GAGGGGTTCGAGACGCTGGCGAAGGCCCTGGCCAAGCTCCCGGCCGCCTCGCTCGACGCGGTGCTGACCATCCGCAACTACCACGACCTCAAGGATCCGGCCCCGGTGCTCGCCGAGCTGAAGCGGATCCTGAAGCCGGGCGGGGTGCTCGGGATCGCCGACTCGCGCACCACGAGGGGCCGCGACCTTCCGACGCACCGCATCGCGGAGGACGTCATCATCCGCGAGGTGACGGCCGCCGGCTTCTCGCTGGCGGGCGTGTCGCAGATGCTGTCGAACCCGAAGGACGACTATGGCAAGACCTTCTGGGACGCCCGCTGGATCGTCGACCAGTCCTGCCTGAAGTTCGCGCGCTGAGGTCCGGCGCGGGGCGGTTCGCATGCGGGCGCCGAAGACGATCGTTTTCTTTCCCGAGGCCCCCGCCCTGAACTGCGTCGGGATCGCCCAGGCCTGCCGCGAGCGCGGCCTCCGCCCGGTCTTCGTCGCCGACCGCTCGTTCGCCGGGGTGTTCGCCAGGTACGGTTTCGAAGAGCGGCTGGTGGACATGTCCGAGCCGCTGGACGCGGCGCGCGCCAGCCAGTTCTGGAAGGACTTCATCGCCTCCCACCTGCCGCACTTCCGCCTGCCGCCAATCGAGCAGCTGGCGACCTACGTCATCCCGGTCTGGGAGGCGGTCGTCGACAGCGCCCTGTACGTCGAGCGTGAGCTGGCCAGGACCCTCGACGAAATCCGCCCCGACCTCGTCTGCGTCGACAACATCATCCTGTTCCCCGCCATCACGCGCTGCGGGTGTCCCTGGATCCGGATCATCTCGTGCAGCGAGAACGAGATCCCCGACCCCGATATCCCGCCGCACCTGTCGGGGTGCGGCGAGGGCGACCGGGCCTGCTGGGCCGCTTTCGAGGCGGAGTTCCGGCGCCTGATCGCTCCCTGTCATGAGCGTTACAACGCCTTCCTCGCCTCGTGCGGGGGCCCCGCCTACCCGCTCGGGCAGTTCTTCGAGGCCTCGCCTCATCTGAACCTTCTCCTCTACCCGCAGCCGCTCGCCTTCCGCCGCCGGCATCCCCTCGATCCGGCGCGCTTCCAGTACCTCGAAGGGTGCGTGCGCCGGGAGGAGCGCTACGAGGTGCCGCGCTTCGAGCGCCACGAAGGGCGCCCTCTCGTCTACCTGAGCTACGGCAGCCTCGGCTCGGCCGACTTCGAGCTGATCGGGCGGCAGATTGATCTCCTCGGCCGCCTTCCTTACCGCGCCCTGGTGAACGTCGGCGATTACCTCGACCGGTACTCCGGCGTGCCGCCCAACGTCCGGATCGCGCCGTTCTTCCCGCAGCCGGCCGTCCTGCCCCACTGCGACGTGGTGGTGCACCACGGCGGCAACAACACCTTCAACGAGGCGCTCTACTTCGGCAAGCCGTCGCTCATCCTGCCTTTCTGCTGGGACGGCCTCGACAACGCGACGCGCGTGCAGGAGACCGGCTACGGCCGGCGCCTGCCCCGCTATACCTTCCGCGACGCGGAGTTCGCCGCCGCCCTCGAGGGAGCACTGGGGGACGAGGCGATGCAGTCCCGGCTGCGGCGCGTGAGCGCCCACATGCAAGCGGCCGACGGGCGCGGCAAGGCGGCCGGGCTGATCGAGAGGATCGTGACGCGTGGCTGAAACGGAGGCGCGCGTCACGCTGCTGCGCCGCGCCGCCGCCGCGCAGGACCTGGCCGACTGGGGGCCGATCACGGCACCGCTCTCGGGGCTGTCGCGCACGCGGGGGCTGCTGCTCCATCGCGGCGCGGAGGGACGGCCCGAGGCGGGGCTGTGGGAGTGCACCCCCGGAGCCTGGGAGTGCCGCGTCACGCGGGACGAGTTCTGCCACTTCCTTTTGGGTCGTTGCGTCTACACCTCCCGGTCCGGCGAGCGCACCGAGGTCGGCGCCGGTGACACCGCCTTCTTCCCCGCCGGCTGGACGGGGACCTGCGAGGTCCTCGAGACCGTCCGCAAGGTCTACCTCATCCGCTAGTCGAGGCCGCGAGACGACGGATGTGGGCCAGCACGTCATCCACGTCCTTTTCGCTCGTCTGGTAGTTGAAGACCCCGAAGCGGAAGTAGACCGCCCCTTCCAGGACGATGGCCGGGAACCAGGCGTAGCCGCCCCTCTCCACCGCCCTCTGGAGGGCGACCTGGGCGCTGTTCAGGCGGCGCTGCGCCGAGGGCCTTTCCCGCTCCTCCGCCCCGAGCAGGCGCGCCCAGGGCGGCAGGTAACGGAAGCAGACGCTCGCCAGCTCGACCTTGGAGCGGAACGGCTCGAAGCAGTCCTGCCGCGCCACCTCGCGCTCCAGGTGCGCGGCGACCTCCATCGTCCTGTCGACGAGCGCCGCCAGCCCGCGCCGGCCCAGCGTCTTGAGCGTGAACCAGAACTTCAGTCCCCGCAGCGGACGCGACCCCTCGATCGAGTAGTGGTAGAAGTCGAGCCGCTGCGGCTCGGCCTCGAGCGCCTTCTTGAGGTAGTCGGGCTCGGTCCCGCAGGAGGCCTTCAGCGCCCGGCCGTCGCGCACGAACAGGCCCCCCAGGCTGAAGGGCTGGAAGAGCCACTTGTGCGGATCGATCGTCACGCTGTCGGCGCGCCCGAGCCCCGCCAGCCGGTCGCCGTAGCGCTCGGAGAACAGCAGCGCTCCGCCGTAGGCGGCGTCGACGTGCAGGAAGGCGCCGTGGGCCCGCGCCACGCGCGCGATGCCCGGCAGAGGGTCGATGTTCCCGGTGTTGGTCGTGCCGGCCGTCGCCACGACCGCCATCGGGCCTGGGGAGCCATGGTCATGTCCCGTCCGCTGGGGACCCGGACGAGCGCCCGCTCCCCGAGACCCAGGAGATCGAGCGCGCGCGCGATCGAGAAGTGCGCCTGGTCGGAGGCGTAGACGCGCAGCCGCCGCCCCGGCGGCGCCCCCGCGACCCCGGTGCGCCGGATGCCGAGGCCCGCCGCGCGGTCGCGGGCCATCTTCAGGGCGATGGCGTTGGCGATCCCGCCGCCGCTGGTGAACACGCCGAACGCCTCCGCCCCGAAGCCGATCAGGTCGTTCATCCAGCGGATGACGCGCTTCTCCAGATGCGTGCCCGCGGGGCCGGCCTTCCAGGCATCGACCGACTGGTTGAGG
>QHXZ01000199.1 GCA_003223165.1 Acidobacteriota bacterium
CTGATGCAGGACGCCTCGGCCGACTGCCCGCCGGAGCCGATGGACTCCGACGACATGCTCTTCATCCTTTATACCTCGGGGACGACCGGCAAGCCGAAGGGGATCGTGCACGCCACCGGCGGCTACATGGTCGGCGTCTACGCCACCACCCGCTGGGTCTTCGACCTGAAGCCCGAGGACGTCTACTGGTGCACGGCCGACATCGGCTGGGTCACCGGGCATTCCTACGTGGTGTACGGCCCGCTGGCCAACGGGGCGACCGTGCTGATGTACGAGGGGGCGCCCGACTGGCCCGACCGGGGGCGGTTCTGGCGCCTGTGCGAGAAGCACGGCGTGACCGTCTTCTACACCGCCCCGACCGCCATCCGGGCCTTCATGCGCTGGGGGATCGAGTGGCCGGAGAAGCAGGACCTCTCCTCGCTGCGGCTGCTCGGCACGGTGGGCGAACCGATCAACCCGGAGGCCTGGGTCTGGTACCACAAGTACATCGGCGGCGGGCGCTGCCCGATCGTCGACACCTGGTGGCAGACCGAGACCGGCATGATCCTGATCACGCCGCTGCCCGGGATCACCACCACCAAGCCGGGTTCGGCGACGCGCCCCTTCCCGGGCGTGGCCGCCGAGGTGCTCGACGAGAACGGCAAGGTGATCAAGGAGGGCGGGGGCTACCTGGCGATCACCCGCCCCTGGCCGGCGATGCTCAAGACGATCTTCGGCGATCCCGAGCGCTATGTGCGCCAGTACTGGTCGAAGTGGGACAAGGCGACCTACTTCCCGGGCGACGGCGCCAAGCGCGACCGGCAGGGGTACTTCTGGCTTCTGGGACGGGTGGACGACGTGCTGAACGTGGCGGGGCACCGCATCGGCACGATGGAGGTCGAGAGCGCGCTCGTCGATCACCCCTCGGTGGCCGAGGCGGCGGTGGTCGGCAAGGCCCACGACCTGAAGGGGCAGGCGCTGTCGGCATTCGTCACGCTGAAGGAAGGGGTGCCGAGCGACGGCCAGCTGGTGAACGAGCTGAAGGGGCACGTGGTGCGCAAGATCGGTGCTCTGGCCCGCCCGGACGACATCATCTTCACCGCCGACCTCCCGAAGACGCGCTCGGGGAAGATCATGCGGCGCCTCTTGAAGGACATCGCCGAGGGGAGGGCGCTAGGCGACGTCACCACCCTCGCCGATCCGACGGTGATCGAGACCCTCAAGCGGAAGTACCAGGAGGAGTAACGGCCCCGGCGCGCCGCAGCGCCCGCCGCGGCCGCGTGCCGACGACCGGCGAGGGCGCACCGGCGCCTCAGCCGGTGATGCGGGCCCCCTTCTCGAGGTCGGAGACCACCAGCACCACCACCGCCTTCCCCGCCGACTGCGTGATCCCGGTGTAGGCGTAGTCGATGTTGATGCCGGCCTCGGACAGCTTGTGGCAGATCGTCCCGAGCGATCCCGGCTGGTCGGCCATGTCGACCGTCAGGCAGTCCTCGATCGAGGCGTACAGCCCTTCCTTCTGCAGCGCGTCGCGTCCCTTGGCGGGATCGTCGGCGATGATCTTGGCCCGCCCCTCGAACACGGCGAGGGCCCTCATGTTCACCTTGGCTTTCCCGAGGGCCTGCGCCACCTGGGCGAGGGTCCCGGGCTTGTTGGCCAGCTGGACGGTCAGTTGCTTGGCGCGCGGCATGATGTCTCCTCCTCTGTCCCCCTTCTAGGCTCTCTTGCCGGTCCCGAAGATCTTGCGGGCCAGCCAGGCGATCGGGTCGTAGAAGCGATCGACGACCCGCTCCTTCAAGGGGATGATGCCGTTGTCGGTGATGCCGATGTGCTCCGGGCAGACCTCGGTGCAGCAGCGGGTGATGTTGCACAGGCCCGATCCGAAGTCCTTCCTGATCGCCGGGATGCGGTCGGCCACGTCGAGCGGGTGCATCTCGAGCGACGCCAGCCGGATCATGAAGCGCGGTCCGACGAAGGCGTCCTTGCGGCCGTGGTCGCGCAGCACGTGGCAGACGTCCTGGCACAGGAAGCACTCGATGCACTTGCGGAACTCCTGCACGCGATCGACGTCCTGCTGCTTCATGCGGTAGCGGCCGTCGGCGTCCCGCGGCTTCGGCTTGAACGGCGGGATGCGGCGGTTCTGCTCGAAGTTCCAGGATACGTCGGTCACCAGGTCCTTGATGACCGGGAACGCCTTGAGCGGCTGCACGGTGACCACCTCGTCGGACCCGAACAGGTTCATGCGCGTCATGCAGGCCAGGCGCGGGTGGCCGTTGATCTCCGTGCTGCACGACCCGCACTTGCCGGCCTTGCAGTTCCAGCGCACCGCCAGGTCGGTGGCCTGGTGGGCCTGGATGCGGTGGATCACGTCGAGCACGACCATGCCGGGATCGACCTCGACCTGGTAGTCGACGAGCCGGCCCCCCTGGGCGTCGCCGCGCCAGATGCGGAAGGTGCGCTCAGGCACGGCCGGCCTCCAGGTCCTCGATCTTCGCGTAGGCGATCGCCGCCAGGGCCTTCGGCGGGTCGGGGCGCTTCACCATCTCGTGCTCCATGCCGTCCTTTCCCTTGCGCACCACCACGTTGACCTTCACCCAGTCGTCGCGCTCGCCCGGGTAGTCGAGGCGCGTGTGGGCGCCGCGGCTCTCCTGGCGCACCAGGGCCGCGCGCGTCACCACCTCGGCGGTGACCAAAAGCGAGCGGAGGTCGAGCGCCTGGTGCCAGCCGGCGTTGTACTGCGACGTCCCCTGGGCCTTCACCCGCGCCGCGTCCTGCTTCAGCCGCTGCAGCTCCTTGAGTGCCGTCTTCAGATCGGCCTCGGTGCGCACGATGCCGACGTAGCGACCCATGACCCCCTGCAGGTCTTCCTGCACCTGGTACGGGTTGGTGCCGCTCTCGCGGTTGAGGATGTCGGTGGCCCGGCGCATCGCCGCCGTCACCTGCTCCTGGCGCACCTGGGGCCGCGCCGGGAGGTTGCGCGCGTAGGCGGCGGCCCCGATCCCCGCCAGCCGCCCGAAGACCACCAGGTCCGAGAGCGAGTTGCCGCCCAGCCGGTTGGCGCCGTGCAGCCCCGCCGCCACCTCGCCCGCCGCGAACAGCCCCTGCACGGTCGATTCCTGGGTGTCGGAATCGACCCGCACCCCGCCCATGAAGTAGTGCAGCGTCGGCCCCACTTCCATCGGCTCCTTGGTGATGTCGATCTCCGCCAGCTCCTTGAAC
>QHXZ01000070.1:0-17691 GCA_003223165.1 Acidobacteriota bacterium
CTCTGGATCGTCCAGATCTGCTTGTCCGGGACCGGCGGTCGCGCGCGTGCCGAGGAGGAGGCCCGCCGCTTCGCAGTTCGGAGCGCGAGCAAGCCGGGGCTCGACGATGCCATCGCGGGCCTGCTGAAGGAGAACGAGGGAGACGCCGCCGGCGCAGCCGCAATCTACCGGAAGTCGCTGGGTGCCGACCCCACGCGGGTGGTCGTCGCCCAGAGGCTGTACGATCTGGAGGGCGGGAAGCGGGGTGGTCCTTTCCTGGCGCCGCTGCTGCGGCGCGCCCTCGCGAAGGACGCACGCATCGACGAATACCACAACCTGCTCGGTGCGATACTCGCCGAGCAAGGTCGGCCGGCGGAGGCCCTAGAGTCGTTCCGGCGCGCGGCCGACCTCGACCCCGACAACCCGCGCTTCGCGGCCAATCTGGCGGCGGCACTGGCGCAACTCAGCCGCTGGCAGGAGGCCGCGCCTGCTTACGAACGCGCGGCCGTCCTGGCCCCGTCGTCCTCGCTCAACCTGAAGCTCGGGTCGGTCTACCGGCGCCTGGGGCGGCCTGAGCAGGCGCTCTCCGCGTTCGAGCGGGCGCAGGCGCTGGGAGACACCAGCACGGCCCCGCTTCTCGGCATCGCCCTGGCCCGCTCGGAGATGCACCAGATCCAGGAGGCTTTGGAGGTGGTCCGCCAGGGGCTCGACCGCCACCCCGGCGACCCGGCCCTGCGTTCCCTCTACGACGACCTGCTCAGGAGGACACGTACTCCAGGATCTGCTCCTGGTCGTCCTGGCTCAGGTCGTTGAAGCGCACGCCCGCCTCGTGGGCGCCCTCGGGGGTGGGCGCGCAGCGGGTCACCTCGGCCTTGGCCTTGACGGCGTAGCGGGTCTTGGGCAGGAAGAACTCCACCTCCAAGACCGATCCGACGGCGAGCGGCGCGGCGGTCTGCAGCAGCAGGCCCTTCTCGCTCAGGTTCTTCGCCTGCCCCACCACCTGCCGGGCCCCGTGGCTGCCGACCACATTGAAGACCACGGTGATGCGCGCCCCCTCGCGCTGCTTCACGGCGAGGATGCGGGCCACGATGCCCAAAAGCTCCTCCGGCTTCTGCGGCTTGGCCACGAATTCGGTGCAGCCGGCCTTCAGGCAGCGCTCGCGGATCGCGGCGCTGTCGCTGGCGCTCATGATGATGATCGGCGTGTGGGCGAGGACGGGCTGCGCACGCATGGCGGCGCAGGCGGCGGCGCCGTCCATCTGCGGCATCTCGAGGTCGAGCAGGACGAGGTGCGGATGCTTCTGCAGGGCCAAGTCGACGGCCTCCTGGCCGCTTCCCGCGGTCACGACGTCAAAGCCGCCGCGCTGCAGGAACGACTTCTCGACCTCGAGGAAGAACTTGAGGTCGTCCGCGATGAGGACCGTGACCTTGGCCAAGCCCGCCCCCGCGACTTCGTGCCCACCCGCCGCAGTCAGGCTCCGTGCGGGCCAAGGCGGATGGCGAACGCTACCACACGCCCGGAGAGGACGTCAACGCGCCCGGCCGCGCGGCCGGCCCGGCGGACCCTCAGCGATCGGCGTCGTCGTCGAGGAGGATCACGTCCACCGTCTCCCCCGCATCCAGGGAAGCGGTCTCGGCGGGCAGGATCGCCAGTGCGTTGCCGCGGGCGCACGAGACGAAGTCGGCCGAGCCGCTGGTCGGCAGGATCTCCACCGCATAGCGCGACCCGTCCCAGCGCACCACCGCCTGGTGGTAGCCGGCGCGCCCCGGGCGCTGGCGCAGCGGGTTCCGCAGCGTGCCGCGCAGCGGCCGGGCGGCGGGATCGCGGAAACCGATCATCTTTCGCAGGGCGGCCCGGGCGAAGATCTGGAAGATGACATAGGCCGAGGCCGGGTTCCCGGGACAGCCGAAGACGAGGGCCGGGCCCCGCCGGCCGAAGGTGAACGGCCGGCCGGGCTTGATGGCGACCCTGTCGAACAGGATCTCGACACCGGCGGCGCGCAGCGCCTGGGCGACCAGGTCGTAGCGCCCCATCGACACGCCCCCCGAAAGCACCAGCGCGTCGCCTTCCAGGCCGCGCTCGATCGCCGCGCGCAGGGCGGCCTCGTCGTCGCGCACGATGCCGGCCGGGCCCGCCTCGGCCCCGGCGCGCCGGGCCAGCGCCGCCAGCATGGGGCCGTTGCTGTTGCGGATTCGGCCGGGCCCCGGATCCTGGCCGGGATCGACCAGCTCGTCGCCCGTCGCCAGGACGGCGAGCCGCGGGCGGCCGCCGACCCGGACGCGGGTGCGGCCGCAGGCCGCCAGCACGCCAATCTCCCCGGGACCGATGAAATCGCCCGGCGCCAGGAGGACCTCGCCCCGCGGCACATCGGCGCCGCGGCGCGCCAGGTTCTCCCCTGGCCGCACGGTGCCGCGGACGCGGATCGAGCCCGGCTCCCCGGGCACCTCTTCGGTCTCCTCGATGATCAGCACGGCGTCGGCGCCCGGCGGGATGGGGGCGCCGGTCATGATCCGCGACGCCGTCCCCGGCTCCAGGCGGCGCAGGCCGGCCGGATCCCGGCCGGCGGGGATCTCCTCCAGGACCCGCAGCAGGCGAGGAGTCTCTTTCAACTCCGCGGCGGCCACGGCGTAGCCGTCCATGAGCGCCTTGTCGAACTCGGGGTAGTCGTGGCCGGCGCGGACCTCCTGCTGCAGGACCCGGCCCAGGCTCTCGGCGGACGGGACTTCCTCGGCTGGGAGGACGGGCGTGGCCTGCAGGACGAGCGCCAGCGCCTGATCGACGGGGAGCGGCCGGGTCACGGCGGCAGTATACCGCCGTGCTCCGAGCGGCCGATCAGGACCCGCGGGATGCCGGCCAAGTCGGGAATCGTCTCCACGATGTCCAGCCCGCTCCCGGCGCCGCCGTAGATCCGCCGCAGCGGCGCCTCCTGCCCCGCGCCCATCTCGACCACGAGGCAGCCGCCCGGGCGCAGGAACGGGGGGGCCTCGGCGGCCAGCCGGCGATGGATCGCCAGGGCGTCGGGGCCCGGCGTGAGCGCCGGGCGGGGGTCGTGGTCGCGCACCTCCGGCTCGAGGGAGGCCAGCTCGCCCTCGCCGATGTACGGAGGATTGCTCAGGATGAAATCGACCTGCCCTTCGAGGCCGAGCCCGCCGAGGGGTTCCAGGAGATCGCCGCGGTAGAAGGCGATGCGTCCGGCGACGTCGAGGCTGGCGGCGTTCAGGCGGGCGACCATCAGCGCCTCTTCCGAGACGTCGGTGGCGTGGACCAGGGCGCCCGGAGTCTCGTGCGCCACGACGATCGCCAGGCAGCCCGACCCCGTCCCGACGTCGACCACGATCGGGTCCGGCCGCCGGTTGAGCCGCAGGAACGCCTCGATGAGGAGCTCGCTCTCGGGCCGCGGGATCAGGACGGCGGGCCCGACCTGGAAACGGAGCGACCAGAACTCCTGCACTCCGGTCAGGTGCTGGAGCGGCACGCGCGCCGCCCGGCGGGCCACGAGGTCCCGGAAGCGCGCCGCGTCCTCGTCGCGCACGGCGCTCTCCGGCTCGGCGTGCAGGTGGGCGCGCTCGAAGCCGAGCACGTGGGCCAGGAGGGCCTCCGCGTCCGCGGCCGGCGCGGCCACGCCCGCCCGCCGCAGGACCGCCGTCCCCTCGCGCGCCAGGGACGCCGCGGTCGGCAGGCTCAGACGCGCACCTCTTCCTTGAGCTGCTCGGCCTGGAAGTGGGCCTGCATGGCGTCCAGCAGCGGGTCGAGGTCCCCGTCCAGGAGGTCGGGCAGGCGGTGCAGGTTCAGGTTGACGCGGTGGTCGGTCAGCCGGTTCTGCGGGAAGTTGTAGGTGCGGATCTTCTCCGAGCGCTCCCCGGTGCCCACCTGGCTGCGGCGGTCGCGCGCGATCGCGTCGCGCTGCTTCTGGACCTCGAGGTCGAGCAGGCGCGAGCGCAGGACCTTCATGGCCCTCGCCTTGTTCTTGTGCTGCGAGCGCTCGTCCTGGCACTGCACGACGAGGCCGGTCGGCAGGTGGGTGATGCGGATGGCCGAGTAGGTCGTGTTCACGCCCTGGCCGCCCGGTCCCGTGGCGCAGAAGGTGTCGACGCGCAGGTCCTTCTCGTTCACCGCGATCTGCACGTCGTCCGCCTCCGGCAGGACGGCGACCGTGGCCGTGGACGTGTGGATGCGGCCGGAGGACTCGGTCTCCGGGACGCGCTGCACGCGGTGCACGCCGCTCTCGTGCTTGAGGCGGCTGTAGACCTGCCGGCCGCTGATGAGCGCGATGACCTCCTTGATTCCGCCCAGCCCCGTGCTGCTCAGGGTGAGGACCTCGATCTGCCATCCGCGCCGCTCGGCGTAGCGGCTGTACATGCGGAAGAGCTCGGAGGCGAACAGGGAGGCTTCCTCGCCGCCGGTCCCCGCGCGGATCTCGAGGATGACGTTCTTCTCGTCGTTGGGATCCTTCGGCAGGACCAGGGTGCGCAGCTCGGCCAGGAGCGCCTGGCGTCGCCGCTCCAGCGCCTCGAATTCCTCGCGCGCCATGGCGCGCATCTCCTCGTCGTTCATGAGCGCCTGCGCCTCGCGCGCCTGGCGATCGACCTCCTTGTACTCGCGGAACCTGAGGACGACCTTCTCGAGGTCGGCGTAGCCCTTGGCCGTCTGGCGGTAGCGCTCCGGCTCCGACACCAATCCCGGGTCGCCCATCTGCCGGGCGAGCTGCTCGAACTTTTGCTCGACGTTCGCGAGACGATCCAGCAAGTCCACGTCCTCACGCTCCTTGACAGAGAATGTACCACCGAGGCGCCGGCGATGCCAGCCGTTAGAGGGGGACGAACTCACCGCGGGCGCGGGGATCGCCGCCGAGCGCCGACAGCAGGGCCTCGATCGCCACGCTGATCTGATCGTCGCTCGGCTCCCGGGTGGTCAGCCGCTGCAGCCAGAGCCCGGGGCGGATCAGGGCGGCGCACACCGGGTTCTCCCGCCGCCGGGCGCTCAGGCGGATCGCCTCGTAGGCGATCCCGGCGATGAGCGGCAGCGCGGCCAGGCGCAGCCCCAGCTTGGCGAGGAACGGCATCTCGGTGCTCGCGAAGGCGAAGACCAGGATCGACACGACCATCACGAAGAGCAGGAACGATGTCCCGCAGCGGGGGTGCAGCGTGCTGTGGGGGCGGGCGCTCTCGACCGTGAGCGGCTCGCCCGCCTCGTAGGTCGAGACCACCTTGTGCTCGGCGCCGTGGTACTGGAACAGCCGGCGGATGTCCCCCATGAACGAGATGCCGGCGAGGTAGGCCAGGAAAGCCCCGAGGCGCAGCAGGCCGTCGACCAGGTTGAAGGCCACCCGCTGCTCCAGGACCGGCCAGGCGTTCCGCAGGGCTTCGGTCAGGAGCAGCGGCAGGTAGAAGAAGAGCGCGAACCCCATCCCGAAGGCGGCCAGGAGCGACGCTCCGACGGTCCAGGCTTGTGCTCTGGGCGCGCGGTCCGCGGCCGGTTCCCCGCCGCCGGATGCCGGCGGCCCGCTGCCGAGCGCCTGCTCCGCGGAGAAGTTGAGCGACTGCATCCCGAGCGACAGGGCCTGGAACATGACGATCACGCCGCGGACCAGGGGCCAGCGCAGGGGAGAACATCGGCCGGTGAGGCGGGCGATCGGCCGCCGGTGGGTCACGATGGTCCCGTCGGCCCGGCGGACGGCCACCGCCCAGGCGTCCGGGGAGCGCATCATCACCCCCTCGATCACCGCCTGCCCCCCCAGGAGGACGCTCTCCCCGGCGGCGGCGAGCACGATTGTGGAGGGACGCATCAGGCCTGGCTGGATCCGGCGGGATCTCCCGTCCCGGAGCCCGCCGGGCGGGTGGGTGTGCCGCTCTTGGCGCCCGCCGATGACGCGGGCTTGGCGCCTTCGGCCTTCACGCCTGCGGCCTTGCTCTTGGCGGAGGCCTTCGGCGGGGCGGGCGGCACCGCCTTTTTCTCGGGGGCAGCCTTGGGGACGACGCCCTTGTAGCGCCTCTCGAACCTTTCGACGCGCCCGGCGGAGTCGATCAGCTTCTGCTTTCCGGTGAAGAAGGGATGGCATTTGCTGCAGATCTCCAGCCGCATCTCCTTGTTGGTGGAGCGCGCGACGAAGGTCTCCCCGCAGGCGCAGGTGACCGTCACCAGGTGATACTCGGGGTGAATCCCGCTCTTCATGTGACCAAGCTCCTTGGGACCGGGGTCCCTGGGATGTCGCTGCCTTGAGATGAGGGGGGCATTATAAACGGTTCACGGTTCCCCCGCCAGGGGCCGCCGCGGCCCCGGGGCGGCGGCATGCCGGCCCCCCCAACCGCGCCCCCTAGCCGGTTTGGGTCATCGAGCCGAGGAACTCCTCGTTGTTCTTGCTCTTCTGCATGCGCTCGATCAGGAGCTCCATCGCCTCGGTCGGCGACAGGGAATTGAGGACCTTGCGGAGCACCCAGGAACGGTCCAGCTCCTTCTTGGAGAGCAGCAGCTCCTCCTTGCGGGTTCCCGAGCGGGTGATCTCGATCGAGGGGTAGATCCGGCGGTCGGCCAGCTTGCGGTCGAGGTGGATCTCCATGTTGCCGGTCCCCTTGAACTCCTCGAAGATCACGTCGTCCATGCGGCTGCCGGTCTCGATGAGGGCGGTGGCGATGATGGTCAGCGATCCGCCCTCCTCGACGTTGCGGGCTGCGCCGAAGAAGCGCTTCGGGCGCTGCAAGGCGTTGGCGTCCACGCCGCCCGACAGCACCTTTCCCGAAGGGGGGACGATGGTGTTGTAGGCGCGCGCCAGGCGGGTGATCGAGTCGAGCAGGATCACCACGTCCTTCTTGTGCTCGACCAGCCGCTTCGCCTTCTCGCTGACCATCTCGGCCACCTGCACGTGCCGGGTGGCCGGCTCGTCGAAGGTCGAGGAGATGACCTCGCCGTTGACCGAGCGCTGCATGTCGGTCACCTCCTCGGGCCGCTCGTCGATCAGCAGCACGATGAGGATGACCTCCGGGTGGTTCTGCGTCACGCTGTTGGCGATGGCCTGCAGCAGCATGGTCTTCCCGGTGCGCGGCGCGGCGACGATCAGCCCGCGCTGCCCCTTGCCGATCGGGCAGAGGATGTCGAGCACGCGGGAGGAGACGTTCTCGCGCGTGGTCTCGAGCTTGATGCGCTGGTTCGGGTAGAGGGGCGTGAGGTTGTCGAAGAAGATCTTCTCGCGCGCCTGGTCGGGGTGCTCGAAGTTCACCGCCTCGACCTTGATGAGGGCGAAGTAGCGCTCGCCCTCCTTGGGGGGTCTCACCTGCCCCGAGATCGTGTCTCCCGTGTGCAGGTCGAACTTGCGGATCTGCGAGGGGGAGACGTAGATGTCGTCGGGGCCGGGGAGATAGTTGTACTCGGGGGCCCGCAGGAAGCCGAAGCCGTCCGGCAGGGTCTCGAGCACTCCCTCGGCGAAGATGAGCCCCGACTTCTCGGTCTGCGCCCGCAGGATCTCGAAGATCAGCTCCTGCTTGCGCAGCGCCGTGGCGTTGGGGACGTCGAGCGCCTTGGCGATGCCGGTCAGCTCGGCGATCGACTTCTCCTTGAGGCTGCGGATGTCGAGCTTCTCCCCGGTCAGCTCGACGCGCGGCACGTCCTGCCGCTCGGCTTCCTCGTCGAGGGGCAGCGTCGCCGCCGGGGCCTCGACGGGGGCCTCCTGGACCGCTTCGTCCGCGGGCGGCCGCCGCGGGGGCCGCGCGGCCTGTTCACGGGCGGGCTGGCGCGGAGGCCTGGGCTCCCGCGCCGGTTTCACGTCGCGTTCGATCTTGTCTCCGTTCACTGGGGGTCGCTCTCCCTTCATTGAGTCTGAGGTTCAAGGCGGACGGGGCCGTTGCCCCGCTCCGCGCGGTTCACTCCGAGGACCCCGCCGCCGGCGGGCGGCGGGTCGTGCAAAGCGTTCGTTCGATGGGCCGCGCAGGCGTCGTCGATGGCCCGCCACAGGGCGGGGAGGCCGTCGCCCGTGACGGCCGAGACGAGGAGCGGGCGATCGCCCGGCGGCAGCCCCAGGGCCCGCGCTCCGCGCTCGAGCGCCCGGGTCCGCTGGTTTCCGGAAAGCTTGTCCGCCTTCGTGAAGACCACGCGGTGCGCCAGGCCCCGCGACCGGAGCCAGTCGGTCAGCTCCAGGTCGAGGTCGGTCGGGTCGTGCCGGGCGTCCACCAGCTGGATGGCGAGGTCCAGCCGCTCCGGGTCCTCCAGATACGCCTCCACGAGGCCCTTCCAGCGTAACCGTAGCCGGGCAGGTCCACGAAGTAGATCCTGTCGTTGACCCGGAAGAAATTGATCGCCCGCGTCCGGCCCGGGGTCTTGCTGGTGCGGGCCAGGCCGTGCGTCCCCAGAAGGCGGTTGAGCAGGCTCGACTTCCCGACGTTCGACCGCCCCATGAAGGCGATCTCGGGAAAGCCGTCGCGCGGGAAATCCTCGGGACGCACTGCGCTGACGTGGAAGCGGCACACCGTGACATTCATGGGTTCAAGCCTGCAGGGGGCACCTCGACCGCCGAACGCTCTGGCGGTCGGCCCGCCCGCGATCCTGGGCGGGGCCGGGGTTCCGTGGAATTCCCGCGGGACGGGCCCGCGGTGTCCAGCTCAGGGCCAAAGGGCCCGTTTCAGGATTAGGAAAGGGGTGGACGCGTCCGGATCATCAATGGGTCACGGAGCCGGGAAGACCCTTGTTGACGTCCTTGTCGAACTCCTTGTCCACCTTCGGTGGGACCTCGCGCTCCATCGCGATCTGGAGCACCTCGTCCATCGTGTCGACCAGCCGAAAATCCAGCAGCTTCTGGATGTCCTCGGGGATGTCGGCCAGGTCCTTCTCGTTGTCGCGCGGCAGGATGATGGTCCGCACGCCCAGGCGGTGGGCCGCCAGGACCTTCTCCTTGACGCCGCCGATCGGCAGCACCTTGCCGCGCAGCGTGATCTCGCCGGTCATCGCCACGTCCCCCCGGATGGGCGTCTTGGTCAGCAGGGAGGCCAGGGCCGTCGCCATGGTGATCCCCGCCGAAGGGCCGTCCTTCGGGATCGCCCCCTCGGGGACGTGGATGTGGATGTCGTACTTGCGGTAGAAGTCCTCGTCGATGCCGAGCAGCTGGCTGCGCGAGCGGATGTAGGACAGCGCCGCCTGGGCCGACTCCTGCATGACGTCGCCCAGCTTGCCGGTCAGCATCAGCTTGCCGCGGCCCTTCATGAGCGTGGCCTCGGTCGTCAGGATCTCCCCGCCGACCTCGGTCCAGGCCAGCCCGGTGGCGATGCCGATCTCGTTCTTCTTGTCGCTGATGGCCGGGCGGTAGCGCGGCACGCCCAGGAACTCCGACATGTGCTCGGGCTTCACGGTGAAGCCGTAGTCCTTCCCTTCCCTGACGACCCGGCGCGCCAGCTTGCGGCAGACCGAGGCCAGCTCGCGCTCGAGGTTCCGCACCCCCGCCTCGCGCGTGTACTTCTCGATCACGTCCCTGATGGTGTCTTCCTCGAAGGAGAACTTCTTCGCGTCGAGCCCGTGGTTCTTGAGCTGCTTCGGGATCAGGAAGCGCTGCGCGATGCTGATCTTCTCGAAGAGCGTGTAGCCCGCCAGCCTCAGGATCTCCATGCGGTCCCGCAGCGCCGGAGGGATCGGGTGCGTGATGTTCGCGGTGCAGATGAACATCACCTGCGACAGGTCGAACTCGGTGTCCAGGTAGTGGTCCAGGAAGGTGGAGTTCTGCTCCTGGTCGAGCACCTCGAGGAGCGCGGACGACGGGTCGCCCCGGAAGTCCATGCTCATCTTGTCGACCTCGTCGAGCAGGAAGATCGGGTTCTTGGTCCCCGCCTTCTTCATCATCTGGATGACCTGGCCCGGGAAGGCCCCGATATAGGTCCGGCGGTGGCCGCGGATCTCGGCCTCGTCGCGCACGCCGCCCAGGGAGACGCGCACGAACTTGCGCCCCGTGGCCCGCGCGATCGACTGCGCCAGGGAGGTTTTGCCGACGCCCGGCGGGCCGACGAAGCAGAGGATCGAGCCCTTCATGTTCTTCTGCTTCACCAAGCGCCTCACGGCCAAGAACTCGACGATGCGCTCCTTGATCTTCTCCAGGCCGTAGTGGTCCTCGTTCAGGACCTTCTCGGCGAAGTCGAGGTCACGGATCTCCTTGCTGCGCTTGTGCCAGGGGACCGAGATCAGCCAGTCGAGGTAGTTGCGGGAGACCGTGGCCTCGGCGGAGACCGGCGGCATCACCTCGAGGCGCTTCAGCTCCTGCATCGCCTTCTCGAGCGCCTCCTTCGGCATCTTCGCGGCGGCGATCTTCTCCTTCAGCTCCTCGATCTCGTTGACCTTCTCGTCCTTGCGGCCCAGCTCCTGCTGGATCGCCTTCATCTTCTCGTTGAGGTAGTACTCCTTCTGCGCCTTCTCCATCTGCTTCTTGACGCGCTGGTGGATGCGGCGGTCGACCCGCAGCTTCTCGATCTCGCCGTCGATCAAGGTGGCGAGGATCGACAGGCGCTCAGCCGGGTTGAAGGTCTCGAGCAGGTTCTGCTTCTCCTCCATGCCGACCTGGACGTGGGCCGCGATCGTGTCGGTGAGGCGCCCCGGCTCCGACACCCGGATGGTGGAGATCATCGTCTCGTACGGCAGGTTGGGCGACAGCTTGACGTACTTCTCGAACAGCGACACCACCTTGCCCATCTCGGTCTCGACCTCGGGCGTCAGCTCGACCTTGTGCTCGACCGGCTCGAGCCGCGCCGTGAGGTATCCCTCCTCCTGGCGGATCTCGACGACCTTGCCGCGCAGCGACCCCTCGACCAGGAGCTTGATGTTGCCGTTCGGCAGCTTCAGGCTCTGGACGATGTTGGCGATGGTGCCGATCGCGTTGATCTCCTCCGGCTTGGGGTCGTCGATCTTCGCGTCCCGCTGGGTGGCCAGGAAGATCCGCTTCTCCCCCGCCAGGGCCTTCTCGACCGCCAGCAGGGAGGACTTGCGCCCCACCACGAACGGGATCATGGTGTAGGGGAAGACCACCACGTCCCGCAGGGGGACCAGGGGGAGGGTCTCGATCTTCTCGGACTGCGTGGACGAGGCGTGTTCCATGGACGGGTTAGCCCGCTTTCTCCATCAGGATGATGGGCGCCACCTTGTTCTCGACGACTTCCTTCGTGATGACGCACTCGGTGATGTCCGTGCGCGACGGCAGCTGGTACATCAGGTCGAGCATCAGGTCCTCGAGGATGAGCCGCAGTCCACGGGCCCCGATCTTGCGGGCCAGCGTCTGCTCGGCGATCGCCTCGAGCGCGTCCTTGGTGAAGGTCAGGGTGACGTTCTCGTACTCGAAGATTCTCTGGTACTGCTTGATCAGCGCGTTGCGAGGCTCGGTCAGGATCTTGACCAGCGCGCCCTTGTCGAGCTCGCCCAGGATGCCGATGACCGGCAGGCGCCCGACGAACTCGGGGATCAGCCCGTACTTGATCAGGTCGCCGGGCTGCACCTGCTCGAGGACCTCCTGCACGTTCTTCTCGGACTTCTTCTTGACGTCCGCCTTGAAGCCCATCGCCTTCTTGCCGATGCGCTGCTCGATGATCGTGTCGAGCCCGACGAACGCTCCGCCGCAGATGAACAGGATGTTGGTCGTGTCCATCGGGATGAAGTCCTGGTGCGGGTGCTTGCGCCCGCCCTGCGGCGGCACGTTGGCCACCGTCCCTTCCAGGATCTTCAGGAGCGCCTGCTGCACCCCCTCCCCGGAGACGTCCCGGGTGATGGAGGGCGAGTCGCTCTTGCGGCTGATCTTGTCGACCTCGTCGATGTAGATGATGCCGCGCTTGGCCTTCTCGAGGTCGTTGCCGGCCGCCTGCAGCAGCCGCAGCAGGATGTTCTCGACGTCCTCGCCGACGTAGCCCGCCTCGGTCAGGGTCGTGGCGTCCACGATGGCGAACGGCACGGAGAGCAGCTTGGCCAGCGTCTGCGCGAGCAGCGTCTTCCCCGTGCCGGTCGGGCCGACGAGCAGGATGTTGCTCTTCTGCACCTCGACCTCGGATCGCCGCTTGCTCAGCTCGTTGCGCTTGTAGTGGTTGTAGACCGCGACGGCCAGCTTCTTCTTGGCCTTCTCCTGGCCCACCACGTACTCGTCGAGGAACTCGCGGATCTCGATCGGCTTCGGCAGCTTGACTTTCGCCTTCGGCTCGTCGGGCTCACGCTCCTCGGCGATGATGTCCAGGCAGATGTCAACGCACTCGTCGCAGATGTAGACGGTCGGGCCGGCGATCAGCTTCTTGACGTCGCGCTGATCCTTGTTGCAGAAACTGCACCTCAATGACTCGCCGTCGCCCCTTTTGCCGGCCATGGCCGATCTCCTGGGTGGTCCGTGCCCTTGATTGTCGCGGTTGATTAATCGCGCCGGGCAATCACCTGATCGATGAGACCATACTCCTTGGCGCCCCCGGCCGTCATGATGAAGTCTCGATCGGTGTCCCGCTGGATGCGCTCCAGCGATTGGCCGGTGTGCTTGAGGATGATGTCGTTCAGCCTCTCGCGGATTCGAAGAATTTCCTTGGCATGGATGTCGACATCGGAGGCTTGCCCGGAAAAGTCGCCCATCGGCTGGTGCAGGATGACGCGGGAATTAGGCAGGGCGAAGCGCTTCTTGGTGGTGCCCGAGGCGAGCAGCACGGCGGCCATGCTGGCCGCCTGCCCGATGCAGATCGTCGACACGTCGGGCCTGATGAACTGCATCGTGTCGTAGATGGCGAGGCCCGCCGTCACGGAACCCCCTGGGCTGTTGATGTAAATGGAGATGTCTTTCTCGGGGTCTTCGGCTTCCAGATACAACAACTGCGCGATGACGAGGTTGCTCAGGTTATCGTCGATCGCGCTGCCGATGAATACGATGTTGTCCCGGAGTAGCCTGGAGTAAATATCGTATGCGCGCTCCCCTCGGTTGGTCTGCTCGACCACCATCGGTACGAGTGGCATGACGATTTACTTCCCCTCGCGCGTAAGTGTAGCATCATTCAACAGAAAGTCAAGGACCTTTTCCCTCACGATCTGCCTCCTAACGCCCGCCAGACGCGCATTTGCGGCGAGTTTCTCCTTCAGCGCGCCGACGCCGACGTTTTGGTGCCGCGCCTCCTCGCGCAGCCAGTTGTTCAGGTCGTCCTCCGTCGTTTCGATCCCTTCCTGGGCCGCGATCGCCTCGAGAACGAGCATGGCGCGCACGGCGGTCACGGCCGACGGACGGAGCTTTTCGCGCTCCTCCTGCCAGTTTACCGACGCCTTCGTCGGATCGATGCCTTGGGCCATCATCTCCCTGACGATCGCCTCGAGCCGGCCGTCGATCTGCGCCTCGACCATCGCGACGGGGACCTCGAACGGGTGCCGCTCCACCAGCTGGGCCAGGATCTTGTCCTTCCCCTCGGCCTCCTCGGAGGCCTTGGCGCGCCGCTCGATCTCGGAGCGCACCTTCTCCTTCAGCTCGGGGAGGCCTTGGAAGTTCCCGATCTCCTTCGCCAGGTCATCGTCGAGCGGCGGCACGATCTTCTTCTTGATCTCCTTCAGCGCCAGCGAGTACGCCACCGTGCAGCCGCGCAGGGCCTCGGCGCGGTAGTCCTCGGGGTAGGCGACCTCGAACGACCTGGACTCGCCCGCCTGCATCCCCAGGATCGCCGCGTTGAACTCGGGATGGTTGCTCTCGGCGCCGGCCTCCAGGAACAGCGGCTCGTCCTTCAGGTCCTTCCCCTTCCCCTTCAGGAAGCGGCAGGAGAGGGTCCCGACCACGTAGTCCCCCTTCTGCACCGCCCGGCCGCTGACCGCCTCCAGCTTGGCGGCGCGCTCGGCGAGGCCGCGGAGCGATTCCTCGACCATCTCCTCGCTCACCTCGCGCTTCGTCACGCTCACCGGGAGCTTGTGGTAATCGGCGACCGAGACGACCGGGCGCACCTCGAACGTGGCCTTGAACCGCAGCGGCTGCCCCGACTCGTACTTGACCTCGTCGAGGACCGGGTCCTGCACCGGATGCAGCTTCTTCTCCTCCAGGGCGCGCACGGCGTACTCCTGCACCATGCGCCGGACCACCTCGTCGCGCACCTCCTTGCCGAAGCGCTGGCGCACGATCTCCATCGGGATCTTCCCCTGGCGGAAGCCGGCCACGCGCGCGCGGCGCGAATAGTCGCGCAGGGCGCGCTCCATCTCCTCCGACACCTGCTCGCCGGGAACCTCGACCTGGAGGCCCCTCTTGCAGCTGTCGAGCTCGTTGACCACCACCTTCATCACTGGATGGCCTCGCTTCCCCGACCCGCCCCGTATCCGGCGATCCGCGTCCACTCCTCCTGCGGGATCGCCCTTGCTGTGGTGGGAGTTCGATCCGGGATGGTGCCGGGCCTGCGGTCCGGGGAGATTGTGCCCTCGATCGACCGAGGCGCGATGATAGCAGGAAGGCTGCCACCGTTCAAGAGGGGGGACCGTCAGGGTGGCCGCCGAGGCCCGACGGCCGAGGCATCACCCTTTCCAGGAGCGGGCCCGGGCGCCTCGTGGCGGCCTGCAAGCGGAGTCTCAGGCCCTCTGGTGAGACTGACGGTGTGAGACTCGGACCAATGACTAGAGGGCCAAGGCTTTGCGTGCGAACTGCATGGCCTGGCAGGAGTCTCAATCTCACGTCGAAGCGGGCGCGAGACGCTGGATGGGATTCGCCTCGATCCTATGAACCACGCTCCACGCCTGCACTTCGGGCGATCCGTGACTCGCGGGTCTCACGGGGGCATGTTCTTTGCACTGTCAGGAGGCAGTAAGCGCATTCGGCGATAGGTCAGGCACCGGGGGGGTAGCCATGGACCAGCCGTTCCGCAAGAAGATCATTCTCTCAGAAGACATCAGCCGTTCCATCGAGAGGATGGATTGTTTTCTGCATCGCTCCGGGTACGTCCTGCGCGTCGGACGGACCGGGGAGGAGATCCTCGATCTGGCGCGGCGCGAGCCGCCCGACGCCGTGATCATCAATTACTACCTGCCGGGACCGAAGGGGGACGAGGTCTGCAAGGCGCTCCGCCGATCCCAGAACGCGGCGCGCCTGCCGATCCTGATCGTCGGCCCGGTCGAGCCGCGCGACATCGGCGAGCGCTGCCGCGAGGCCGGCTGCGACGATTACATCGCCTCGCCGGCGACCCCCAACGCCCTGTTGCGGCGGCTCGCCGGCTCCCTCGGTCTGCAGTTCCGGCTGCACGCCCGTGTCCCGGCCGTGATCTCCCTCTCCTTCGGGCGGATCATCAGCGAGTTCCTGGGTTACTCGAAGGACATCAGCGAGGGCGGCATCCTGGTCGAGACCAACCTCGAGATCGATCGAGGCCGGCGGCTCTACGTGCGGATCTACCTGGACGAGAGGGACGAGCCGCTCGTCACCCGGGCGACCGTCCTGCGGGTGGACCGCGGCCCTGAGGAGGATCAGTACCTCCTTGGAATGCAGTTCCACGACCTGACGTCGGGAGCGGCCTCGCGCCTGCGCGACTACATCGAGTCCCGCACGGAGCACTGAGCGCGCCCCGGAGACCGGACGCCGGCAGGCGCGCGGCGGTTTGACACCCGGGGCGGCGCCCCGCTATCGTTCGGACGGAGGTGCCGCCGTGGGCCGCATCAGCCGACTCTCCCCCGACCAGGTCGCTCCCGAGATCAAGGCGCTCTACAAGCAGTTCCTCGCGGAGCGCGGCAACGTCCCCAACATGTTCCGGACGGTGGCGCACCGGCCGGCGCTCCTGACCACCCTCCTGGCGCACTTCCGCGAGGTGATGGGGCCGGGGACCGTGCCGGTGCCGCTCAAGGAGATGCTGGCGGTCCGGGTCTCGCGCCTGAACGACTGCGACTACTGACTCGCCTCTCACACTGCTTTGGCAAAGCAGTTCGGCGTCAGCGACGAGGCGCTCGCGGGCCTCAACGACCCGGAGCGCTTCCCCTTCCCGCCCGAGGAGGGCGTGGCGCTGCGTTTCGCCGACGCCATGACCGACGACCCGGCCGGCGTGAGCGACGAGCTCTTCGCGGAGCTGCGCCGCCACTGGAGCGAGCCGCAGATCGTCGAGATCGCCTGCGTCATCGGCCTGTTCAACTACTTCAACCGCTTCAACAACGCGCTGCACATGGAGATCACCCTGACCGATCCCGAGGTGCTGCTGCACCGGGTACGGAAGGCTGCCGAGGAGCATGCGGGCGTTTCGGAGCTGTGCGATCGGACGGCCGAGATCCTGGCGCAGGGACGCCGCTACGTCCTGGTGGGGATCTACCAGCGGCAGGGCGAGATGATGGTGCTCCGCGCCTACCGGGGTCCGGCGCCGCCCCATTCCTCTTTCCGCCTTGGCGAGGGAAACGCCGCTGTCGCGGGCCGGACCGGCGCTACCCCCTCCGAGCTGGCCGTGCCCGTCCGTGACCCCTCCGGCATCCACGGCGTGATCGACGTTGAAAGCGATCGCCCGGCCGGTTTCGGCGAGGAGGACCGCGCCCTCGTCGAGGCCGTGGCGGCCATCCTGGCCCCGGCCCTCGCCGGCCCCGCCGCCTGAGGTATTAAAGAGGATGGGGTGCGAAAGGAGGGATTCGAACCCTCATGGGTTTCCCCACCGGATCCTAAGTCCGGCGCGTCTGCCAGTTCCGCCACTTTCGCGTGGCCCCGTCTCGTTCGGCGACCGTGCTCAAGGTTACGACCTCGGCGACCCCGGTGTCCAGCCGCGACGCCTGGCGTAGATCGCGACAGCGCGCCTGGCGGTGGCGATGATGGCGGTGCGATCGTACATCTCCCGGAACCAGGGTTCTCCGACCATTGCCTCCAGGAGCGGCCTCGGAGGCTGGTTGAACATCAGGTAGTCGGGATGGTACGCGTGGATGTACCAGGCGTAATCCTTGCGCGCCACATGCTCGGCCACCCCGGGGGTGATGAGTCCGAGGGCGTCGATCACCTTGCCGCGATGGTAGTGATAGCCGATCACGCCGATCTCGTTCGCCGCCAGGCTCGAGCCTTTCGGGACGTGCTCGTTCAGCCAGGCCGCCGCCTCGACGTAGTTCTCGTACTTGTCGCTGACTCCTTTCCGGGCGACTCGGATCGGTTGCACGAGGCCTGCCAGGATCAGCACGACGCCCAGAGCGAGGGCCGCGAGGCGCGCGTGGCGCCATGAGGTGAATCGAGCCTCGCCGAGCAGGCGGTCCAGCACGATCGCGGGCGCCATCGCCATACCGACCGAGAGGGGCGTGTAGTACCAGCCGTAGGCGGGAGGGTTCAGGACGAGGCCGTAGGCGACCAGGTAGAGAAGGTCGCCGACGAAGATGAGCACCAGGACGCGTTGCCGCATCCATGAGCGGTCGACCCTGAGCAGATAGACGGCGGCGAGAGCGAAAAGCAGGCACGTCCCGCCTGCATCATGCGTCAGGCCCCGGAGGAAGATGAACCCGGTCCCCCATCGGCCGCTCGCGGTCTGGGCCGTCTTCGCCGCGAGCGTGTGCGGCACGATCGCGCCGAAGTAGGTCTGGCTGAAGACCGCCCAGGGAGTGAGGATCAGGACGAAGGCCAGGACGCACTTCCAGGGCGGGAGCCTGCGCCGCCGCAGCAGGTCGTCGGCGCACAGGATGGCCGGCACGATGATCGCGTCGGGACGCGACAGGACCGCGAGGCCCGAGACGATGGCGACGCCCAGGAGGCGATCGCCCTGGTAGAGAGAGAAGGCGTACATCACGAGCGGCAGGGTCAGGAACGTCTCCATGCCGATCGCCTGGCCGTGGAGCGGG
>QHXZ01000070.1:17732-31631 GCA_003223165.1 Acidobacteriota bacterium
CCCCGGGAGCGTCACGAACGGCAGGGGGCGCAGTATCCGGTAGAGGGCCGCCAGAGCCAGGGTGTAGAGGGGAGAGGTGGTGCCAAGGATCCGCTCCCCCTCGTTGAAGACGTACCCGTGCCCGGCGGCGATGTTCCTGGCGTAGGTGTAATAGATGTAGGCGTCGTCCATCTCGACGTTCCAGTCGCAGCAGGTGATGATCAGCACGAGCAGGGTGACGACGGCGAGGGTCGCGCGGGTGGACATCAGACCAGCCGTCGCGGCGCGCGATCCTGCCAGCGGCGCCTGCGGATCGTTTTGCCGTTCTGCAACAGCGTGCAGGTGACGTCGAAGACGAACGAGTCGGAGGTGCTGCGCAAGGATCCCGTGCCGCGCGCCTCGACGGAGCGGGCTCCGGAGCGCCCGATGTAGAAGGCGTCCACCTCCAGCGAGGCGTCGGCGGGATCGCGGTCGGAGACGCGGGCCTGGAAGACCTGGCCCTCGGATCCACGGATGCCGGCGGGGTGCCGGGTCGTCTCCCAGCCGCGCTCCAGGCGGAAGATCGTCTCTTCCTTCGGGTCGTCGCGGGTGACGCGCCAGACGAAGGGGGCTTCCCTACCCTCCACCTCGACCGGATACTCGGGCCCGGGCGGCTTGTGGAACTCGGGGCCCGGCAGCCAGCGCGCGCTGCAGACCGGCAGATCGACATGGGACGGCCGATCGCCGCCGAGGTGCAGCGTCGTCGTCATGCGGTGCGGCGAGGGCCAGAGGACCGGCCAGTCGGCGTTGGTGACCACGACGCGGATGCGGTGGCCCGCATCGAACGTCCAGGCGGTGCAGTGCAGCTCGATCGCCAGCTCGTAGACTTCGCCCGGGACTAGCGGCTCAGGGTCGGTGTGCGAGCGGCGGTGGGTCCCGTTCAGGACCCCTTTCGAGACGTAGTGCGAGGTGCCGTCGGGGGCCACGTCGCACAGACGCACGATCCAGTTGGCGACCGGCGCCGTGGCCGAGACGAACAGGCGCGCCCGGGCGAAGCCGAGGATCTCGACCGGCGCGCGCAGGGGGCCGCCGTCGAACGCCAGGCCGAAGATGTCGTCCTGGCGCTGGTCCATCCCGTAGGTGCCGTCGCCGTTGGGCGCCCAGGTCTTGCTGCGCGTGCCGACGCCGGGGCGATACCTGAGGGACAGGGCGGCGGTCCGGGGCGCGACCTCCTCGAGCGTGCCGCCGCGGCCGGGGCGCGAGGCATCCTCGGCCTCGTCGCGCGCCGCGCCGCCCCGGCCCGTCGCGCCGGGGTCGGGCGCCAGGAATAAGCGCTGCGGCGGCTCGAAGGCCGAGTCGGGCCACGAGTCCAGGTGGCGCCACGAGCCCGGGATGGCGTCGATCTCCTCCAGGCGCAGAGACGCCTCGAACCATTTCATCTGGTAGCAGGCCACGCGCGGCTGGTCGAGGATGCCGTTCTCCTTCCCCTTCAGCCAGCGGTCCCACCAGGGCATGATGAGCTGGCGGCGGGCGTCGATCTCCGGCCCGGGGTGCGCCTTGTACGGGTAAGCGTGCGGCCAGGGGCCGACCAGCCCCTTGGTGGGCGCCGGCGCGTGGCGCATGATGCGCGGCACGAAGTTGTGGTAGCCGTCGAGCCATCCGGCCATCAGGAAGGCGGGGATCTTCAGCCGGCCGTAGTCGGGCCGCAGCGAGCCGCGCCGCCAGTAGGGGCCGTCGACCTGCTCGTGGATCCAGCGCATGTACCAGGGCGGGGTCTCGAAGCGGTCGCGCGCCGCCTGCGTCGTGACGTCATAGTCCGGGGCGGCGGGCATCACGTTGGCCGGCACCATCGCCACCGACCAGGTGTTCTCGAACAGGTGCATCGCCCCGCCGAAGTAGTGCACGTCGTCCGTGTAGCGATCGTCGGTCCCCGCGGCGGCGACGATCGCCTTCAGCGCCGGCGGGTTCATGGCGGCGATCTGCACCGAGTTGAACGCCCCGTACGAGATGCCGGTCATGCCGACGTTGCCGTTGCACCAGGGCTGCTTCGACAGCCAGTCGATCACCTGGAGCGTGTCCTGGTGCTCCTTCACCGCGTACTCGTCCTCGGGAAAGCCTTCGGACGCCCCGGTCCCGCGCACGTCGAGCCGCATCCCCGCGTAGCCGCGCCGCGCGTAATAGCCATGGTGATCGAGATCGCGCAGCAGGTAGTCGTCGTCCTTGCGGTACGGCAGGACCTCGAGGATGCCGGGCACGCGGTTCGCCGCCGAGAGGTCCTCGGGCAGGTAGAGCGTCGCCGCCAGGTGGACGCCGTCCGGCATCTTCAGGTGGATCGACTCGATGCGCACGCCGGGGATGGTGACCGGGAGGGATCGGCCGGGGCCGACGGTGAGTCCGGCGGCATCGCCGGCGGCGAGGCTCTTCACCGCCGCGGGACGGGGCATCGGCGACGTACGCGGGACCGCGGCCCCGGCGCGCGGGCGGCCGGCGCGGCCCGGGCCGCCGGCAAAGGCGCTCGAGGAGGCGAGGCCGCCGCCGAGGGCCAGCCCGAGGTCTCTCAGGAACCGCCGCCGCGAGGGCATGGGGCCGGGAGGATAGGACGCCGCTTGGGCCCCGTCAAGCCGGGCGCGCTTACGGACCTTCCCTGGCGCGCAGGTGCTCGAGCGCCTCGGCGCGGATCGTCTCGAGCTCCTTCTGCTGCTCCGGCCCCAGGGCCGGCTTCAGCTCGTCGCAGGCTTGCTCGAGGATGCTCTCGATGCGCGGCCGCGTCTCGCTGCGGACCTGGTCGAGCTCCTTGCGGGCCTTGTCCGCCGCCTGCCGCAGGACTTCGACCTGGGCGTCGTTCAGCTGGAGGCGTTGCGTCAGCCTCCGGACCACGAAGCGTTCCATGCGCTCGGAGGAGAAGCCGCCGTGGTGCGCACGGTGCCGGTGCAGGGCCGCCATACCGATGGCGCCGCAGGCGACGCCCAGGATGAAGACCCCGGCCAGGATCATGGCCGCGCGGCCGCGGCTCATCGCTCCTCCTCCGCGGCGCCGGCCGGCGGCGCTTCCTCGTCCAGGGAGGGGCTCGCCAGGAAGCCGACCGTCTCGCCCGCCAGGAGGCGGTCGAGCACAGGATCCCCCTCGACCATCTGCGCCAGATCGACGCTCCCGGACGGCGACGGTCCCGGGGCGACCCAGACGTACAGCCCCGCCGAGGCGACGACAAGCGCCGCCGCCATCCCCAGCGCGGGCCGCGCCAGCCATCCGATGGCGTCGAGCCACGAAGCCTCCGGCCGCGCGGCACCCGCGCCGGCGCGCGCCGCCTCCGACGCCAGGCGCGCCCGCAGCCTCTCCTCGAAGCCCGGGCCGGGTCCCGGCGCGGCGCCGGCCGGGCTGCCGAGGGCCAGAAGGGTGAAGGCGCGCAGATCGGCGGCGCACTTCGGGCAGGCCGCGGCGTGGCGGCGGGCCGCTTCGTCCAGGCGGCCCGCGCCGGGGCCGGTCCGGTCCGGGGCGTCGGCCGCCGGCCCTCGCAGCCTGGCGCGGAAAGCGCGGCAGTCCATCACGTCCTCCTCCTCGGCACGCGCTCCGCCAGCCGGCGCAGCGAGCGCCGGGCGCGCATGGCGCGCACTTTCACCGCGGCGCGGGTCGAGCCGGTGGCGGCGGCCACCTCGGCCGCCGACATCCCCTCCAGGTCCATCAGCACGAGCACGATTCGATCCTTGGGCGGCAGCAGGTCGAGCAGGTCCGCGGCCAGGAGCCGCGCGGCCTCCGCCCGGGCGGCGTCGAGCGAGGCACCGGAGAGCGCCGCATCGAGCCAGGCGCCCGGGTTGTCGGCGATCTGCGAGACGGTCACCTCGGCCCGCCTCCGGCGGCGCCGGAGCGCGTCGCGGCAGGCGTTCGTGGCCACTCGCAGGATCCAGTGCTCGAACGGCCCGCCCGCGCGGTACCCCGGCAGGGAGCGATGGACCTTGAGAAAGACTTCCTGCACGATCTCCTCCGCGTCCTCGTGACTGCGTACGAAACGTCGCGCCAGGCGGAAGACCCGGTCCTTGAAGCGGCGCACCAGATCGTCGAAGGCCGGCGCATCGCCTGCCGCGGCACGGGCGACGAGGAGGGCCTCCTCGGCGCCGCCCCGCTCCGCGGGTCCCGGATCTGCCGCCGCGTCGCGCACCGCGACATCATATGCCCAAGCACCGTCAGGGGAGACCCGCGGGTCGGCCTCCTTGCGCGCGTGCGCCTCGGGGCGCCTCACATCCAGGCAGACGAAGGGAGGGCGGGCCTGGTTACGCGGAAGCTCCGAGGGGCCTCAGTGGAGGATTTCGGGCTCCGGGCTGGGGGCGGCGAAGAGGCGCTGCAGGGTGGCGCGCACCGTCTCGAGGCTGAACGGCTTGCCGATCATCAGGCTGCCGGTGGTCGCGGCGAATTCCCGTAGGGGTGGGCTGGCGGCGTCGCCGGCCAGGAAGACCAGGCGGCGCGCCAGGGCCGGCTTCTCGGCGCGCAGCGTTTCGAGGAGCTTGCCCCCCTCCAGGCGCGGCAGGGCGTAGTCGGCGATCAGCGCGTCGTAGTCGGAGGAGCGGATCTTGGCGAGCGCTCCCTCCCCCGTGCCCGCGGTGTCGACGCGGTATCCCAGCTGGCGGAGCAGATCGACGAGGATGTCCTGGATGTGGGGCTCGGTGTCGGCGACCAGGATGCGCGGCCCGGGAGCCGGAGCGCCCTCCGACGCGCCCGCCGCCGGGGCGGCGCCGGGGGCGGCCGTCGCCTCCCCCGCGGCCGCCTGGCCGGCCCCGGACGCGGCCAGGAGCTCCGGCGGCGCGACCGGCAAGTCGAGGGTGAAGGTGGCCCCGCGCCCCGGGTCGCTGGCGACGCGGATGGAGCCGCCGTGGTCCCGGATGATGGCCAAGCCGACCGACAGGCCCAGCCCGGTCCCCTTGCCGACCTCCTTGGTGGTGAAGAACGGATCGAAGACGCGCCGCGCGTTCTCGGCGGAGATGCCGGGGCCGTCGTCGGCGATCGTGATCACGACCTTGTGCTCCTCGGCCTGGCTGCGGATGGTCAGCGTCCCCTTGCCGTGCGCCTCGAACATCGCCTGCTGCGCGTTGGTGATCAGGTTGGCGAAGACGTTCTGCAGCTGGTGGAAGTCGCCCAGGATGAAAGGCAGCTTCGGGTCGAGCTCGGCCTTCACCTCGATGCGGCAGACGTTGAGATCGTACGACTTGCGCTCGATCGTCTTGAGGATCACGCCGTTCAGTCCCAGGGGCTTCTTTTCCGGTTTCTCGCGCCGCGCGAAGATCAGCAAGTTCTTGACGATGCGGGCCGCGCGCTCGGCCTCCCTCAGGATGATGTCGATCCCCTTGGCCAGCTTGGGCTCCGGGTTGTTCTGCTGCATGAGCTGCGCGTACCCCAGCACGCCGCACAGGGGGTTGTTCAGCTCGTGCGCCACCCCCGAGAGGAGGTTGCCGAGGGCGGTCATCTTCTCCGTTTGGATGACTTCCTCCTGGGTTTCCTCCAGCCGTCTCATGCTGGCCTGCAGCTCGTTGTGCAGCCGCGCGTTGCCGAGGGCGAGGGCCACCAGCGAGGCCAGGATCATGGCGTTGCGGCGATCGCGCTCGGTGTAGCGCTCGGGGATCCTCACGCGGTTGACGTTGAGGACGCCCAGGAGCGCGCCGCGCATGGTGAGCGGGCAGACGATCGAAGCCTGGATGCGGCGCCACGGCGTGATGCCGCCGAAGCGGTCGTCCCGGCCCACGTCCTCGTTGATCACCACCGGCTCGGGCTGCATCGCCACGCGGCCGGCGATGCGCTCGCCCATCGCCAGGTGCGTGTCCGTCAGGATCTCCTGCTGCAACGACGTGGAGAGGGCGATGTACAGCGCGTCCTTCTTGTCCAGGAGCATGAGCGAGGCGTCGTCGGCCCGCAGGACCTGGATGGCCGACTGCACGACGCGTCCGTACAGCTCGTCCGGGTCGAGGGTCGAGAAGATCGTGCGGCTCAGCTCGAACAGCCCCAGGCGCTCCCGCAGGTCGCGCCGCTCCAGCGCCTTGTTGATCGAGAAGAAGAGGTCCTGCAGGACCACCGGCTTGACCAGGAAGTCGAAGGCCCCCTGCCGCAGGCTCTCGATGGCGCTCTCCATCGTGCCGTGCGCGGTGATGATGATGATCTCGATGTCGGGATTGATCGCCTTGATCTGACGCAGGGTTTCGAGGCCGTCGATGCCGGGCATGCGGAGGTCGCAGAGCGCCACGTCGAAACGGGCGTTGCGTACCTGCTCGACGGCCGAGCGGCCGTCCTCCGCCGCGCTCACGGCGTATCCCCGTTCGCGCAGGGCCTGGCCGAGCAGGTCGCGCAGGGTCGGCTCGTCGTCGATGATCAGGATGCTGGGAGAGTGGGTCTCGGCGGCCGTCTTGAAGGCGGTCGTCATCGGGGGACCGTCCGTTCGCGAAGGGTGGAGGCGATCAGGGCCTGGCCAGATCGGTGCGGGAGATCAGCTTCCGGGCCGATTCCGCCTCGGCGCTGCCGGGCCAGCGCTGAACGATCTCCAGCAGGATCGGCCGCGCCTCCGCCTCGCGCCCGCTCTTCACCATGACGTCGGCGAGCCGGACCTTGAAGAGCGGCACGTCCGGCCGCTCCTTGGAGCCGCGCGCGAAGTAGCGCCCGGCGATCTCCATCTCGCCCTGCTCCTGCATGATGGTGCCCAGTCCGAGCAGCGCGGGCGGGTACCCGGAGACCGCGCCGAGCGCCTCGTGGTACAGGGCGATCGCCCTGGGGCTGTTCTTCGCCCCCTGGTAGTACATCTTCGCCAGCACCGAGGCGACCTCGGCGTTGCGCGGCTGCCTCTGGTGGATCTTCTCTTCGATCGCGATGGCGCGATCCCAATCCAGGTTGGTCGCCAGCTCGACCGCCACCTCGTGGCAGGCCGCCACGTCGGACGTGCCGAGACAGGCCAGGCAGCTGTCGGGGTTCGGCCCCCGGTGCCCCTGCGCCGCGATACCGGACACCACCACGAACGCCGCCAGGGCGGCCGCCGTGAAACCCAACACCCGCGTCGTGATCGTCGCCACGGTTGCCCTCCGGATCCCCCGCTCCCTCCGGGCGCCCTTCGCCTCGGGAGACGCCGGGGACGCGTCTCGCGCTAACAGGAAGATAGGCCCCGGGGGGCGCCGCGCAAGCGATTGCAAAACGGTGATCGAGCCTTCCCGTCTCGTCGCCGGGCCCTTCCCTGATAGGATGCTGCTCCCATCATTCCAGGAGGTGGAACAGATGCCCAGCGTCGCCCGTCCGGCCCGTCCGCTCCGTCCAGGGAGCGCCCTGCCCGTGGTCATGGCCTTCAGTCTGTCCCTCGGCGTTCCCGCCCTGGCGGCGCCCGCCGGCGCCGGGGCAGCGCCGCCGAAGCCGGCGGCGGCCGCGCCGGCCGACCTGGTGCTGCGCCATGGGGCGATCTACACCCTGGACGCCGTCCGATCCTGGGCCGAGGCGGTGGCGGTGCGTGGCGAGGCGATCGTGTACGCCGGCCCCGACCAAGGGGTCGCCCGCTACCTCGGCCCGAAGACGAAGATCGTCGACCTGGCCGGGAAAATGGTCCTGCCGGCCTTCCAGGACTCGCACATCCACCCCATCGCCGGTGGCATCAGCTACAGCGTCACCTGTCCCCTCTATGGCCTGGCGACGAAGGAGGCCTACGCGCAGGCGGCCGCGGCCTACGCCGCGAAACACCCGGAGCTCCCCTGGATCCGCGGCGACGGCTGGTCGCTCGCCGCCTTCGCCCCGACCGGCATCCCTGATCGCAGCGTCCTCGACAAGGTCGTCCCCGACCGCCCCGCCTACTTCGAGTCGAGCGACGGCCACTCGGCCTGGGTCAACACGAAGGCGCTCCTGGCCGCGGGGATCACGCGTGACACGCCCGACCCGGCCGGCGGCCGAATCGACCGCGACCCCGAGACGCGCGAGCCGGTCGGCAGCTTCCAGGACAGCGCCATGGACCTGGTGAACCGGCACATCCCGCCCTTCACGCCCACCGACCGGCAGAACGGGCTGCGCTACGCCCTGCGGCTCCTCAACGGGTTCGGCATCACGTCGTTCCAGGACGCGAGCGCCAACACCGACTCGCTCGAGACCTACCGCGCCCTCGACGAGAAGGGGGAGCTGACGATGCGCGTGGTCGCCTCGCAATGGTGGGAGCGCAGCAAGGGGGAGGAGCAGATCGCCGGCTTCCTCGAAGCGCGCAAGAAGTACACCAAAGGGCACCTGCGCGCCACGACGGTGAAGATCATGCAGGACGGTGTGATGGAGGTGCAGACGGCGGCGCTCCTGAAGCCGTATCTCGGCAAGCCGGGGGCCTACGGGTTGACCATGGTGGAGCCGGAGGCCCTCAAGCGGGCCGTCACCCACCTCGACCGCGAAGGCTTCCAGGTCCATTTCCACGCCATCGGCGACGCCGCCATCCGCGAATGCCTCGACGCCGTCGAGGCGGCCCGCCGCGCCAACGGCAGCCGCGACGCCCGCCACCACATCTCGCACCTGGAGCTGTTCGACCCCGCCGACATCCCGCGCTTCCGCGAGCTCGGCGTCGTCGCCAACTTCCAGCCGCTGTGGGCCTTCAAGGACGACTACATGGAGAAGCTGACCCTGCCGTTCCTGGAGCCGGAGCGCGCACGCTTCATCTACCCGATCGGCAGCCTCCTGAGGAGCGGCGCCGTCGTCGCCTTCGGCAGCGACTGGTCGGTCTCCTCCGCCAACCCGCTCGAGGAGCTGGAGGTCGCCGTCACCCGCATGGGCCCCGCCGGCGAGACCAAGGAGCCGTTCCTCCCCGAGGAGCGCATCGACCTCCCCAGCGCGCTCGCCGCCTTCACCATCAACGCCGCCTACGTCAACGGCCAGGAAAACCGCACCGGATCGATCGAGACCGGCAAGCTGGCCGATCTGATCGTCCTCGACCGGAACCTCTTCGCCATCAAGCCGGAGGAGATCTCGGAGACCAAGGTCCTCCTGACGCTCTTCGGCGGCAAGCCGGTGCACGGGACGCCGGAGGGGCTTGGCCGGTAGGGACCGGGCGGGCGAGGGGTTGGCGCGCCCGGAGGGATTCGAACCCCCAACCCTCGGATCCGAAGTCCGATGCTCTATCCAGTTGAGCTACGGGCGCGAGCCCGTATTATCGACGAGAACCGGCCGCGAGGCTCCTAGGAGCCTATCCGGGAAATCGCAATGGCCGCGCACAGGGGGCTTGCGGCCTCAGGCAAGGCGCGAGGAGGAAGCGATGGGTGGCCATCGCTGACGACGAGCAACGCCGCATCAGGCCGCAACCCCCCTGTGCCCTCCGGATTCGGGCGGCGTGGGGCCGTCTGCTTCGTTGCTGCTCCTTGACGATGGATCCCCATCGTCGCGTCGCAGCGCCTCGCATCCGGCCCCACGGCGTCCCGAACGCGGCCGTTGCCATTTCCCGGACAGGCTCCTAGCCCTTCGAGACCTCCGCCAGCAGCAGAGTCAGGTCGTCGTCGTTGGGGCGGCCGGCGGCGTGGCCCCGGGTTTCCTCCATGACGGAGGAGACCACGGCCTCCAGGCTGCCGCGACCCGCCGCCAGGCTCTTGAGCAGCCGCTCCCGGCCGAATTCGTTCCCCGCCGGATCCCTGAGCTCGTAGAGCCCGTCGGAGTAAATCGCCAGGCGATCGCCAGGCGCGAACGGCACCTTGGCTTCGGGGCTCTCGCCCAGCCGGATGCCGTGCGAGAGGAGCGGGGTGGTGGCGGGCAACTGGCGCGGTTCGCGCCCGCCGCCCCACAGCAGCGCCGGCGGATGGCCGGCGTTCAGGTAGTGCAGGGTCCCCGCGCGCGTGTCGGCGATCCCCAGGAAGAGGGTGACCAGCCGGTTCTTGTTCAGCGGCTCCAGCGTCTCCAGGACCGCCCGCGCGGCGGCGGTCGGCTCGAGACGCTCCTGCAAGGAGTGACCGATGGCGGTCTTCACCATGCCGACCAGGAGCGCGGCCGCGACGCCGTGTCCCGCCACGTCGGCCACCATGAGGGCGACGCGCTCCTCGCCGAGCGGGATGACGTCGTACAGATCACCGCCCACCGATTCGCTCGAGACCCAGGCGGAAGCCGCGCGGATCGCCCCGAAGGCACGCGGCAGGCCGCGCGGCATCAACGCCTGCTGGTAGCGGCGGGCCCGCTCGAGGTCCTCGGTGAGGCGCCGGATGAGATCGTCGCGCTCCTCCTCCAGCCGCTTCATTTCCAGGCACCAGGCGACGAGCGAGGTGAGGACCGCCTTGGAGAAAGGCTTGGTGATGAAGTAGAAGGCGCGCTCCTCGATGGCGCGGATCAGCTTCTCGTCGAGGTCGGTGACCGAGCCGGTCACCAGGATCACCTCGATGCGCTTGCCGAGCTTCCTGATGGCGCGCGTCAGCTCGAAACCATCCATGCCGGGCATGCGGATGTCCACGATGGCGACGTCGTAGGGCTCCCGGCGGATCGACTCCAGCGCCTGCTCGCCGGACGAGAAGCCGCGCACTTCGTGGTTGGGCGCCAGGATGCGCTCGACCGCGCGCAGCATGGCCGCGTCGTCGTCCACGACCACGACCCGGCTGTGCTGGGTCTTCATGACGCCTTCGCCGGCCCCGCCAGGGGCAGCATCACGGTCACCGTCGTGCCGCGCCCGGGCTCGCTGTCGAGCAGCATCTCGCCGCCGATCTCCCACAGGATCGAGCGACAGATCGCCAGGCCCAGCCCGAGCCCCTCCTCCTTGGTGGTGTAGAACGGCTCATGGATGCGCTCGAGCAGCTCCCTGGGGATGCCGGATCCGGTGTCGGCCACCTTCACCTCCATGCGGCCGCCCGCGGGCCGGGCGCGGATCGTCAACCGGCCGCCGGCCGGCATGGAGTCCAGGGCGTTGGTCACCAGGTTCAGGAAGAGCTGTTCCAGGCCTCCGCGGCTGGCGTTCACCTCCGGAAGATTCTCCGGCAGCTTCATGTCGAGCACGACACCGGCGCGCTTGAGCCGGGGGCCCAGGACCGACAGGGTCCCTTCGAGGAAACGGCTGAGCGGCGCGCGCTCGACGGGCCGCACCCCGGAGCGCGCGATCTGCAGCATGCCGTCGAAGATCCTCTGGCAGACTTGCGCCGACTGCTCGATCTGCGCCAGGTCCTTGGCGATCACCTGGGGGTCGAACGAGCCGGCCTGCACCTCGTCGCGGGCCTGCTGCGCCAGGGGCAGGATCGCCCCGATGGCGTTCTTGACGTCGTGCGAGATGGCGCGGGCCAGGTCGGCCATGGCGTGCTTCTTCTCGGCCGCGATGATGCGCTCCTCCATCGACAGCGCCCGCCGGGCGTTGTGGATCACGGTGGCGATGTGCCCCACCACGCGCCCGACCGCCGCGGCCTCCGGCGGACCGAGCGCGCCGGCCCGGACCGTGGCGATCTTCAGGACACCCAGGAGGTCGCCGTCGTGGAGCAGCGGCGCCACAAGGATGGTCCCTTCCGCGGGCTCGCGGCGCCTGCCGCCCCAGCGCAGCAGGCGCGCCAGGGCCTCCGGCCCGGAAGCCTCGGGCGCGCCCCCGCCCGCCGCCGTCGCGTCCGCGCCGCGCCCGCGGGTCGCGGCCGGCGACAGGGCCCGGATCGCCGTGGAGCGCAGCAGCGCCGGGCGCAGCTCCGCCGGCACTTTCACCTTGCGGCCGATGCGGTCGCTCTTGCGCTTGGCCCAGGCGATCTGCTCGGCATGCAGCACGAGGCGTGCCGCCTCGTCCTCCGCAATCAGGATGGCGCTGCTGTGATCGTAGCGCGTCAGCGATCGCAGGCCGTGGAGGATCTGGTAGAACAGGTCCTTCGGCCGCAGCTCGCGGACGGTCGTGTCCTTGATCTGATCGACGATCCGGTTGACGCGGCGCTCCTCGCGCAGCGCCGCCTCGTGCGCCAGCTTGCGGCAGAGCCGGGCGAGCCGGCGGCCCGTCCCCGGAGGGAACGGCGTCCCCCGGCGGCGGAGGGCCATCACGCCGATGGCCCTCTCCCCCGCCATGATCGGCGCCATGATCTCGCCCTCGGGGAGCGTCGGCCGCTCGAGGTCGAGGAAGGCGCGAACGTCCTTCTCGCTCCAGTCACCCTCAGTCCCGCTGTGCGCGATGGTGCGCAGCGCCCCGGAGACCGGGTGGCGCAGGATCACGGCGCCGGCATCCGCACCCAGGTGCCGGGCGATCTCGCCCAGGGCGGCCTTGTGCAGCTTGACCGGATCCTCGACCTGCTCCAGGAGCCGGCCGAGCCGGTTCTCGAAACGGAAGGAATCCGCCGTGTCAGCGGCCGCGACCGGCATCGATGGCGCCATCAAGTCCCCCTCGCGAGGGTGAAGCCTAACCGATCCGGGGGGGGATGCGGGATGGTCGAAGGGGCGCGCGAGGCTTGCCGGCCGCGCCCTGGGGCCCTAGATTGAGGGAGCATGGGTGAGGAAACCGTGCCGGGCGGGACGGGCATCGATCGCGGCCTCCGGCGCCTCATGGCGACCGTTGGCGTCATCATGATGTTGGCGCCGTCGTCGGAGCTCGTCGTGCAGCTCTGGTACCACGAGCGGCCGCACATCCTGCTGCTCTCGGGGCTGTTCCTGGTCGGCCTGCTCGCCCTGTCGCACGCCCTGTCACGCCGCCGCGTGCCTCTCTTCGATCTCACGCCTCCCGACCTGCGGCTGCACTCGGGGCACACCACGGGCGAGTCGATCTGGTCTCCGGATCCGCGCGACTGAGCGCCGCGCGGTGCGACAGGTCGGGTTCGTGCGGGGCTCCGGCCGCCGGCCGGAGGGGTCAGACGCCTCAGCTGCCGCCGTAGCCGACGCTCACCTTCCCCCCCTCGACGATGACCGGAACAGCCCGGCCCCCCTTGGAGAACTTGAGCATCTCGTCGAGGAGAGACTTGTCTTTCAGGACGTTATGGTACTGGACCTCGTACCCCTTATCCTCGTAAGCCTCACGGGCTGAGGTGGTATAGGGTCAGGTGTCCTTGCCGAAGATCCGGACCGACTTCGCCATCGGCGCACCTCCATGGGATCACGAGGGCCGTGTCCCGGGAGCGATCCCGGCACCGGGACACGCGGCGCGGGGTGGTGAGCCGTGGAGGATTCGAACCTCCGACCCGCTGATTAAGAGTCAGCTGCTCTACCAACTGAGCTAACGGCCCACGACCTTGGTGCAATCCTGGGGTGAGTGATGGGACTCGAACCCACGACAACCGGGGCCACAACCCGGGGCTCTACCACCTGAGCTACACTCACCGCATGCTTGGATGTCCCGCTCCCCGGCGTCGACCCGGGGGCACCCGCTACGGATGGCGCGCCTGAGGGGATTCGAACCCCTGACCCACGGCTTAGAAGGCCGTTGCTCTGTCCCCTGAGCTACAGGCGCGTTCGGCCCGCACTCGGCTCGCGCCCCGGCAACCGCCACCTCAAGGAGCCTGACGAAGGGGCGTATCTTACCATAGGAGTCCGCCCCGCCATCGGAGCCTCGGATCACGCTTCTGAGATCGAGCCCGCGCCGCGAGCGACTCCGTCCCGCCGCCCACCGGCCGCGGTCGGCATGGAGATCCCTTTCGCACAGCAGTTCGAGACGCTGCGCGCCGTGGCCTCGAAGGCCAGGAAGGTCGGAACCCTGTGCGGCCCCGGCGGGCGGCTTCTCAGGGCGCGATGAAGGTGTAGGAACGCACGATGCCGCCCGCGTCCTCCACCCGCACGGCGTGACGTCCGGGTCGGAGCATGGCCGCGGGGACCAGCAGATCGAACGCCGGACGCTCGCCTTCCCACAGCTCAAGCGTCCCCTCCCAGAGATCGTCCCCGCGCGGACCCTCGAGCCGCAGCCGGAAGGGAGAGCGCGGGACCTCGCCCGTCCCCCCGAGAAGGATCTTGAGACGGTAGGCCGCGCCACCGCCGGGGGCGGGAGGGAGCCGCAGAGCCTCCGGTCCGCCCGCGAGCCCCCGACGGGTCTCCCGAAGCGTGACCCCATCG
>QHXZ01000037.1 GCA_003223165.1 Acidobacteriota bacterium
GGTCCGGAATCGCCAGGCCGGCGCCCGTGTGCCGCATGACCGCGCCGAGGATCAGCTGCGCGTAGACCAGCCCGGCGGCCGTCGCGGCCACGATGAAGAGAGGCACCGCGCCGTCGCTGGCGAGGGGCCGGGGCGCCACCGCTACGAAGCCGCGCGAGGTGGCGAGCGCGAGGGTGACGGCCACGCAGAAGAACCCCTGCGCCAGGCAGGCATGCGCCACCGAAACGGAGGCCGGCAGGCGCAGCAACACCGTCAGGCCGCCGAGCAGCGCCTGGATCAGGATCACGCCCAGGCCGGCCAGGGCCAGCCGGCGCACGCCAGGCCGCGGCTCCGTGACCAGGAACCAGGCGGCCAGAAGCAGGGTCAGCAACCCCACCGCGGCGGCGACCAGCCTGTGCCCGTGCTCGTAGAGGACGCCGCCGGCCATCGGCGGGAAGAGCGTGCCGAACGATAACGGCCAGTCGGGGACCGCCAGGCCGGACCCGGTGCTGGTCACGAGCCCCCCCGCCGCCAGCAGGACTACGGTGGCCGCAGCGCAAGCCAGCGCCAGGCGGTGCCGGGCGGGATCGTAGCGAACGCCGTCCATGCCCGTTCCGCGCCCGTCAGGCCCGCGCCGGCGACATGGCCGGGGGCCGGGAGGGCACCGGCGCGTGCGCCGGCGGCTGGTCCTGCGGGAGATAGTCCTCCGAGGACTCCGGCGAGCTGTACTCGTAGGGCCCGCGGTAGACGGTGGGGATCCTCTCGAAGTTGCCGTGCGGCGGAGGGGACGGCGCGGCCCACTCGAGCGTGTTGGCGCGCCAGGGGTTGCGCTCCGCCTTGCGGCCGAGGAACAGGCTCAGGAGGAAGTTGGCCATGAAGAGGACCTGGACCGCCCCCAGGAGCAGCGCGCTCTGGGTGATGAAGATGTTGATCGGCTGCAGCGGCTTCAGGAACTCGTACTGCGTCGGGTCGTAGATGCGCCGCATGTGACCGCCCATGCCCAGCATGTGCATCGGGAAGAAGGTCAGGTTGAAAAGGATGTAGGTCAGGACGAAGTGCACCTTGCCGACCGCCTCGTTCATGGTGCGGCCGAACATCTTCGGGAACCAGTAGGTGATGGCCGCGAAGATGCCGAACATGCTGCCGCCGAAGAGCACGTAGTGCAGGTGCGCCACGATGAAATAGGTGTCGTGGATGAAGATGTCGACCGGCGTCGAGGCCATGAAGATGCCGGAGAGCCCCCCGATGATGAACATGGAGACGAAGGACATGGCGTGCAGCATCGGCGTGGTGAAGTGGATCGAGCCGCGCCACAGCGTGCCGAGCCAGTTGAACACCTTGATCGCCGAGGGGACGGCGATCACCATCGTCGACAGCATGAAGGCGGTGCCGAGCGCCGGGTTCATGCCGCTCTGGAACATGTGGTGCCCCCAGACGATGAACCCCAGCCCCGCGATCCCCACGAGCGAGAAGACCATCGCCTTGTAGCCGAAGACGGGCTTGCGCGCGAAGGTGGCCAGGATGTCGGAGGCGAAGCCCATCGCCGGCAGGATCATGATGTAGACCGCCGGGTGCGAGTAGAACCAGAACAGGTGCTGCCAGAGCAGCACCTGGCCGCCTCCCGCCGGGGCGAAGAAGTGCGTCCCCAGGGTCCGATCGAAGAGCAGCATGCCGAGCGCCGAGGCGAGCACCGGGGTCGCCATCAGCTGCAGGATGGCGGTGATGAACAGGGCCCACAGGGAGAGCGGCAGGCGGAAGAAGTGCATGCCCGGAGCGCGCATGTTCACGATGGTGGTGATGTAATTGACCGCCCCCATGATCGACCCGGTGCCCACGATGAGCACGGCGACGATCCAGAGGGTCTGGCCGAGGGTCACGCCGGTGTAGTCGGGTACGGCGCTGAGCGGCGGGTACGCGGTCCAGCCGGTGGCCGCCGGGCCCGCGTCCACGAAGAACGAGGAGGCCATGATGATCCCGCCCGGCAGCGCCACCCAGAACGACAGCATGTTCAGCTTCGGGAAGGCCATGTCCCGCGCGCCGATCATCAGGGGGATCAGGAAGTTCCCGAACGCCCCCGTGAGCATCGGAATGATCACCAGGAAGATCATGATCGAGCCGTGCATGGTGAACAGCGCGTTGTACACCTCGGGACCGATGTGGCCCTCCGGCATGACCGACTCGGGGAACAGGGTCCCGAGCGGCATCGCCCGGTCCGGGTAGGCCAGCTGCCAGCGGACCATCATGGCCAGCAAGCCGCCGACCACCATGAAGAGCAGGCTGACGAACATGAACTGGATCCCGATCACCTTGTGATCCGTCGAGAAGATGTAGCGCCGGATGAACGGGAGCTTGTGCTCGGACATCGCGGATGACCTCCGGGGACTACGCGGGTGGTGCCTTGGCCTCGGCCGCCGCCGGAGCGGGGGCCCCCTGGCCGGCCTGGGCCGCCGTGACGCCGGCCTCCTGCTCCGACAGCCAGGTGCGGTACTCCTCGGGCTTCAGCACCGTCAGGACGCCGCGCATCGAGTAGTGGCCGAAGCCGCACAGTTCGGCGCAGGCGATCTCGAACTCCCCCGTCCGCGTCGCCTGCAGCCAGACTTCGATCGTCAGGCCGGGGACGGCGTCCTGCTTGAGGCGGAACTGGGGCAGGAAGAAGCTGTGGATCACGTCCTTGGAGCGCAGGCGGATCTTGACCGGCACGTCGACCGGGAGGCGCATGTCGTTCGAGGTGACCACGTCATCCGGGGTGTCGAAGGCGCCGTCCTTCCCCTTGTAGCGGATCTCCCAGTTGAACTGCGAGGCGGTCACGGTGACCTCCTCGTCGGTGTGCGGGACGTGGCCCTTGATCGAGCTCCAGACGTTCTGGCTCATGAAACCGAGGAAGACGAAGAAGGCGGCGGGGACCACCGTCCAGATGATCTCGAGCTTGCTGTTGCCGTGCGTGTAGGTGGCGCGCCGTCCCGGCCGGCTGCGGTACATGAAGGCGAAGGCGAACAGCACGACCTCGGTGACGATGAAGCCGATCCCCGTCACCCAGAGGATCATGTAGAACATGTGATCGATGCTGCCGCTGTAGGTTGAAACGCCTTCGGGGAGCCACGAGCGCATCGTCCGCCGCCCTCAAGAGAGCGGCATTTATATGCGAGCGCCCGCCCGCAAGTCAAGCGCCGGCGCGGGCGCCGGAGCCGCGGCGGTGTATCATGCCGGCCGCGATGAGAACGACGGCGCCCGCGGTCGAAACGGTGGTGCGTGTCGAGGGGCTGGTGCACGACTACGGCCCCCGGCGGGCCCTGCGCGGAGTCGATTTCGAGGTCGGCTCGGGCCAGATCTTCGGCCTGCTCGGGCCGAACGGCGGGGGCAAGACGACCCTCTTCCGGATCCTCGCGACCCTCATCCGCCCGACGGCGGGCCGCGCGTCCGTCATGGGGAACGACGTGGCCCTGCGGCCGCGCGAGGCCCGAGCGGCCATCGGCGTGGTCTTCCAGTCCCCCGCCCTGGATCGCAAGCTGACCACGCGCGAGAACCTCGAGACCCAGGGCCGGCTCTACGGTCTCGGCGGCCGCGCCCTGCGGGAGGCGGTCGACGCGATGCTGCTCCGCGTGCGCCTGGCGGACCGGGCGTCCGACCGGGTGGAGACGCTCTCCGGCGGGCTGATGCGCCGCGCCGAGATCGCCAAGGGGATCCTGCACCGGCCGCGCCTGCTGCTCCTCGACGAGCCCTCGTCGGGGCTCGATCCAGGGGCGCGCAGCGACCTGTGGGACCACCTGCGCGAGCTGCGGGAGCGCGACGGCGTGACGGTCCTGTTGACCACCCACCTCATGGAGGAGGCCGAACGCTGCGACCGGCTCGCCATTCTGAGTGAGGGGGCCTTAGTGGCCTGCGGCGCTCCGCGGGACCTCAAGGCGGAGATCGGCGGCGATGTGATCGTCATCGCCACGGCGGCGCCCGAGGCCCTGCGCGGCGAGGTCGAGCGGCTGTGCGGGGCCCGCGCCTCGGTCGTGGACGGGACTCTGCGCCTGGAGAGGCCGCGCGGGCACGAGCCGATCCCGCGCCTCCTCGAGACGTTCGGCGATCGCATCGACTCCGTGACCATCGGCCGCCCCACCCTCCTGGACGTCTTCGTCCTCAAGACCGGGCACCGATTCTGGGGCGAGGCGGAGGCGTGAGGCGGGGCTTGGCGGCGACGCTCACGTTGATGCGGCGCGAGATCGTGCGCTTCCTGCGCGAGCGCAACCGTGTCTTCGGCGCGCTGGTGCAGCCGATCATGTTCTGGGGCCTGTTCGGCGCCGGGCTCGGGTCCTCCTTCCGCCCGCCGGCGGGAGGCGGGTCGATCGGCTACGCCGAGTACTTCTTCCCGGGGACCGTCGTCCTGATCCTCCTGTTCACCGCCATCTTCTCCACCATTTCCTTGATCGAGGACCGGCGCGAGGGGTTCCTGCAGGGGGTCCTCGTGGCGCCCGTGCCGCGCTCGAGCATCGTCCTCGGCAAGGTCCTGGGAGGCACGGCGCTCGCCGTCGGGCAAGGGCTCGTCGTGCTGATCTTCGCGCCCCTCGCCGGGATCAAGCTGTCGCCGGCCTCCCTGGCCGTCTCCCTGACGGTGATGGCCGCCATCGCCTTCGGGCTCACGGCCCTCTCCTTCTGCATCGCCTGGCGCATGGATTCGACCCAGGGCTTCCACGCCATCATGACGGTCCTGCTGATGCCGCTCTGGCTCCTGTCGGGCTCGTTCTTCCCGGCCCAGGGGGCCCCCGCCTGGCTGAGCGTCCTGATGGCGTGCGATCCCCTGACCTACGGCATGGCGGCCTTCCGCCGGGTCCTGTACCCCGGGGAGGGCCCTGCGACCCAGGGGCTTCCCGGCGCCGGCCTCTCGCTCGCGGTCACCCTCCTGTTCGCGGCGGCCGCATTCGGGACCGCCGTCGCCCTGGCGCAGCGCCGCGGGAGCGGCGTGCGCGCGTGATCCCGCTCTCCTCCCTCCCCGAGATCGAGGCCGTCCTGAACGGCGCGAGCGCGCTGCTGCTCTGCCTTGGCTATCGCTTCATCCGCCGCAAGCGGGTCGCGGCGCACCGGGCCTGCATGCTGCTGGCCTTCCTGGCGTCGACCCTGTTCCTTGCCGCCTACCTCGTCTACCACGCGCACAAAGGCTCCATGCCGTTCCGCGGCACCGGCTGGCTGCGCGCGGTCTACTTCACCATCTTGATCTCCCACACCGTGCTGGCGGTGGCCATCGTACCCCTCGTGCTGGTGACGCTGGCGCGCGCTCTGCGCGGCAGGTTCGACCGCCACGCCGCGATCGCGCGCGTCACCCTGCCTCTCTGGCTCTACGTGTCGGTCACGGGCGTCGTGGTCTACCTCATGCTTTACCGCCTGCCACGGCCTTGATCGGTCTTGCCCGGGCCCCCCGGACCTGTGTTACCCTTTGCCCCCTTTTCGGGACCGGCGGAGGAGCCTGACGCATGGCACACGCGGCCGCGATGAGTCACCCCCAGGAAGCCTACGAGAACCCGCTGACACCAGGCTGGGGCAAGCTGATGATGTGGATCTTCCTGTGCTCCGACGCCATGTCGTTCGTCGGGCTCCTGGCGGCCTACGGCGCCGTCCGGCTGGGGAGCAGCGACTGGCCGATCCCCTCGACCAGGTTGGACGTGCCGCTGACCGCCCTGAACACCTTCATCCTGATCTGCAGCAGCGTCACGATGGTGAAGGCCCTCTCGGCGATCCGCCGCGGGGATCGCAAGGGTCTCGTGCTGTGGCTCCTGGGGACGATCGCGGGCGGATCGGCCTTCCTCGGAATCCAGGCCTTCGAGTGGACGCACCAGATCGTGGTCGAGGGGCTTTCGATCAAGACCAGCCTCTTCGGGGCGACCTTCTTCATCCTGACCGGATTCCACGGCTGCCACGTCCTGTCGGGGGTCATCTACCTCAGCTGCATCGCCATCAGGGGAGCGCGCGGCGGCTACACGGCGGAGCAGAACAGCCCGGTGGAGATCGCCGGCCTCTACTGGCACTTCGTCGATCTGATCTGGATCCTGGTGTTCACCTTCGTCTACCTGATCTCCTGAGGGCCCCGGAGGGGAATCGTGTCGAGCGACGCCAAGGAACACGCCGAGCCGAACTACTGGGGGGTCTGGCTCGCCCTTCTCGTCCTGACCATCATCGAGCTGGCGGTGGCCAAGGCGCCGGTGCCGAAGGCCTTCATGGTCTTCTCGTTGTGCGCGCTGGCGCTCGTCAAGGCGGCGCTGGTGGCGGCCTACTTCATGCACCTCAAGTTCGAGAAGTACGCCCTCATCCTGATCGTCCTGAGCCCGCTCCTGCTCTCCGCGATCCTCTACATCGGGCTGGTCCCGGACGCCATCACGCACCTGCACTGGATCGCGCCGTGACCGCCGCGAGGTGATCGCGGACGGCGCGGCCCTCGTCCTCTTCGCCCGCGTGCCGCGTCCCGGCGCCGTCAAGACACGCCTGACCCCCTGGCTCACCCCGGCCGAAGCCCTCGATCTGCACCGGGCCCTTCTCGAGGACAGCCTCGCCCTGCTGCGCCGCGCGGCCGCGCCGTGCGGGGCGCGGCCCGTCGTGTCCTTCAGCGAGCCATGGCATCCCGGGGCGGACGACGCCGCGGGCCCGCTGGCGGCGGCCTGCTCCGGCCTGGACCTCCTCCCGCAGCGCGGGGGCGACCTGGGCGAGCGGCTCGAGGCGGCCTTCGCCGATCTGCGGGCGGCCGGCGACCGGCCGGTGGTCGTGATCGGGTCGGACAGCCCCACCCTGCCGGCGGAGAGGATCGTCTCGGCCTTCGCTCTCCTGCGCTCCGGCGCCGAGGTGGTGCTGGGCCCCGCGGAGGACGGGGGCTTCTACCTGATCGGGGCGGGCCGCGCGGGGCCGGGCCTGCTGGCGGGCGTGCCCTGGGGGACGCGGCAGGTCCTCGAGGCCACGGAACGCGCGCTCTCGGGCGCGGGGGTCCGCCCGGTGCGGCTCCCGCCGTGGTACGACGTCGATCTCCCCGCCGATCTCGAGAGGCTGCGGTCCGATCCCGCCGCGCCGTCCAGCGCGGCGCGCACCACCGCCCTCTTGGCCCGCCTGCGGCGCTAGGAGCCCGCTCCTAGCCCACCTGGATCAGGCCCAGGCGTCCGGACCAGCGCCCCCCCAGGTGACGCGCCAGGTCACGCCGCTCGGGCTCCGTCCGCAGCGTCGCCGCCAGGGCGAACGCCTGGCGCCGCGCGTCCTCCAGGATCTCGTGGTCGCGCAGGATGTCCCCCACGCGCAAGTCGCCGAGCCCCGACTGGCGGGTGCCGAGGAACTCGCCCGGGCCGCGGATCTCGAGGTCGCGGCGGGCGATCTCGAAGCCGTCCTGGGTGGCGCACATCACCTCCAGCCGCCGGCGGGCCTCCTCCGTGGCCGTTTCCCCCGCCAGCAGGACGCAGTACGATTCGTGCGCCCCGCGGCCGACGCGCCCGCGCAGCTGGTGCAGCTGCGACAGGCCGAAGCGGTCCGCCTGCTCCACCACCATCACGGTCGCGTTCGGGACGTCGATCCCGACCTCGATGACGGTGGTGGCGACCAGGATCGGCGTGCGGCCGGCTGCGAAGTCCCCCATCACCGCCTCCTTCTCCACCGCCCTCAGGCGGCCGTGCAGCAGGCCGACCCCGAGGTCGGGGAAGACGTCCCGCCGCAGCGTCTCGGCCATCGCCACCGCCGCCTTCACCTCCTTGCGCTCCGTCTCCTCGACCAGGGGATAGACGACGTACACCTGGCGTCCGGCGGCCACCTGCGCGCGCAGGAAAGCATAGACGGCGCGCCGCGATTCCTCGCCGCGCAACACGGTCTTCACGGGCCGGCGTCCGGGGGGCATCTCGTCGATCACCGACAGGTCGAGGTCGCCGTACACCGTCAGGGCCAGGGTGCGCGGGATCGGCGTGGCGGTCATCACCAGCACGTCCGGCAGGGCGCCCTTGGCGCGCAGCCGTGCGCGCTGCGCCACGCCGAAGCGGTGCTGCTCGTCGATGACCGCCAGCCGCAGGGCGCGGAACAGCACCTCCTCCTCGATCAGGGCGTGGGTCCCCACCAGGATTGGAATGGCGCCGGAGGCCAGTCCCTGCAGGACCTGGCGGCGCGCCGCCCCGCTCACCGCGGAGGTCAGGAGGCCGACGGGGTACCCCTTCCCCTGCAGGATGCGCGCGAAGGATCGGTGGTGCTGCTCGGCGAGGATCTCGGTGGGGGCCATGAAGGCGGCCTGCTGGCCGTTCTCCACCACCAGGAGCGCCGCCACCAGCGCCACCACGGTCTCGCCGCAGCCGACGTCGCCCTGCAGCAGCCGGTTCATTGGGCGCTGCGACATCAGGTCGGAGGCGATCTCCTTGAGCACGCGGCGCTGCGCCCCGGTCAGGCGAAACGGCAGCGCCGCACGCAGCCGCTCGCGGATGGCGTCGTCCACGCGCACGGGCGCCCCCGGCCGGCGCCGCGCTTCGCTTTCGCGCCTCGCCAGGGCGAAGCCGAGCTGCAGGAAGAAGAACTCCTCGAAGATCAGCCGCCGCAGGGCCGGAGAGCGGCCGGCCATGAGCGCGTCCGGATCGGTCGCGGGCGGCGGGAAGTGCGCCCCGGCCAGGGCGGCGCGGCGCGGGGGGAAGCCGCGCGCCGCCGCCAGGCCCGGGGGCAGAGGATCGGGCAGGGCCTCGGGCAGCGCCGCCAGCATACCGTGCACCAGGCGCCGGATCGCCCGCGTCGACAGCCCCGGCAGGCGCGGGTAGATCGGCACCAGCCGCCCGGTGTGGATCGCCTCGCCGGCCCCCGGATCCTCCTGGCCGAGGGGGCCGGCGAGGACCAGGCCGCGGCGCCCGGCGCGCGCCGGGGTCGCCTCGCCGTACAGGATCACCTCGCGCCCCGGGACCAGGAGCCTGCGCAGATACGGCTGATTGAAGAACAGGGTGCGGATCGAACCGCTCGCGTCCTCGACCAGCGCCTCGAAGATCGACAGCCCCCGCGCACGGGTGCGCCGCAGCGTCGCGGCGACGACCCGGCCGCGCACCGTCCCCTTGACCCCCGGCGCGAGCGAGGGTGCCGAGCTCGAGCAAGAGCGTCCTCCCCGGGGGCCTGCGCGGGAATTATAGTCCGGGGCCCGGCTCCTCCCTCCGCGGCTCAGAACTCGACTTGGAACCCGACCTGGAAGCGCCGCCCGAAGCGCCGGGTGGCGTCGACCTGCAGGGGGCTCAGCGGCGCGGGGTTGGTCGGGCTCGGGTCGAAGCGATCGCCGAGGGATGGCTGGTAGCTGAAGATGCGCAGGTCGTCGGTGTTGAGCAGGTTGAAGACCTCCAGGAAGAGCGCCGCGGCGGTCTTGCCGAGCACCAGCGCCTTGCGCGCCCTCAGGTTGACGTCGTACACGCTCGGATTGCGGCCGTCGTTGCGGCGCAGGGGAACGAAGCGGGGCTCCCGCCCGTTCACCCGCTCGGTGAAACCGAAGCGGGTGCGGAACTGCTGGTAGTCGGCGCTGTCGAGCGCGAAGAAGCGCGAGATGACGGAGTACGGCAGGCCCGAGCTCCAGCTCGCCGACACTCCCAGCTGCCAGTCTCCCGGCAGGAAGGCCACCCCGCTCAGCTTCACCACGTGCCGCTGGTCGAAGTCCAGATAGCCGAACTCCTGCTCCAGCGTCGACGGGTCGTTGCCCAGCCGCGACTGGAAGTCCTCCGCCGCCCCCACGGCGCGCGAGTAGGTGTACGACCCCTGCAGCTCCCAGCGCCGTGCCAGGCGCCTGACCAGCTGCAGCTCCAGGGCCCGGTAGCGCGCCTCGTTGAAATTGCCGACGCGCAGCACCTGGTTGAAGAAGAAGTTCTCGATGTACAGGTCGGGGCGCCCGTCGGGGCAGCGCTGGTCTCTGCACGCGCCCCCGCTGAGAGCGGCGGGGGCGCGGCCGAGCTGATCGAGCGGGGCCCCGGTCGTCTTGTCGAAGCGCAGCGTGTGGTTGATGTCGATGTCCTGGAGCTGCCTTCGGAACCGGCGGTTGACGTACTTGAACGAGAGGGCCACCTCGGGGGCCAGCTCGCGCTCGAAGCCGACCGTCAGCTCGTCGCTGAACGGGGTCGCCAGGCTGCGGTCCACCTGCGTGGTGGAGGGCGGCGCCAGCGAGAGGATCCGCCCCAGGCCGCGGTCAGGCGTGCCCCCCTTGAGGAAGCCGGACGGGTCACTGACGTAGTACCGGCTGATGAGGTCCGGCCCCTCCTCCCCGACGACGGTGCTCAGGAAGAGCTTGTCGTAGTAGCGGCCCCAGGTGGCGAACAGCTTCGTCCTGCCGTCCGACCAGGGATCCCAGGAGAGCGACAGGCGGGGCGCCAGGTTGTTGTTGGTGATGGCGAACGACTCCCGCCGCTGCGGGGAGACGCCGTGGGCCAGGAGCTCGTGCGGGTCGACCTGGCCTTCGTCCGTGAAGACGTCCGGGAACAGCATCGCCAGGCCCGGGGCGATGAAGTTGGTTTCGATGTGGTGCCGGGTCAGGCGGCCGAGGGCGGCCTTCTTGATCGGGTCGGAGATGAACGCGCTGGCCAGCCGGATGTCGTTTTGGCCCGCGAAAAGGGGGTCGCCCAGGATGCCGATGCTCGTGACCCCGTCGTCGTTCCCCTGGGTCTGGTCGTCCTTGCCGAGCTCGCCTCCTATCAGGTTGGCGAGGCGGTCGTAGGCGGTCCGCTCCGCGGCGGGATCGAACGACGTGTAGCCGAACGACTGCGCCCGCTCGCGATCGAAACGGATTCCCAGCCCGAGGCTCAGGTTGGGGAACGGCTTGTAATCGTCCTGGATGTACACCCCGCTGGTCAGCCCCGTGGCCGCGTTTTCGATGCCGTTCTCCGCCGGCAGCAGCACGCTCACCGTGCTGGCGCCCTCGCGCATGGTGCGTGTGAACGGCGCCACGATAGAGCGTGACAGGGTGGTCCGGTCGAAGCTCTCGCGTTCGACGACGAAGCCGAATTTCAGGGAGTGGCTGCCGTAGGCATCGGGGACGTACTGGCTGAGATCCTGCCTCAGCGTCAGCCGCCGGCGGCGATCGGAGAAGCTCTCGTAGAAGGGACCGGTGGTGATGCCGAGCCTCTGGTCGAAGGTGTAGTCGCGATCGGCGGGCACCGGCGCCAGCTCCCCGTAGGGATAGAGACCGTCCGGAATCGGCGTGTCGTCGAGGATGTTGTTGCCGTTGCGGTCTTCGTTCCCTCGATCGAGGTGGCGATCGTTGTCCACGTCCTCGCCGGGGTCGAGCCGGCCATTGTGGTTGGTGTCCTCGTCGAACGTGTCGAGGTGCCCGTCGCAGTCGAGGTCCTCCCGCAGCCGGCCCTCGCAGGCCCCGGCGATGGTCCCGCTCCCCGACCGCGTGAGGCGCCTGTCGCCGTCGAGGTCCTCGCCTTGATCCAACAGGCCGTTGCGGTTGCCGTCCTCGAAGACGTCGAAGCGGCCGTCGCCGTCGTAGTCTTCGCCGGGGTCGCGCTCGCGGGCCTCGATGAAGCCGTTGTGGTTGCGGTCCTCGCACAGGGTCCCGTTGTGGTTGGTGTCCGGGTCCAAGGTCGGCACCCGCGCCGGATGCTCGTCGAAGCTCGACAGCGAGGTCTCCAACGCGGCGTACGGCCCCAGCACCGACGTCTCGCGCACCGTCAGCACCGGTCCCCCCTGCTTCAGCGTGAACCCGCTCTCCTCCCGCGTGAAGCTGTTCAGCCCCTGGTTCAAATACTCCTGCGGGTCGTAGTTCAGCGAAAACGCCAGCCGGTGGTTCGCCCCCGCCTGCCAGGTCACCTTGCCGAACTCCCGGTACTCCCTCACCCCCGTCACGAACGCCGCGCTCAGCGCGTTGACCGGGTCCTCCTTGCGGATGTACTCGTTCGCCACGAAGTACCACGCCCGGTCCTTCACGATCGGCCCCGACACCGACAGGAACGGCAGCAGGTCGTTGAACTTCAGCTGCCGTATCCCCTGCTCCCCCACCCCCGCGTGCAGCCGCGGGTCGTCCGACCCCGCCCCGTCCCCGTCCAACGCCGACCCCCGCCAGTAAATCTTGAACGTCCCCTCGAACTCGTTCCCCCCCGACTTCGTCAGGATGTTCGCAAAACCCCCCTGCGCCCGGCTGTACTCCGCCTTCGCCCCCGACGTCTTGACCTCGATCTCCTGGATNNNNGATCGACTCGATGTTCAGCTGCGCCCCCACCTTCCCCGTCAACGGGTCCGTCGTCGACACCCCGTCCACCAGCGTCACCACGTCCGTGTCCCGCGCCCCGTGGATGTTCGGGTTCCCGTCCCCGTCCACGTCCGTCACCCCCGGCGCCAAGGCCAGCACGTCCTGGTAGTTCCGCCCCAGGATCGGCAGCGCGTCGATAAACTCCGACGTGAAGCGCGTCTCGGTCGTGGTCTCCTGCAGGTCCACCACCTGCGGCTTCGCCTTCACCTCCACCCGCTCCCGAAACGCCGTCTGGTGCTTCAGCGTCACGCGCACCACCGCCGTCCGCCCCGCTCCCACCTCCACCCCCGTCACGCTCACCGGCGCGTAGCCCCCCAGGCTGGCGCGCACCTCGTACCCGCGCCCCTCTTCGTCCCGTACCTCCGCACGCACCGTCCCCGTCGTCTCGCACCTCCCCGCCCCCAACGCACACGCCCACACCACCCCGCACAGCACGGCGCGCGCGGTCCTCCCTCGCAGACCACTCATGTCGGGTGCCCCAGCGATGAGCGTCATTCTACACCCGGCGGGATGACGCTCCGGCCGCCGCCGGCGATGCCGCTGCGCCGAAGACGCGGGGCGCGCGCGGAGCCGAGAGGGATCCTAGAACTGGATCTGCAGGCCGCACTGGAAGCGGCGCCCGAAGCGACGCGTGCCATCGATCTGCCGGGGACTCAGGGAATCGGTGTCGGTCGGGG
>QHXZ01000201.1:0-2247 GCA_003223165.1 Acidobacteriota bacterium
GGCCAGGACCAGCGGGGCCGCCAGCGCTCCGGCCAGGATCACAGCCTGGGCCGCCAGGTTGAGAAATCGTGCTCCGCCGGCTGGCGCTCGAGGGGGTCGTCTCATCGTCGCGGTCTCCATGGATCGGGTTGCGGATCACGCCGCAAGGCGCGCGCCCCGGCCACCCGACCGGGGGTCGCGACTATACTACGGCTCGTGCGGACCGGCCAGCCGCCCACGCCCCGGGCGATCGGCCGGCGGTTGCGCCTGCCGTCGCGGGTGCTGTAGCATCCGACCGGACAGAAGGGAGACAGAACAAGAGGTGAGTGCCGCCGTAAGTTATTGATGGGCCGTTAGCTCAGGCGGTAGAGCATCTGCCTTTTAAGCAGAGGGTCGCTGGTTCGAGATCCCCGTCGCTCTCCATGGAACGGCCGTCCTCAATCGGATGGACTCCGTTCCCGGCGGTCAAGTCTGGCCGGCGCCCGCCGACAAGACTTCGGTCGCGACCCGCTTCACCTCGCGCAGATCCATTTTCCCCGTTCCGAGCAGCGGCAGCCTCTCCACCTTCACGAAGTGGTCGAGGCGCGGCACGAAGAGGTTCGGCAGGCCGGCCGCCGCGACCCTCTTCACGATCTCCGGCAGGAGCGCCTCGTCGAGCGTGTGCAGCACGGCGAGCCGCTCTCCCTTGCGCTCGTCGGGGACCGCCGTCACGGCGAACACCTGCAGGCTCGCCCCGGCCGCGTCCTGCAGGGCCTCTTCGATTCGCCCGTGCGGCACCATCTCGCCGCCGATCTTGGAGAAGCGCGACAGCCGGTCGGTGATCCGAACGAACCCATCCTCGTCCATCAGGGCGATGTCGCCGGTGATGTACCAGCCGTCGTGCATCGCCTTCGCGGTGAGGTCGTCGCGTCCCAGGTAGCCGCGCATGATGTTCGGCCCCTTCACCAGGAGCATGCCCGGGCTGCCCGGCGGCAGCGGGGTCAAGGTGTCGGGATCGACGACGCGCACCGAGACGCCGGGGAGCGGCTGGCCGACGAAGCCGCGCCGCGAGCCGGGCTGGTAGAAGCCGGGGGCGCGGAAGTCCAGGGCGCTGAGGGCGATCGCCGGGGCGCACTCGGTGGTGCCGTACCCCTCGAGCGGGCGGACGCCGAAGTGCTCCTCGAACGCCTGGGCCAGGCGCTCGGAGAGCTTCTCGGCCCCGGCCAGGACGATGCGCAGCGACCCGAACTGCGCCGGCGTGCAGCGCCGCAGGTAGAGCTGCAGGAAGGTGGGGGTGGCGACCAGGATGGTGATCCGGTGACGCTGTACCAGGTCGCCGATCGCTCCGGCGTCGAGGGGGTTGGGGTGGAAGACCACTCCCATGCGGTGGTTGACCGCGAACCAGAGGATGAGGTATCCGAACGAATGGAACAGCGGCAGGATCCCCAGGACGCGGTCGTGCTGGTCGACGTGGAACACCTGCGCCACCGCCTCCACGTTGGCATCGACGTTGAAGTGCGACAGCAGCACCCCCTTCGGCTCTCCGGTGCTGCCGCTGCTGAAGATGATCGTCACGACGTCGTCCACAAAGACGCGGCGCCTGGCACCGCAGGCGCGCTCGAGCAGCCGGAGGGGGGCATAGAGGGACAGGAAGAACGCCGCGGCGTGGCCGGCGGTCCCGACCGAGGCCGCCAGGTCTTCGATCCAGATCGGCCGCGTGCCTTCGGGGAGATCGAGCTTCGCCTTCTCGAGGAAGGCGCGGCTGGTGAGCACCGTCCTGAGCCCCGCCTGGCGCACCGCCGAGGTCATCCCCGCGCGCCCGGCGGTGAAATTGAGGTTGACGCTGACGCGGCCCGACAGCGCCGCCGCCAGGTTCACCAAGGCCGCCGCGACGCTCGGCGGCAGCAGCACGCCGACGTGCTCCTGCCCGCTCCAGGAAGGGCGCAGGGCGCGCGCCAGGGCGATCGATGCGGAGAGCGCCCGCAGGCGCGAAACGCGCGGCCGGGTGGCGTCGCCGAAGGCGAAGTCGAACGGGTGCCGGCGCGCCGCGCGCACGAAGAGATGGTGCAGCGGGCGGCGGTCCTCCCGACGGAGACGAGCCGCCGCCTCTCCCAGCTCGTGCACCGCGCGCCGCACCTCGTGGATCGGCGTTTCGGGCGGCAAGGGCGCGCCGTAAGAGACCGTGACCGGGTAGGGGATGCGCTCCGGCACCTTGGTGACGAAGCGGCCGCGCGCCCGGCTGCAGATGCTCCCCCAGACCCGGTCGAGGTTCACGGGAATGATCGGCGC
>QHXZ01000201.1:2354-3690 GCA_003223165.1 Acidobacteriota bacterium
TCCCCTTGGTCGAGGTGACGCCCGGCGTCGCGCAGCGCGCGCAGGATCATGCGCGGGCCCCCCGAGGCGGAGATCGGAATGGCGCCGAGCGACTTGAGGAACGGGCGAAAGAGGGGAAAGTCGAAGTACTCGGCGTCGACCACGAAGCGCACCGGGCGGTCGATGCTGGCCAGAACCAGGAGGCCGTCCACGAACGAGACGTGATTCGGCACCAGGAGCGCGCCGCCTTGGGAGGGCACGTTGGCGCGGCCGAGCACCCGCACCCTGTAGAAGGTATGGGTCATCAGGACCAGGACCAGGCGCAGCAGGGCGTCGGGAAGCATGCGCAACGCCCAGACGGTTCCCGCCAGCGTCGCCAGGGCCGCGCCGATCAGGATGCCGCGCGACGACACCCCGGCGCGGGACAACGACTCCGCGACGAGCGACCCGCCCAGGATGCCGCTGAAGATGAAGACGTTCGCCAGGGCGATGACCGCGCCGCGCCGTTCGGCCGGCGCGCGCCACTGCAGGAGGGCCTCGAGCGGCACGATCAGAAGGCCGCTCGCCATTCCGAGCAGCATCATGAGGACGAGAGTGCCTTGAAAGCCGGGGGCCGCCGCTCCGAGGAGGAGCGTGAACAGTGCCAGGCCGACGGCGCCGAGCGGGATGAGGCCGTACTCGACCTTCGACGCCGAGAGGCGCGCGGCCAGAAGGCTGCCGCCCCCCACGCCGAGACCGAACAGGGCCAGCGGGATGCCCGAGCGCGCGTCGGGCACCTGAAGCACGGTCTTGAGGTAGACCAGCACGTCCTGCCCGAGGAGGCTGGTGATCGACCAGAAGAAGGTGGCGCCGAGCACCGCCAGCCAGAGGACGCGATCGGCGCGCAGGACCGACCAGGCGTCGCGCGCCGTGGCGCCGATGGCTGCCTCCCGCCGCCCCGGGGCGACGCGCGGGATCGCCCAGGCGGCCGCGACGCCCACCCCCGCCAGGCCCGACAGGACCAGCCCCCCGACGTAGGAACGCTCGCCGGCGGCGTCCAGCAGCCAGCCGCCGGCCGCGGTGCCTGCGATGATCGCCAGGAAGGTCCACATCTCCAGGAGGCCGTTCCCCGCCGACAGCCGCTCGTGCGGCAGGATCTCTGGCAGGATGCCGTACTTGGCCGGGCTGAGGAAGGCGGTCTGCACGCCCATGAGACCGAGGATGACGAGCGGCAACAGGTAGCCCGCCGGATCGAAGAAGAGCGACGCCGTCCCCGCCAGCATCAGCACCAGCTCCAGGGCCTTGGCGGCCAGGATGACCGAGCGCTTGCTCAGCCGATCGGCCAGCGCCCCGGCCGGCAGGGAAACCAGGACCAGCG
>QHXZ01000200.1:0-556 GCA_003223165.1 Acidobacteriota bacterium
GGACCCGATCGAATTCGTGCACCCGCCGCGCAAGGCGCTCCTCAACCAGCGGGAGATCGGCTCGCATACCCAGGGGTTCAAGAACGCCTTGCGCGCCGCGCTGCGCGAAGACCCTGACATCGTCCTGGTGGGCGAGATGCGGGACCTCGAGACGGTGGCCATCGCGCTCGAGACGGCCGAGACCGGGCACCTCGTGTTCGGCACCCTGCACACCAACACGGCGCCCTCGACGGTCGATCGCATCGTCGACCAGTTCCCCGCCGACCGGCAGAACCAGGTGCGCATCATGCTGTCCGAGTCGCTCAAGGGGGTCGTCGCGCAGACCCTGTGCAAGAAGAAGACGGGCGGGCGCGTGGCGGCGCTCGAGATCCTGCTGGTCACCCCCGCGGTGAGCAACCTGATCCGCGAGGGGAAGACGTTTCAGATCCCGTCGATCATGCAGACCGGGCGGGGGGCCGGGATGGTCACGCTCGCGGACGCGCTCGTCGACCTGGTCAAGAGGGGCGTGGTCGACCCGGCCGAGGCCTGCTCGCACGCCGTCAACAAGGCGGACTTC
>QHXZ01000200.1:569-2702 GCA_003223165.1 Acidobacteriota bacterium
TCAAGCCGCAGGCGGCGTGAGCGACGGGCCCAGGTCGAGGCGTGGCAGCGCCGCGGCGTCGTAATCGGTCCGCCCCGCCTGCTCCATCGCGGAGGCGGTCGCGCGCCAATCCCCCACGTCCGAAAGCAGGCGATCGAGATCGACGCCGGCGCAGCGCGGTGGCAGCCCCTCCAGCCTGCGGGCGCCCTTGTCGAGGTTGAGGACGGCGCCGCGCGGGCTTCCGCGCTGCAGCTTCACGAACCCGGCCGCCAGCAGGATCAAGCCGTGCAGGAGGCGCCGCGCTGGGCCCGACTCCAGGCGCCACTGATCCTCCCAGACCTCGTGGGCCTCGAAGAACTTGCCCGCGTTGAAGAGGTCGGCGCCGCGCCGCAGCCTGCCTTCGAAGTCGCTCTCCATCCGCCGTACCCCGCGCCCCTGTGGGGGAGAGCCATCTTAGCGCACGGACCTTCCCACGGCCGGCGGTCGGGCCGGCGGCCTGGGGGCTACCCGACAAACCCCTTGCGCGGAAGCGGGGCGGCTGCACTACAATCCGAGCCATGCGCAAGCACTTCATCCTGACCGCCATCGGACGCGACCGCCCCGGGATCGTCGCCGACCTGGCCGAGATGGTCTTCGAGCTGGGCTGCAACCTCGAGGACAGCAGCATGATGAACCTGGGCAGCGAGTTCGCCACCATGATGCTGATCTCCGGGCAGGGGGAGGAGCTTGGCCAGCGGCTGCACATGTCGTGCAAGCACCTCGAGTACGAGAAGGGCATGACGATCTTCATCAAGCCGATCGAGGAGGGGGCAGGCCCCGCCTCGCCGCCGTCGGGGCGGCCGTTCCGGCTGCACACGATGGGGGAGGACAAGGCCGGCATCGTGGCGCGCACGGCGCGCGCCGTTTCCGCGGCGGGGGGGAACATCCTGCAGCTCACGTCGCATCTGAGGCCCGCCGCCTCGAGCGGCACGCCGCTGTACGAGATGGAGATGCGCTTCGACCTCCCCGCCACGGCCGACGTCGAGGCGCTGCGCCGGCAGCTGGCCGCGATCGAGAATTCCCTGCACATCGACATCACGCTGGCGCCGGCCTGAGCGGCGGCGCCGGCCTCGACGAATCCTAGGAGCCTGATGGGCCGTACGGAGAGACGTCCCCGCGCCCGGACGGCGTCGGATCGGGTGCCGGAGGCGCGCGCCGCCCTGGTGACGGGCGGCTCGCGCGGCATCGGGCGCGCCATCGTGCGCGAGCTGGCCTCGGCAGGGTTCGCGGTGCACTTCACCTGGCACGAGAACGAGGTGGCGGCGCACCAGGTGGCCGCCGAGGGCGGCGGGCCGGGGCGCGTCGTGGCGCACCGGCTCGACGTGCGCGACGCGCGGGCCTGCGAGCAGGTGGTCGACGCGGTGACGCGCGCCGAAGGCGGCCTCGACGTCCTGGTCAACAACGCGGGCCGCGTCCAGGGCGGGCTGTTCGCCCTGCAGAGCGAGGAGGAGTGGCGCGACGCCCTCGACGTAAACCTGAACGGCGCGCGCCATTGCTGCCGCGCCGCCGTGCGCTCGATGATGGCGCAGCGCCGCGGCACGATCATCAACCTGACCTCGATCGCCGGCGCGCTCGGCGCGCCGGGGCTGACCCACTACGCGGCGGCGAAGGGGGCGATCATCGCCTTCACCAAGGCGCTGGCGCGCGAGATGGCGGAGCACGGCGTCCTGGTGCACGCCGTGGCGCCCGGCCTGATCGAGACCGACATGCTCCAGTCCCTCCCCGAAGACCTGAGGGCGCAGGGCCTGGCGCGCGTGCCGCTCGGGCGCGTCGGGCGCCCCGAGGAGGTCGCGGCGCTGGTGGGCTTCCTGGCCTCGGGGCGCTGCGGCTACACCACCGGCCACGTCTTCTTCGTGGACGGCGGCTTCGCGATGTGAGCCGGGACGCCCGGACGGTCCGCTGGTACACGCACGGCTGGAACCGCGGCCTCTCCTGGCGCCTGATCCTGGGCATCGTCCCGAAGGTCCCGCGTTTCCTGCGTCCGCCGCTGCACGCCCTCGCCACGCTCGTCTGTTTCACGGCCATGCCGCGCGAGCGGCGCGCCGCGCGGCGCAACCTCGCGCGGATCACGGGCCGCCGGGGCCTCGCCTCCCTGTTTCTGGCCTTCCGCCTCTT
>QHXZ01000202.1 GCA_003223165.1 Acidobacteriota bacterium
CTGGGAATGCTGGTGGCGAGCCGCGCCAGGACGATCGAGGCGGTGTCAGGGCTGATGAACCTCGTGATGCTGCCCATGTGGATTCTCTCGGGGACGTTCTTCTCCTACGCGCGCTTCCCGGAGGCCATGCAGCCGTTCGTGAAAGCGCTTCCCCTCACCGCGCTGAACGACGCGTTGCGTGCCGTCATGATCGACGGCTCGTCTCTCACCCGGCTCGGCTCGCCTCTTGCCATCGTCACCGGGTGGGGACTCGTAAGCTTCGCCCTCGCGCTGAGAATCTTCCGCTGGCGCTAGGGACATATCTTCTCTTCCGATCGAGCTCTGGGCTTAGGCGGGGCCTGCGCGGCGCCGGGCGCGCCAGTCAGGGAACGGTCCGCCTTCCGAAGAAAATCTACCCGGCATTGCGGAAGACCAGGATGGAGCCGACAACCAGCAGCGTGAGGCAGAGGATGGGAATCGCGATGGCGAGCACGGAGGTGACGGTGGAGCCGACCAGCTCGGCGGTGGAAACCACGGGATTCCCGAGCCCTCCGGTGGTGGCGAGCGACTTGATGCGGAGCAAGACCGTGGCGCTCTGGATGAGCCCCGCGGCACCCCCGCCGCCGATGAGAGCCGCGCTCCAGCGCCCCAGGGCGGGCATCCCCACGAAGACCGAAGCGCTCGCGATGACGCCTGCCAGAACCGCGGCGGGCGTGGCCACCGCATCGAGGAAGTTGTCCAGCCAGGGAACGTAGTAGGCGGCGACCTCCAAGGCCGTCGCGGTGCCGAAGGCGACGAGCGCCGGGGTCGTCGCCATCCATGAGAAGCCGGGGGAAACTTGCACGTAGCCGAGGTTCGCCGCGGCGCTGACGGCAAGCAGCGGCACGAAGACGCGGAACCCGCACGCCGCGCTGAGGCCCAGACCGAGGGCGATGCTGACGAGGCTCTCTGAGCTCATCATCCCTCCCGAACGTCACTGCGCCGGCGCGGCGGGGGGAGGGTCACTGGGGGTGCCGATGTCCACCACGATGCGCCACCGACCGTCCTGCTCCTTCCGCCAGATGGTGACATACTTGCCGTTGTGGACGACCGGCCGGCCGTCGGGACCGTTCCCGCGGTATCTGTACCTGCCGTACGTGTAGCCCAGATCTCCCGACGCGGCCATTTCCTCCTTGTCGGGCTCCCAGGTGAGCGACACGTCGGCACCGCCAAGGATCGGCGCCCAGTCTTCGAGAATCTTTTCCTTGCCGGTCACCACGGGCTTCCCGGGCGGAAAGGTGGCGGCGTCGTCGGCCCAGAAAGCGAGGAAAGCCTCCGATTGCTTCGCGGCCACAGCGGCGGCGAACTTCCCCTCCAGCTCGCGCAGGAGCCGCTCCGAGTCGGTGCGCGTCGGAGGGGTTAAGGCACGCGGGCTCAGGGTCAGCACGATCGGACAGAGAATCAGGAGAGGAAGAGAAACGAGGGCGAGAATTTTCACGGGCGCCTCCGGGGGGCAGATGTTCGGAGTATACGCGACGCGGGCGCGCCGCACCACCTCTGGTAAGATTCCTTCATGATCCGCGTGGGCATCGCCGGCTGGTCTTACGACGATTGGGACGGAATCGTCTACCCGGCCCGCAAACCCGCGCACTTCGACCGTCTCGCCTACCTTGCGGGATTCTTCGACACGATCGAGATCAACTCGACGTTCTACCGGATCCCGGAGCCGAAGGCGGTGGAATCCTGGGCTCGGCGGGTGAAAGGCCGTTCCGACTTTCGCTTTACCGCCAAGCTCTACCAGGGATTCACGCACAAGCGATCGGAGCTGCGGCGCGAAGATGAAGAGACTTTCAAGCGCGCCATGGAGCCGCTGACCGACCGGGGGCTCCTCAGCGCCCTGCTGGCCCAGTTCCCCTACTCGTTTCGCCCCGGTCGCGGAAGTCAGGAGACGCTGCAAGCGATCTTCGAGGCGTTCCGCGGCTATCCTCTCGTCGCCGAGATCCGGCATGCGGACTGGCAGAGCCAAGAGTTCTTGGCGTCTCTATCGGCCACACGCAAATCGCGACCTCCGGGGTGGGCTATGTGCGTCTGCACGGTCGCAACGCCGCGAACTGGTTCCAGAAGAGCAGCAAGCCGTGGGAGCGCTACAACTACCTTTACGCTGAGGAGGAGCTGTCCGAGTGGGTCGGCCGCATCCGCAGCGTGGCCGAGCAGACCGCCGATGTCTTCGTCATCGCCAACAACCACTACCGGGGGAAGGGGCCCCTGGCGGCCCTGATGCTGCTGGCGCTGCTGCGCGGCGAAAAAGTGGCGACTCCGCCGGACCTGATGGCCGCCTATCCACAGATCGCTCCCCTGGCGATCGTCCAGGGTCCCGACCAGGGAAGGCTGTTCTGAGGTGAAGGTCCTTCGGCGAATTGCCGCGATCCTGCTCCTGCCGGTGCTCATCCTGGGGTTGTGGGCCTTTTGGTGGGAGCCTCGGCGTCTCATCGTGCGCGAAGTCCCTCTGAGACTTCCCGACTGGCCCGCAGAGCTCTCGGGGCTCCGCATCGCGGTGCTCACCGATCTCCACGTGGGATCTCCTTACAACGGCCTGCCGCGATTGCGGGAAATCGTCCGGCGCACCAACGAGACCCACCCCGACCTGATCTGCCTGCTGGGCGACTACGTCAAAGGACG
>QHXZ01000090.1:0-9541 GCA_003223165.1 Acidobacteriota bacterium
CCCGTCGCTCAGGGCCCCGCTCCTTCCCCCAGGGTCACCTCGCGCAACGGCTCGAAATCCGCGCCGGGCGTCAGGCGGAAGCCCTGCACGCGCCGACGGCGCGATAGCGTGACGTCCCGGTGCCAAAGGTTCACGTAAGGCAGATCGATCGCCAGGATGCGCTGGACCTCCGCGTAGATGCGACGTCTGTCCCGTTCGTCGAGGGTGGCGGCGCCGCGCTCCAGCAGCCGGTCGATCGCCGGGTTGTCGTAGCCTCCACGGTTGAAACCGGATGGTGGCTTGGCGCGCGAGTGAAAGCGCAGCCGGTACACGTCGGGATCCCCGATCTCGGTCCAGTTGGAGACCGCCAGCTGGAAACGGCCCGCCTTCAGGTCCTCGTAGAAGGTGGCCCACTCGTAGGAACGGATGTCGACCGCGATCCCGACGCGCGCGAGCTGCTCCTGGATCACCGCGCCCTGCTGCAAGGCCAGCTCGTTGGCCGAAGTCTTGTACGTCAGTCGCACCGGGTCGTGATCATAGCGGGCGACGTCCGGCTCGTAGGCCCAGTGGCCCGGGGGAAGAAGGCCCGTAGCGAGCGTCGCGGCCCCGTGCAGAAGGTGCTCGACGATCGACCCGCGATCCAGGGCCAGGGCGATGGCTTGCCGCACACGCCGGTCGGAGAGGGCGGGATCGCGGAGGTTGAAGGCCAGGTAGACCTCGTTGCGTCCGGGGCGGGACTCGACCTCGTACCCCGGGACGCGCCGCACGCGGGCGACCTGGTCAGGGGAGAGATCGTTCAGGATGAGATCCACGCTTCCCTTGAGCAACTCCAGCAGGCGCGAGGTCTCGGAGGGAACGATCTTCACCCGCAGGGCGGCGACGCCGGCCGGTCCCTTGAAATGGCGTTCGAAGCGCAGGAGCAGGAGGTCCTCGTCCTTCCTGTAGCGCGCCAGGCGAAAGGGCCCCGTGCCGATCGGCCGCTGCGCGGCCCGCGGCCCCGCGCCGTTCTCGAGAATCGGCACGTTGAGGTCGGTCAGGATCGGCGCGAAGGGCACCGTCAGGCGGAAGACCACGGTCAGCGCGTCGGCGGCCTCGACGCTGCGCAGGGCGGCGAGGTCCCCCTTGCGGAAGGAGGGGACCTCGTCGTCAAGGATCGAGCGATAGGTGTAGACCACGTCGGCCGAGGACAACGGCGCTCCGTCGTGGAAGAAGACCCCACGGCGCAACGTGACGATCACGGTCCTGGGGTCGGGCAGGGTGTACGACTCCGCCAGGTCCGGCGCCGGCCTCGCCCGCTCGTCCACCCGGAAGAGGCCGTTGAACAGAAGCTCATTGATCCTCTTGGAAGACTCGTCCGATCCGAGACGCGGATCGAGGCTGGCCGGGCCGCTGTCGATGGCCAGGGTGAGGGTGGTGGCGGGATCGGGCGCAGCGTCGCAGGCCAGCAGGAGGGCGGCCAGGACCCCGGGGAAGGGAACCGCTCGAGCCACCCGCGCGCGCGGCCCGGTCATCACCCCGGCGACCCGGGGACGATCGTTCCGAGGACCACGGGCCTCGAGGCGCCGGTCGCGGACGGCAGGTTATTGGGGATTCCCCGGATCGTCTCGTTGGCCAGGAGGGCGAAGGAGACGGCCTCCTTGGCGGCGAGCGGCAGGCCATACTCTTCGCTCCCTTTGATCGACAGCTCGGGGATGGCGGCGCGCAGATGCTCCATCAGGACCCCGTTGCGCGCGCCTCCCCCGGAGACGATCGCCTCCTCGAAGACGTTCTGGGGCATGGCAAATCGACGGCAGGCGAGGGCGATCGATTCGGCGGTGAAGCGCGTGGCGGTGGCGATCAGGTCGTCGCGTGGCACACCCGGGTTGTCCCCCAGGATGCGCTCCAGGAGCGGCTGTCCGAACTCTTCCCGGCCGCACGACTTGGGTGGCGCCGACTTGAGGTAAGGGTGCTCCAGGAGGCGGGCGAGGATCTCGGGGCGGATCGTCCCGCTCCGGGCATGGCGCCCATCGGGGTCGAACGCCTCGCGCCCTCCGCTGGTGCGCTGCACGAGGCCGTCGATGACCATGTTTCCGGGACCGGTGTCGAATCCCAGGACGCGCTCCGGACCGGCGCTGGCCGGGATGGCCGTGAGGCTGGCAACTCCCCCGATGTTGATCACCAGCCGGCCCCGCGACCGGTTGCGGAAGAGAAGGTAGTCCACGTAGGAGACGAGAGGGGCTCCCAGTCCGCCCGCGGCGAGGTCGCGGGCGCGGAAGTTGGCCACCGTCGTGACGCCGGTGCGCTCGGCGATGACGGCGGGCTCGCCCAGCTGCAGGCTGGAGCGTACCTGGATGCCGGTAATGGTGACCGGCTGCGGGAGGTGCTGGACGGTCTGGCCGTGCGATCCGATGAGATCGACGTTCGCCAGGTCGATCCCGGCCAGCCCCGCGACGTGCGCGGCGGCGCGCGCGAACAGCTCGCCCAGGAGGACGTTGAGCCGGCAGAGCGACGCGGTGTCGCCGCTGCCCGGCTCGGAGCTGCGCAGGATCAGGTCGCGCACCTTGAGGGAGTATTCCAGGGTCTCGTGCCGGAGCAGGCGCCAGGCGAGCGTTTCGCCGCTTCCCCGCACGCGCACCAGGGCGGCGTCCACGCCATCGGCCGAGGTGCCGGACATGATGCCGATGATCAGTCTCTCGGGCTTGGACGCGAGGGCGGCGATCATCACCCGCTCGATTTACGGAAACCGCTGGATGGACTGAACTTAGGCCAGCGAGGCGGGATATTATAGGAAAAACGGTGCAGGGATCAACGTGTTGAAGGGGGCCGCACCTTAACCTATAATTGCCCCGTGCGTGCGCTGGCATAAACTCTTGATCTGCCGGAGGATCTCTCGGTTGCCCTGGCTCACCAAAGGGCCCGCTGCCCTGGGTCCCATCGCGGTCCGGTGCCTGATCGCCTTCGCCCTCCTGGCCCCCGCCCCGGCGCCCGCTCGCGCTGCCGACTACGAAAAAGTCGTCATCCTCGGCTTCGACGGAGCGGACGCCGGCCTGGTCGAGCGCTACATTCGGGAAGGCAGGCTGCCAAACCTGGCGCGCCTGCGCGCCGGCGGGTATTACGCGCCGCTGCGCAGCACCAACCCTCCGCAGACGCCCGTGTCGTGGGCTTCGTTCTCCACCGGGTTGAACCCGGGGCGGACGGAGATCTTCGACTTCCTGCGGCGCACCGAGGGAACCTATCTGCCGGAGTTCGCCATGATCAAGGAGGGCAGGCGGCCGCTGATGTTCGGCGACCACAATCCGGCGGCCCTCGGCGCCATCGCGGCGCTCGCCGCCGCCCTGGCCGGCCTGGGCGCGGCCCTCGCCCTGAAGCAAGGCCTGCGCTGGACCCTCACGGTGGCGGCCGCCGCCGCCCTGTTCGCAGGCGCCCTCGCCGCCTTCGCCGCGGTGCGTTACCTGCCGCGCGCCGTGCCGACCGCCACCAACGCGCGCAAGGGCCTGCCGTTCTGGAAGGCGGCCTCCGACGCAGGCGTGACGGTCCGGGTGCTCAACGTCCCCGACACCTTTCCGGCGGAGGAGATGGACCACGGCCGCATGCTCTCCGGCCTCGGGGTGCCCGACATGCGTGGTCGCATCGGATCTCCGTCCTTCTTCACCTCGGACGCCTCCCTGGCTCTGGCCGACAACCAGTTCAGCGTCGAGATAGTAAGGCTGCCCGGGCGGCGCGGTCTCTTGAAGACGGCCCTGGTCGGGCCTCTCAACAAGCCGTTCTACGACTACGTGCTGGACGAGGCGGTGGCGGGCCTCGGCGATCGGGAGGAGCGGCGCGCGCGGCGCGGCGCGGTGGAGAAGGAGCTCGTGGCACGCGGCGTGCCGCGGCGGCTGGACGTCCCGTTTCGCATCGAGGCGGCCGAGGACTCGCTGACGATCGACCTGGCGGGACAGCGGCAGACGTTGCGCCCGGGGGGATGGAGCGACTGGTTCGCCGTGCCGATTCCGGTCAACCCCTTGGTGGACATCGTGTCCGGCCTCAAGGGGATCGTGCGCTTCAAGCTGATCGCCCTGGCGCCCGAGATCAAGCTCTACATGTCCCCGCTCAATTTCCATCCCGAATGCCAGCCGGTGCCGTTCACGGCGCCGCGCTCCTTCGCGCGCGAGTTGTTGCGCGAGTTCGGCCTGTTCAAGACCCTCGGGTGGCCGATCGACACCTGGTCGCTGCCGTCCGGGCTGACCGACGAGCGCCATTTCATCGAGGACATGCAGGCGACCGCGGAGGTCCAGGCGCGGATGATGAAGAGCGCCCTGGAGAAGGGGACCGACCGCCTCTACGTGCAGGTCTTCGACTTTCCCGATCGTGTCGGCCACATGCTGTGGCGGCTCTACGACACCGGCCATCCGCTCTACGATCAGCGCCTGGCGAAGGAGTACGGCGAGGAGATCCCCAGGGCGTACGAGCGGATGGACGGCATCGTCGGCGAGGCGCTGCAGCGGCTGGGGCCGCGCACGGCCTTGCTGATCTGCTCCGACCACGGCTTCGCATCGTTCCGTCGCGGCGTGAACTACAACACCTGGCTGGTGAAGAACGGATTCATGACGTTGCGGCAAGGAGCGTCGGGGGGAAAGACGCTCGAGGACCTCTTCGATCGGGGCGAGCTGGGGGAATTCTTCCAATACGTCGATTGGTCACGGACCAGGGCCTACGCCATGGGGCTTGGGAACATCTACATCAACCTGCTCGGGCGCGAGCCGAAGGGGAGCGTCGCCCCCGGGCGGGAATACGACGAAGTGCGCGACTCCCTGGTGCGGCAGCTCGAGGGCCTGGTGGATCCGGAGACCGGCGAGAAGCCGGTCCGCCGGGTCTACCGGCGCGAGGAGATCTACTCCGGGTTCGATCCCAGGCTGATCCCGGACCTGCGGGCGGCCAACACGGAGCATTACCGGATCGGGTGGCAGACGGCGCTCGGCGAAGTCCCGCCACGGATCTTCGAGGACAACCTGAAGGCCTGGAGCGGAGACCACTGCTCGAACGACCCGGATCTCGTGCCGGGCGTCCTGTTCTCGAACGTCAAGCTGGCGCGCCCCGATCCGGGGATCGCCGATCTGTATCCGACCATCCTGGCGCTGCTGGGGGTGCCGCCGGTGGAGGGGATCGATGGACGCTCGCTCCTGCGCTAGCACGACGCCGGGCAAGGTCCGCTGGATGACCCTGGGACGGACCGTGGGCCGCGGGCTCATCGTCGCGGCAGCGGCCGCCCTCCTGGGCCGCGCGGCGGCCTTGGCCGGGGGGCGGCCGGCCGATCGGCGCGCGCCGGCCGAGAGCCGCCACGGCGCGGAGGAGGTCCGCCTGGAGACGGTGCGGGCGGAGATCGAGGAGCTGAAGCAGAGGCTGGCGGGCACCGAGGCGCGGGCCGGGTCGGTCCTTGACGCCATCGACGAGATCGACCTGCGCATCGCGCTCCTGGGTCGCGAGGGGGTGGCGCTGCGCCGGGAGACCGCGGCGGCGGGGGCGCAGGAGGAGGCGACGCGACGACAGGCCGAGGCCCTGGCCTCCCGCCTCCAGGACTCGGAACGGGCGCTGCGGATCTGGCTGCGCGAGATCTACAAGGCCGGGCCGGTCGAATACCTGCGCCTCGTCGCGGCCTCGTCCTCGCCGGCGCAGGTGGCCGAGGCCCACCGGGCGGCCGAGGCCATGAGCCTGTCGGCGGGCGGGCGCGTGGAGGCCTACAGAACCGATTGCCTGCGGCTGGAGCAGGCGCTCGCCGACCTCGAGGAACAGCGACGGTCGCGCCGGCAGCTCGAGGCCGACCTGCGTCAGAAGGATGCCGAGCTGCGCGACAGCCGGCGGAGCAAGGAGGCGATGCTCGCGGGCCTGAAGCGCCAGCGGACGTCGCAGGAGACGGCGCTGCGGGAGCTGGTGCAGGTCCAGAAGCAGATCCAGGGTCTGATTGCCCGTCTCGAGGGACAGGGAGTTCGCCCGCCAGCGGGGTCTCCTGCGGTGGCCGGCGCAGGGGCCGCTGGCCGTGCCGTTCGGGAACGTGCGCAACCCGCGCTTCAACACGGTCGTGCCGCACCCCGGTATCGACATCGCCGCGCCTCTCGGCCAGGAGGTGCGCTCCGTCTTCGCCGGGCGCGTCGTCTTCAGCGACTGGTTCAGAGGCTACGGGCAGATGCTCGTGATCGACCACGGCGAGGGTTACCTGACGATTTACGGCCACGTGGAAGAGCGCCTTGTCGCCGCCGGCGCGGACGTGGAGCAGGGCGACCTGATCGCCCGCTCCGGGGACGGCGGATCCTTCGAGATTCCCGGGCTCTATTTCGAGATCCGTCACGACGGCAAGCCCGAGGATCCGTCCGCCTGGCTCCGCGCGCCCACGAGCCGGGCGGCCGATCACCGTGCGGCGCCCCGCACGGCGCCCTGAAGGAGGGACGACGATGAAGATCACGATCGACAGGAAGGTGCTGCTGGGGATTTCGGCCGGACTCATCGCCTTCACACTCTCGGGGGCCCTGATGGGGCGCGTCGTGGCGGTGGAGGGGACCTACGGCTACCTCAAGCTGTTCAACGAGGTCCTCTACCTGGTCCTCAACAACTACGTGCAGCCGGTCCAGATCGACACCCTCATGGACGGCGCCTACCGCGGACTCCTGGAGTCGCTCGACCCGGACAACGAGTACCTGCCGGCGCCGAAGTACGAGAGGGCGTTGAAGGGCGAGATCGGCGGCCCGGCGGACGTCGGCCTCAGCCTGTCCAAGCGACGCGGCTACATCGTCGTCGTGGACGCGCTCGCCGGATCGCCCGCGGCCGAGGCCGGGTTGCGGACGGGCGACCTTCTGATCACCATCGACGGTCGCTCGACGCGCTTGATGGGAAGCTGGGAGGCGGGCCAGGCCCTGCGGGGCCGGCCGGGGACCAGGACCGTTCTCACTCTGAACGGCGCCGACGGGACGGGGAGACGCAGCTTGACGCTCCTGCGCAGGACCCTGGGACCTGGCGCGCCGGCAGGGGTGATGGCGCCCCCGGACGTCGCCGTGGCCAAGGTGACCTCCCTGCGGGAGGGCGACGCCCGGCGCATCGACCAGACGATCGCCTCCCTCAAGTCCAAGGGGGCGACCCGGCTGCTCCTCGACCTGCGCGGTTGCGTCTCCGACTCCCTGGCCGAGGCGATCGGGACGGCGAGCCTCTTCGTCAAAGAGGGGACGATCGTCACCGTGGCCGACCGTTACGAAGGGGATCGTGCCTTCCTGGCCGACGGGCGCCGGGTGGCTTGGGAAGGGCCACTCGTCGTGCTGGTGGACGAGGGGACCTCCCGCTCCTGCGAGATCCTGGCGGCCGCGTTGCGCGACGCCGCGGGAGCGCCGATCCTCGGGCAGCGGACCTGGGGCGCGGGGACGCTGCGCAAGCTGATCCCGCTGCGGCACGGTGACGGCGTCTTCCTGGCGACCGGCAAGTATCTGTCCCCTTCCGGGAAGGAGTGGAACGGCAAAGGGCTCCAGCCCGACCTGCAGGTGGACGGCGACCCGGGCGATCCGAACGACCCGCAGCGCCAGAAGGCGGTCGACTATCTGCGCGGGCTGTCTTCCGCGGCGGCCCGGAAGGCGGCTTGAGGAAGGGCCGGCCCGGACCGCGCCGCCCCTGGCGAGCGGTGCTGGTCCTGGCGGTCCTTCTGGCCGTCAGCCTGGCCGCCCTGAGGCATCTCGACCGCCGGCGCGCTGCCGCCCCCTCCCCCGATCGGAGAGGGCGGGCGTCGCGCCCCGGAGCCACGCGCGCGGGGCGCCATCCCGCCTCGCAGGCGCCCGGCCTACCGCGGGGCGTCACGCCGCGGGACCCCGACTGGGTGCAGGCCGGCGACGGCGTGCCTCGCGTCGCCATCGTCATCGACGATGTGGGGTTCGAAGCCGGGCCGGCGCTCGAGCTGTCCCGGCTCGGGCTTCACCTGACCTTCGCGATCCTGCCGCACCAGCGCTACACGCGCAGCCTGGCGGCCTCGCTGCACGCCGCCGGCCACGAAGTGATCCTGCACCTGCCGATGGAGCCCCTCGCCTACCCGGCGCTCAGGCCGGGCGAGGGGGCCGTGTCGGAGGCCATGTCCCCGACCGACATCGCCCTGGCGGTGGCGCGCGACCTGGACGAGGTCCCCGAGGCGGTGGGCGTCAACAATCACATGGGGTCCCGCGCCACCGCCGATCCGCGCGTGATGCGGGCGGTGCTCGAGGTGGTGCAGCGGCGCGGGCTCTACTTCCTCGACAGCCGCACGACCCGCGAGACCGTCGGCTTCGAGATGGCGCAGACCATGGGCATTCCGGCGCTGGAACGCACCATCTTCCTGGACGACAGGCGGGAGGCGTCCTATATTGAAGGCCAGGTCCGCGGCCTCCTCCGCAAGGCGCGCGAGGAGGGGACCGCCGTGGCGATCGGCCACCCCGACCCGGTCACGGTCGAGGTCCTGAAGCGGTCCGTGGATCTCCTCTCGAGCGACGAGATCCGCGTTGTCCCGGCCTCGGAGCTGGTCGGGGCGCCAGGCGGGGGATCAGGCTGATGGACAAGCCCGGCACGATCGGGCGCTACGAAATCCTCGAGGAAGTCGGCCGCGGATCGATGGGGGTGGTCTACAAGGCCCGAGACCCCCGCATCGGAAGGGTGGTCGCCCTCAAGACGATCGCCTTCTCGTTCCCCCTTGCGGCGGGCGAGGAGGATGAGTTCCTGCAGCGCTTCTATCATGAAGCGCAGATCGCCGGCCGGCTGAACCATCCCAACATCGTCACCATCCACGACGTGGGCGAGAAGGGCGCCGAAGGGGACGCCTACATCGCCATGGAGTTCGTCATGGGGACGAACCTTCATGACCTGCTGGCGGGAGGCGGGCGGCTACCGCTGGCCCAGGTCACGGAGGTGATCGGCCAGCTGGCGCTGGCGCTCGACTACGCGCACCAGAACGGCGTCGTCCACCGGGACATCAAGCCGGCCAACATCGTGCTCATGGAGAACGGGCAGGCCAAGATCCTCGACTTCGGCATCGCGCGCCTCGCGGCCGGGGGTTTCACGCGCCCGGGAAAGTTCTTCGGGACGCCCAACTACATGGCCCCCGAGCAGGTGACCGGCCTCGAGGTGGACGGCCGGGCCGATCAGTTCGCGCTGGGGGTCATCCTGTACCAGCTCCTGACCGGGGAGAAGCCGTTCGTGGGCGACAGCGTCACCGCGATCTCGTACCAGGTCGTCAACGTCGATCCCGCACCCCCGTCCAAGCTGAACCCGTCTCTGCGCCCCTCGTTCGATCGCATCCTCCGCAAGGCCCTTTCCAAGGCGGCCTCCGACCGCTACCCGCGCTGCCAGGATCTGGCGGACGAGGTGAAGGCTGCGGTGGCGGATTGGAGGGCCGCCTCCGACCGTTCGACGCCTCCCACGCTGGTCTCGGGACGGAGGGAGGGCGCTCAGGGGGCGGACCCGGCCGGGGAGGGGGGAGTCCGGGGCATCACTTTTCTGGCTCCGCGCTGGGCCAGGCTGCTGGTTGATCCCGGCTCGCCCCTGCCCCTCGGATGGGTGATCTTCCTGGCGAGCCTGGCCATCCTGGCCGCCGCACCGTTCTTCC
>QHXZ01000090.1:9557-10075 GCA_003223165.1 Acidobacteriota bacterium
AGCCTCGGCAAGGGCGCCAGCGGGGCGCCCGTGGGAGCCATGACGGCTCCCTGGGCTCCGCCGGCCGCGAACAACGCCTCCGGCGGCCCCCCGCCCGGGGAAAGTGGCCCGCCGGCACGGCTCACGCTGAGCTTCGCGCCCCGCTTCTCGTCGGGGCACGTCTTCGTTCGCGTCGATGACCGGACCGCGCTCGACGAGAGGGTCCGCGTGCGGAGCGGCGGCAAGTCGCGCTGGGTGCGTTCGCTCCAGCTGCCTGCCGGGCGCCACCGCATCGAGGTGCGCGTGACGAGCGCGGACCGCTCGTTCGACGACATCCAGGGCATCGAGGCGGAGTTCAAGGCGCGCGAGAAAAGAACCCTGAATCTCTCCTTCAGCGCCCTTTCCAAACGGCTCAAGCTGCGCTTCGACGAGCCGCAGACCGTGAAGTCGCGATGAGCCGTCCGGTGCATCGATACGGGAAGCGCTCCCTGGTGCCGCTGCTGCTGCTGGCCTCCCTGGCCGCGACGCTGCCTGCCGCC
>QHXZ01000090.1:10100-29805 GCA_003223165.1 Acidobacteriota bacterium
TCCGAGGCCCTCGAACTCATGGAGCGCGCCGCGGCGCGGGACACCACCCCGGCCCTGCTCCTGGAGCTGGCCCAGCTGCGCTACTCGCTCAACGATCTCGACCGGGCCGAGGACCTGGCCCAGAAGGTCGCCGCCGCCGACCCGACGCTCGCCGGCGCGCGGAACCTGCTCGGCGACATCTACCTGGGCCGGGCGCGGGAAGGCAGCGACCCCGAGGCGAACATCACCCGCGCGGTCGAACAGTACCGCGCCGCCCTGCAGGCGGATCCTTCGGACGAAGAGTCCTGCCGTTCGCTCTCCGAGCTCTACTACCATGTAGGGCGGACCAAGGAGGCCGCGGAGGTCCTGGAGGCCTTCTCCGAGCGCAACAGCCTTTCGCCCGCCATGGCGCTGCTCCTGGGGAAGGCCTACCTGAGAGGGGACCGGACCGCCGACGCCGAGAAGGTCCTGAAGGGGCTCCTGGCCCGCTCTCCGGGCAATCTCGAGGCGGCCGACGCGCTGGCCTCCCTGTACGAATACGAGAAGAAGTACGACGCGGCGATCGCGCTTTACAGCGGCCTGATGCAGCCGGGGCCGCCGACGGCCTACCTGCGCGATCGCGTCGGGGCGCTTCACCTGCAGGCGGGACGCTACAAGGACGCGATACGGGAGCTGGAGGCCGCGCAGGCCCTCGACCCGAGCGATGGCCGGGGTCTCCTGACCCTCGCCCAGGCCTACGAGGCCGCCGGGGATACGGAATCGGCGCTGGGCGCCTACGATCGCCTGGTGAAGCGCGAGCAGGGGAACCTCGAGGCCCGCTTCTACAAGGCGAGGCTGCAGCAGAAAGAGGGAGACGCCGACGCGGCCCTGCAGGGTTTCCAGGCCATCATCGACCTGGCCACGGGACGCGGCGCGGTGACGGACCGCGAGGCCGCGGTCCTGGCGCTGGCCTACTCGCAAGTCGGCCTCATCGAGATGGCGGCGCGCAATTTCGAGGCGGCCGCTTCGGCCTTCGTGCGTGCGCTCGACAACTCCGAGGATCCCGGGCCCGAGCTTTTCCTGCTCCTTGGACGGGTCGATCTGGAGCGCGGCAAGCCCGAGGACGCCGAGAAAGTCGCGCAGGAGGCCCAGCGCCGCTACCCCCAGGATCTGGATCTGACCGTCCTGCAGGGCGAGGTCCTGATCGTGCGCGGCGATGTCCCCAAGGCGCGCGAGTTCTACCATTCGCTGCTCAAGGACCGCGGGGGATCCCCGGAGGCCTACGCGCGCGTCTCTGAGGCCCTGCTGCGACAGAAGCGGTTCGACGACGCCGAGGCGATCCTCAGGGAAGGCATCCGTCTGCACCCCGCGGACGACGCCCTCTTCTTCGCGCGCGGCGCGGCCCTCGAGCGCCTGGGGAAGCTCCCGGAGGCGGAGCACCTGCTGTCCCGGGCGATCCGCCTCAACCCCAGGAACGCGGCGGCCCTCAACTACCTCGGCTACATGCTCGCCGACCGCGGCCTGAAGCTGAAGGACTCCATCGCCTACGTGGAGCGCGCCCTGGCGCTCGATCCGAAGAATGCCGCCTACCTCGACAGTCTCGGCTGGGCCCAGTTCAAGATGGCGCTCTACGGGCCGGCGGAGAAGAACCTGAGATCCGCGGCGCGCTACGAGCGTTCCGATCCGACCATCCGGGAGCACCTCGGCGACCTCTTGATGGCCACGGGCCGCGCCGAGGAGGCGATGAGGGAGTGGGAGACCGCGCTGGCCCACGGCCACGAGGAACCGGTGCGCATCAAGGAAAAGATCGAGCGAGCGCGGGCTTCCCTCAAGGTCGAAAGGTGACGAGGGGGCGGGGCGCGGGACGGGGGAGCGGAGACGCCTGGCGCGCCCTCCTGTCCCTGGCCGGGCTGTCCCTGGCCCTGTCGCTGTCCTGCGCCACGGCACCACCCCGGACGGAGGGCGCGGGGACCCCCACGGAAGCCCCGCGAGGATACCGTGCGTTGTTCCGGGGCGAATCCGAGGCTCCGGGCGGCAAGGAGCGCTTCAAGGTGGCGATCGCCCTGCTGCCGCCGGACCGCCTGCGCCTCGAGTTCTTCGGGCCCGTCGGGGGGCCGCGCCTGATCGTGGCGAGCGATGGGACCACCGTGCGCGTCCTGCGCCCGGCCGACAGGGCCTTCGACAGCGCCCCGGCCACCATCCCCTCCATGGATCGTCTTCTCGGCCTGCCGCTCGACGGACGGCAGATCCTCGCCCTGCTGGAGGGCCGGCCGATGTGCGATCCGGACGTCACGGAGCACCAGGTGATGACCAAGGCGGCCGTCGCGTTCGGACGGACCCTGGCCTGGTACCAGGTCACCTGCCCGCCCGACGACATCCGCTACGAGGCGCGCTGCGAGGACCGCGGAGGGATCCTGCGGCAGGCCACGGTCCGCGAGGGGATCAGCGGTGCTATGATCCTGCAGGTCGAGTACGGGGATCATGAAGAGGGGCTGGGCCCCCGCTGGCCCCGCCGGATCCGCCTCAGGATGGAGCGCTCACGCGCCACCGTCACGCTGTCGGCGCTCGAGGGACCCGAGGCGGGCGACGTGCCGGAGGAGGTCTTCTCGCCCCCCGTTCCCGAAGGGTTCGAGCGGCGCTCCCTCTTCGTTTCCCTCGCCGCGCCGGGCCTCCTTGGCTCGACCGCGGGCGAGGAGAGATGACCCGGGTCAGGCTCGAGGCTTACGCGAAGCTGAACCTCAACCTCCGGGTCGCCGGCCGGCGGCCCGACGGCTACCACGACATCGAGAGCGTCGTGCAGAGCGTGACCTTGCATGACGATCTCATCCTGGAGTCGGCTTCGAGCGGGATCGAGCTCGAGGTGGATGACGCGAGCCTGCCCGCGGACGCCACGAACCTCGCCTGGCGGGCGGCGGAGGAGGTGCGGCGCGCCGCCGGGCGTCCCCTCGGCGCGCGGATCCGTCTGCAGAAGAGGGTCCCGGTGGGCGCCGGACTGGGGGGCGGGAGCAGCGATGCCGCGGCCGCCCTCGTCGGAGCCTGTCGTCTGTGGGGCCTCGACCTGGGCCTCGAAGCGCTTGCGGCGCTCGCTGCCCGCCTCGGCTCCGATGTTCCCTTCTTCCTGAGCGGAGGAACGGCCCTCCTGAGCGGCCGCGGAACCGAGGTCCGCCCCCTCCCGGACCTGGCTGCCCGAAGCTTCCTGGTGGTCCGTCTATGCGCAAGTCCAAGAATCATTGACACCTGTGCCGAAAATCGGTAGCATGCATCGCTCTGGCCTCGCCGGATCCGACGAGGTGGAGGCGTGGGTGCGCGTGGGCAATGACCTCGAGCCGTACGCTCGCGCGCTTTGTCCCGCCATCGGGGAGATCAAGGACCGGTTGCTGCGCGCCGGAGCGACGGCCGCCGGGATGACCGGCAGTGGATCGGCCGTTTTCGGCGTTTTCAGGAACCCTGTCCTGCTGGAGCGCGCGACCCGCGAGCTGGAACGATCCGGCTGGATCGTCCTCTGTTGCGCGACCCTGGGAAGGGCGGATCACCGCAGGGGCCTGGGCCTCACCTGAGACGGGTGCAACCGGAAACGGGGGGCCGCCGGGGATGGAGATCACGGAGGTCCGGGTCTTTCCGGTCGAGGAAGAGAAGCTCAAGGCGTTCGTTTCCATCATCATCGACGATTGCTTCGTCGTCAGCGACATCAAGATCATCAGCGGCAGCAACGGGCTGTTCATCTCGATGCCCAGCAAGAAAAGGAAGAACGGCACATTCCGCGACATCGCCCATCCCCTGAACAACGAGACGCGGAGGAAGATCGAGGAAAGGGTCCTGGCGCGCTACCGGGAGGTGGTCGCGGGGGCAGGCGCTCCAGAGCCGCGCGAGGATCGCGGCGCGCCGGAGGCGGGGCCGGACGGGACGCGGGACGAAACGCCAGGCATGCCGGACGATCCGACTCCGGCCTAACACGATCGGGACGCGACGGGGGACCACCTGGTGGGGCGTCGTCAAGTGGTAAGACACTGGACTTTGGATCCAGGACCGGAGGTTCGAATCCTCCCGCCCCAACCTCCGGCCGGGGGGCCGTGCGCGGCGCGGCGGGTCCGGGCATGAGCGCGGCGGCGATGAACAGCGACATCAAGGTCTTCTCCGGCAACGCGCACCCCGCGCTGGCCCGTGAGATCTGCGACGTCCTCGGGACCCCCCTCGGCGCGATCGAGGCGCGGCGGTTCGCGGACGGCGAGGCCTACTGCCAGATCCTGGAGAACGTGCGGGGCATGGATGTGTTCGTGATCCAGCCGACCTGCCCTCCCGTCGACCCGAACCTGATGGAGCTGCTGACCATCATTGACGCCCTCAAGCGTTCGTCGGCGGCCCGCATCACGGCGGTCCTGCCTTATTACGGCTACGCGCGCCAGGACCGCAAGGACAAGCCGAGGGTGCCCATCTCGGCGAAGCTCGTGGCGGATCTTCTGACGGCCGCCGGCGCCGACCGAATCCTGGCCATGGACCTGCACGCTCCGGCCATACAAGGGTTTTTCGACATCCCGGTGGACCACCTCTTCGCCGCCCCGGTGCTGATCGAGCATGTCGCCCGGCTGAAGCTGAAGAACCTGGTGATCGTGTCGCCCGACGCCGGGGGCGTCGAAAGGGCCCGCGCCTACGCCAAACGGCTCACGGCGTCGCTCGCCATCATCGACAAGCGACGAGGCGAGAAGAACGAGCCCAAGGTCATGCATGTCATCGGCGACGTCGAAGGGCGGAATTGCCTGATCGTGGACGACATCGTGGACACCGCCGGGACGCTGACGGGGACGGTCCAGGCGCTGCACCGGAACGGCGCGCGCTCCATCTACGGCTGCTTCAGCCACGCCGTGCTCTCCGGTCCCGCCGTGGAGCGGATCAGGGCGTCGGAGATGGCGCTGACGGTCGTCACCAACAGCATCCCGCTGGACGAGGAAAAGAGGAAGGCGGGTCGCATCACCGTCCTGTCGGTCGCCAGCCTGCTGGGGGAGGCGATCAAGAGGATCCATACCAACTCCTCCGTCAGTTCCCTGTTCGTCTAGGGACCGGTTCGAGGGGCCTCGGGGATCGCCCGGGGAGAGCATCAGGAGAGCGTATGAAGGAACGGGTCGTCGAAGTGAGAAGCCGCGAAGCGCTGGGCAAGAACGAGGCCCGGCGGCTCCGCCGGCAGGGTCTGATTCCGGCCATCGTGTACGGCGACAAGAAGGAGCCTCGTGCCGTGGCGGTGGACCCGAGGAGCATCCTCGAGATCATCCATTCCGAGTCCGGAGCCAACACCATCTTCCAGCTGAATCTCACGGGGCAGGAAGCGCGCCGGCACGTCATGATCAAGGAGTACCAGGTCGACCCCGTGAAGGGCAGCTTGCTGCACGCCGACTTCGTGCGCATCCAGATGGACGCCGTGATCGAAGTCGAGGTGCCCGTGCACGTGAGCGGCGAGGCGGCGGGCGTGAAGCTGGACGGCGGCATCCTCGAGCACGTCGTTCGCGAGGTGCGCGTCTCGTGCCTGCCGGGCGACATTCCCGAGCACATCACCATCGACGTCACCGCCCTCAAGATCGGGGACGGTCTGCGCGTCTCGGACATCCCGAAGAGCGACCGCTACCGCATCCTGACGGACCCCGAGCAGACCCTGGTGGTGGTCAGCCCGCCCGCCAAGGAAGAGGAACCGGCGGCTGCGGTGGCGGCGGAAGCGGCGCCCGCGGCACCGGCCGAGCCCGAGGTCATCAAGAAGGGCAAGGCCGCGGCGGAGGGCGAGGAGCCGGCCGAGCCGGCCGAGGACGAGACCAAGAAGGCCGAGTCCAGGAAGAAGGAGGCCAAGAAGCCCGAGGGGAAGAAGTAGGGGCCGGGAAGGTCGAGCGGCTTGAAGCTGCTGGTGGGGCTGGGGAACCCCGGAGAGGAATACCGCGCGACCCGGCACAACGTCGGGTACCGGGTGGCGGAGGCGTTCCGCCGGCGGCACGGGGGAGGGCGCGAAGAGCGTCGCGCCCGCTCGCTGGTGAGCCGCTGCGATCTGGGGGAGGGCGAGATCCTGGTCGCCCGACCGCTGACCTACATGAACCGCAGCGGTGAAGCGGTCGCGGCCCTTCTCGATCTCGCGCAGGCCGGGCCTGCCGACCTCATGGTGGTCTGCGACGACCTGAACCTCGAGCTCGGAACGCTGCGGCTGCGGGCGCGGGGCACGCACGGGGGCCACAACGGTCTCCGTTCCATCATCGAGACGCTCGGCAGCCAGGCGTTCCCCAGGTTGCGCGTCGGGGTCGGCCCGGCCGAAGCGGAGGTGCCGCACGCGGAGTTCGTCCTGGCCCCGTTCCGGCGATCGGAGCGGGCCCGGGTGGAGGAGGTCGTCGAGGCCGCGGCCGACTGCGTGGAGCGGGCGGTCCGGGACGGGATCGCGAAAGCCATGAGCCGTTATAACGCGCCGGCATGAGCCAGGAGCCTTGGCAGCCGGACGAACCGGGGAAGAGGGAGATGCTGAGGATGCTACAATACGAAACGATCTTCGTCACCGATCCGAACCTCGCCGAGGACGAGGTCGACGAGCTCGTCAAGGGCGTCGATCACCTCGCGGCCTCCGCGAAGGGGAAGATCCTGAAAGTCGAGAAGTGGGGCAAGCGTCGGCTGGCCTACACCGTGGAGCGGCGGGAAGAGGGGATCTACGTGCTGCTGGTCCTCGAGATCCCGACGGACATGGTCAAGGAGCTCGACAGGCGTTACCGGATGAACGACCGGATCCTGCGTCACCTGACCGTCCGGGTCGAGAACGAGGCCCAGCTGGGTCCGTCGCCCATGATGAAGCCGAGGCCCGCCGAGCGCGAAGACCTGCCGGTCGAGCCCGCGGCCGCGCTGTAGACGCGAGAGGGACACATGAGGATGAGGCGATCGGAGGCGGGCGGGGGCGGGCGGGACCGCGGCGGCAAGAAACAGTTCAAGAAGAAATTTCTCTTCCGCAAGAAGAAATTCTGCAAGTTCTGCGACGAGAAGATCAAGTTCATCGATTACAAGGACCTTCGGTTGCTGCAGGCCTTCACGCCCGAGCGCGCCAAGATCTTCCCGCGGCGCATCTCGGGGACCTGTTCCAAGCACCAACGCAAGCTGATGCAGGCGATCAAGAGGGCGCGCACCCTGGCCCTCATCCCCTTCACCTCGGACTGAGGAACGGCCCCGAGAACGGAGCGCACGCATGCGGATCGTGTTGAGAGAGGACGTCGAGAACCTCGGACGCCGCGGCGAAGTCGTCAAGGTCGCCGATGGTTATGCCCGGAACTACCTCCTCCCCAAGGGAAGGGCGCTGCCGGCCACCGACGGGAACCTGAAAGTCATCGCACGCGAGAAGCGCCGGTACGTGGTGCAGCAGGCGAAGGAGAAGGAGGAGGCGGAGGCCATGGCCCGCCGCCTGGCGTCGGCGTCGTGCACCATCGTGCGCAAGGTGGGGGAGAACGACGTGCTGTTCGGCTCGGTCACGGCTGCCGACATCGCGGAACACCTCGAGAAGGAGAAACTGATCGTGGACAAGCGCCGGATCCAGCTGGACCAGCCGATCAAGAGCCTGGGCATCTACACCGTTCCGGTGAGGCTGCATCCCGACGTGGCGGCCGAGGTGAAGGTCTGGGTGGTCAAGGAGTAGGCGCGTGTCCGAAACGGTCCTCGACCCCGCCGCGAGCGCCCCACGCGCCTCCGTCGATCCCTGGATCCCCTGCCTGCTGGCGTGGCTGGCTCCTGGCCTCGGGCACGCCTACCTGGGTCGCAAGGGACGGGGTGCCGTCTTCTTCGTCGTGGTCCTCGCCACGCTGGGGCTCGGCATCTCCTCCGACGGGGCCGCCGCGCTGATCGACCCGCACCAGCCTCTCACCTACCTCGCGACGTTCGACAACTTGGCGGTCGGTCCGCTCGAGCTGCTCAGCCGCGTTGCCACCTACGGGCGCATCGTCTACCGGCTTCCGGAGGACGAGGCCGACCCGCGCCACATCGAGCTGACGGACCGCCTGCGCAAGAAAGTGCGCAGCGTGACCTTCGAGTACGGCAATACGTTCCTCCTCACCGCCGGCCTCATGAACATTCTTCTGATCCTGGACGCCTTCGACATCGCGACGGGCCGTAAGGACTGAACGGCGGGGCCACGACCATGATCCGCAGCCACTTCCTGAACCTGGTGCTCTTCTCCGGCCTGGTGGCCGTCTTCTTCGCTTTCCTCACTCAGAACGACTCGCGAAGCCGCGCCCGTGTCATCCTGATCCTGGGCGGATCGATGGTCGTGCTGTCCCTGATCGTCGCCTACGTGATGTACCCGTTCCCGCTTCCGTGACGCGCCCGACGCGCCTGCTGCACCAGATCGGGCTCTGGGGCCCGCCCTTGGCGTACGGGTATCTCATCTTCTACCTGTCGAGCCTGTCGCACATACCCTTCGCCAGCGAGGCGCCCGATTATCTCGAGCATGGTGTGGAGTATTTCGGCCTGGCGGTGCTGATGGCGCGCGCCCTCAACGACGGCCTCGGCCGCCCCGTGCCCTGGCGCACCCTCGTGGTCGCCTTGTTGCTCTGCGTCGGTTACGCGGCCACGGATGAGATCCACCAGATGTTCGTCCCGAACCGCTTCGCCGACATCACGGACGTGTTGAGCGACGCGGTGGGAGCCTCCCTCGGCCTCGCGACGCTCCGCTTCGGGCAGAGGCTCCTGTCCCGCCCGGACGTCGCATGACGGATCGAGGGCAGGCCGCACCCGCGGCCGTGCTCTACACGCGCGCGGGCTGCCCCCCGTGCTTCACCCTGCGCCGCTCCGCCGCACGCGCCGCGCGGCGCCACTGCGTCCCTCTGCGCGTCGTCGACATCGGGGTGGACGCCGATCTGGTCCGACGCTATGGGAACGAAGTGCCTCTCCTGTCCTTGCCGGATGGGACGACCTTCCGCGGCCACGCCGACCCGGACGACCTCGCGCGGGCCTTCGCCCGGGCGGCCAAGAGGGGCGTACCATGGCTCGTGCGGCTGCTCGCCGCCGTCGGTTTCAGGAGGCAGGTGCAGCGTTGAGCCGGACGGTCGTGGCCTTGCACGCGGCCGCCTCCGTCACCGGGCGCGCGATCGCGTTCGAGGAGTTCCCTTACGGGGCCGAGCATTTCCTCAAGACGAAAGAGACCCTCCCCGGGGGGGCGCTGGAGAGGCTGCGCGCCTTCGACGCCATCCTGCTCGGAGCCCTGGGAGATCCCAGGGTGCCGGACAACCGCCACGCCGCCGACATCCTGTTCGGGCTGCGCTTCGGGCTCGACCTCTACGTCAACTACCGTCCGATCCGCCTGCTCGACGACCGCCTCTGCCCGCTGAAAGGGCGCACGGCCCGCGACATCGACTTCGTCATCTTCCGCGAGAACACCGAGGGCCTGTACGTCGGAGTGGGGGGCTTCTTCAAGAAGGGAAGCGCGGATGAGATCGCGGTGCAGGAAGAGATCAACACGCGCAAGGGGGTGGAGCGGATCTGCCGGCACGCCTTCGAGCACGCCCGCCGGCTCGGCCGCCGCAAGGTTCTCATGGCGGACAAGAGCAACGCGCTGACCTTCGGTCACGACCTCTGGCAAAGGACGTTCTGGGAGGTTTCCCGCGAGTACGCCGGCATCGAAGCCTCCCACATGTACGTCGATGCCCTCGCCATGCAGATGGTGCGGGACCCCGCGCAGTTCGAGGTCGTCGTGACCTGCAACATGTTCGGGGACATCCTGACCGATCTCGGGGCGGCGCTCCAGGGAGGGCTCGGGATGGCCGCGTCCGCCAACCTTCACCCGGGCCGCACCGGCCTCTTCGAGCCGGTGCACGGTTCGGCTCCCAAGCACGCGGGGCGCAACGTCGCGAACCCGATGGGGGCGATCCTCAGCGCGGCCTTGCTCCTGGAGCAGATCGGCCGGGCGGAGGAGGCGGGCCTTGTCGAGCGGGCCGTCGTCGGATGCCTGCGCGATGGACGCACCACGCGCGATCTGGGCGGCCCTCTCGGCACGCTCGAGGTGGGCCGGGAGGTGGGCCGGCGCATCCTGGCGGGAGAGCCCGGAGCCCGGGGCGCGGACTCTCCCGGGGGCCGCCCCTAGGAGCCTGTCCGGGAAATCGCAATGGCCGCTGCCATTTCCCGGACCGGCTCCTAGGGCGGGGTGGGGGCCGGACCGGCGAGGGGCGCGCCCGCGGGCGCGGCCCCGGAGGTCGGCGCGGCCTGCTTCTGGGCGACGTTCAAGGCCAGGATCTTCCCCTCGCTTCGACCGTACCCCAGCGCGATCCGATCGGCCGCCAGCACGGGAGCGGTGGTGAACCATTCCCCCGGAACGTCCAGGGCGAACTGGCCGACGGTCTGGAGGCCCGGCAGCGAGAGGCCCACGAGCGCCGCCTCGGTGTACGGCGCGACAAAAAGATGATGGTCCGAGAGCGCCGGCTCGGCCTCCAGGCGATGGCCCAGGCGGGCCCGGATGGCGAGGTGGCCGTTGCGGGCGTTCAGGACCCAGATGTCGTCGTCGTAGCACAGGAGGTACAGGTAGGGAGCGCGGACGAACGGGTGGGCGGCCACCACCGCGCCGGTCCTGGCCTTCCAGATCGGGCGCCCGCTCTTGAGACGGAGGCAGCGCACGCTGCGGTCGGAGAGCCCCACGTAGACGCGCTTCTTGTACACGAGCGGGGCCGAGCTGATGGCATAGCGCATGTCGCGCCGCCAGCGTGGCTCCAGGCTTCGGGCGTCGAACGACATCAGGATGCCGCCCTCGGTGCCGATCAGGACGTAACGGCCGGCCAGCTCCGGCGGCGTCACCGGTCGCCCCGACAGGGCGCGGCGCGCCGCCACGCTGCCGTCGGCGGCATCGAGTGAGAACAGGACCCCGGCGGAGGCTCCAATCAGGAGGCGGCCGTCGAGGGGCCGCGGGGGGGAGGTCGGCTCGGAACCGAGGTCGACCGACCAGATGACCCGTCCGCCCTGTTCGGCGTCGAGCGCCGTGAGGCGCCCGGACCGTGTTCCGACGTAGACCCGGCCGGGTTGGGCCGCCGGCCCGATCGCCAGAGGCTCGCCCAGATCGGCGTGCCAGGCGACCGTGCCGGAGGCGGGATCGAGGGCGACCACCTCGCCAGCCTGGCTGGCGGCGACCAGAAGCGCCCCCGCCGACGCGAGGTTCCCCGCCAGAGGTGCGTGGAAGCCGTTGAACGTCCAGGCGGGGGTGAATGTCAGCGCGGGAGGACGGTCCCCCTTCTTCAAGTCGGACTCCCACTCCAGCGGCTGGCTCTCGGCAGCGCCCGGGAGGAGCAGCGTCAGGGCGAAGGCCGTCAGGGCGAGGACGGCCGGGAGCCTGCTCCTGGTTCGGTCGCGTCGACGGCGCGCAGGCGGCATCTCACTCTCCCGCGCGGGGCGCGGCTTGACGGCCGTCCCCCCCGCGCATCCTCGGCATTATAGACCTGGCGCGAACTTCCGCCTCTCGGGCGGACTGTGCTATTCTCCACAACCCTTTGTGGCGCTTCGTGTTGCGCCGGAGGCGTGCGGGGGCGCAGGGAGCCGGCAGATGGTCGAGGCGGTCAAGGGAGTTCGCGACATCCTGCCGGATGAGATCCGTGCGTGGCATTTCGTAGAGGAACGGGCGCGCGACACCTTCGAGCGCTACGGCTTCCGCGAGATCCGCACGCCGATCTTCGAGAGCACCGAGCTGTTCGCCCGGGGGATCGGGGAGGGGACGGACATCGTCGCCAAGGAGATGTACACCTTTCCGGATCGCAAGGGGCGCTCCCTGACCCTGCGGCCCGAGAACACCGCCCCGGTGGCGCGCGCTTACATCGAACACCAGATGCACCGGCGCTCGGAGGTGGAGCGCCTCTATTACCTGGGCCCGATGTTCCGCTACGAGCGCCCGCAGAAGGGGCGCATGCGACAGTTCTACCAGATCGGCGTCGAGGTCCTCGGGAGCGACCACCCGGCGATCGACGCGGAGACGCTGGAGATGCTCGTGGCCTTCCTCGGCCGCCTGGGCATCGCACCCGTGCAGCTCGTCCTGAATTCGGTCGGCGACCCCGAATGCCGGCCGGCCTACAAGGAGATCCTGCGGCGCTATCTCTTGCCGCGCCGCGAGTCGTTGTGCGAGGACTGCCGCCGCCGGCTGGACACGAACCCCCTGCGCTGTTTCGACTGCAAGGTGCCCGCCGATCGCGACGTGATGGCACAGGCGCCGGCCATCCTCGATCACCTGTGCGACGCGTGCCGCGGGCACTTCGAGCGCGTGAGAGAGCATCTCGACGCGTTCGGGATCGCCTACACGATCGACCGGCGCCTGGTGCGGGGCCTCGACTATTACCGGCGCACGGCGTTCGAGGTGACGGCTCCGGGGCTGGGGGCCCAGAATGCGCTCCTCGGAGGGGGCCGGTACGATGGGCTGATCGAGGAGCTGGGAGGTCCGGCGGTGCCGGGGTTCGGCTTCGCCGTGGGGGAGGATCGCCTGGTGATGTCGCTCCCCGCGACGGCGGCGATCCCGGACGACGCGCCCGAGGTGTTCGTGGTGGGGCTCGGGGAGGCGGGCGTGAGCGCGGCCCTGCAGGCGGCGCGGCGCCTGCGCGGCTCGGGCCACCGCACGCTGGTGGAACCGCTACCCGGCAAAAGCCTGAAGGCCCAGCTGCGTCGCGCCAACGACCTGCGGGCGCGCTTCGTGCTCATCCTGGGAGAAGAGGAGATCCAGCGGGGCGTCATGACCCTGAAACGGATGTCGGACGGGAGCCAGGCGACCGTGCGCCTGGACGAGCTCGATCGCCGTCTGGGGGAGATGGCGCGTGCCTGAGACGCGGGGATCGCGCCGCCGCAGCGACACGTGCGGCGCCTTGCGGCGCAAGGACGCCGGCCGGGAGGTCGTCCTGCTCGGTTGGGTGGACAGCGTCCGGGACCACGGCGGCCTGCTGTTCGCGGACATGCGCGACCGCTACGGCATCACGCAGACCGTGTTCCATCCTTCGTCGGCCCCCGAGGCGTTCGCCGCGGCCAAGGAGATCCGCCCCGAGTACGTCGTCGCGGTGAGCGGCCGCGTCGTCGAGCGGGCCGCCGGGAACCTCAACCCGGGGCTGCCGACCGGCGAGATCGAGGTCCAGGCATCGCGGCTCGAGGTGCTGAACACGTCGGATCCGCTGCCCTTCGCGCTGACCGAGGCCGACAGCGCCTCGGAGGAGGTGCGCCTCCGCTATCGTTACCTCGACCTCAGGCGACCCCGCCTGCAGCGCATCCTGGAGACGCGCCACCGCGTCCTCCTGGCGGCGCGCCGTTACCTCGACGCGCAGCAGTTTCTGGAGATCGAGACGCCGATCCTCTCCAAGAGCACGCCCGAGGGGTCGCGCGAGTACCTCGTGCCCTCGCGCGTGAACCCCGGACGCTTCTATTCGCTGCCGCAGTCGCCGCAGCTCTTCAAGCAGCTCCTGATGGTCGCCGGTTACGATCGCTACTTCCAGATCGCCAAGTGCTTCCGGGACGAGGACCTGAGAGCGGACCGGCAGCCGGAGTTCACCCAGATCGACATCGAGATGTCGTTTCCCGACAGCGAGACGATTTTCGGGCTGATCGAGGGGCTGATGGAGGAGATCGCGCGCGCCGCGGGAGTCCCGCTCCGAGGGCCCTATCCGCGGATCTCCTACAGGGATGCGATGGACCGTTTCGGCAGCGACAAGCCGGACACGCGCTTCGGCCTCGAAATTCGCGACCTGAGCCGGACCCTGGCGGGGAGCCCGTTCCGCGTCTTCTCCGACGCGGTCCGCCAGGGCGGCGTGGTGCGGGGCTTCGTCGTGCCCGGCGGCGCCGGCTGGTCGCGGCAGCGCCTGGACAATCTCGTGGACGCCGCCAAGGGACTGGGGTCGAAGGGCCTGATCTGGATCAGGGCATCCTCCGGGGCGATGCAGTCGCCGGTTCTCAAGCACCTGACGGAGGAGGGTTGCCGCGCGATCCTTCGGGAGATGGAGGCGGGGCCGGACGACCTGGCGCTCCTCGTCGCCGATCGCTGGAAGAGCGCCTGCGCGATCCTGGGCTCCCTGCGCCTGCAGATCGCGCGCGCCGAGAAGCTGGTGGACGAGAGCCTGCTCCACCTGCTCTGGGTGCACGAATTTCCGCTCTTCGAACAGAGCGAGGACGAGGGTCGCCTGGTGTCCTGCCACCATCCTTTCACCTCGCCCCGCCCCGAGGATCTCGGCACGCTGGAAGAGCGCCCCGAGGAGGCGAGAGCCCTGGCCTACGACCTGGTCTTGAACGGCAACGAGATTGGCGGCGGGAGCATCCGGATCCACCGCAGCGATCTCCAGGCCGCGATCTTCCGCGTCCTGGGCCTCACCCCCGAGGAGGCGGAATCGAAGTTCGGCTTCCTGCTGTCGGCCCTGAAGATGGGAGCGCCGCCCCACGGCGGCATCGCGCTCGGAGTCGACCGCACCGTCGCGATCCTCACCCGGTGCACGTCGATCCGCGATGTCATCGCCTTCCCGAAGACCACCAGCGGCATCGATCTGATGAGCGGCGCCCCCTCGAACGTCACCGAGCGCCAGCTCAAGGAGCTCTCGATCCGCGTCGAGGCCCCGCCTCCCCCACGGCCGCCTGACAAGTAAGTAGCGCGCCCTCAGTGACTTGGGAGGCCCGTCCAACGCCCCGTTCATTGACAAGGCGGGAGTGCGGTGCTAAGTTACCCCCCTGTCCAGGGCGAGGGTCGCAGGGGGCACACCCAACCGGATGCGCAAGGTTCTGATCCCCGAAGGAATCCTGATCGATGTCTTCGGGCATTACGACGAGCATCTGCGGGCGATCGAGCGGGACCTGGGGGTCCAGGTGGCGGCGCGGGGCACCGAGGTGACGGTCCAGGGCGAGGCCGATCGGGAGGCCCTGGCCGCGCAGCTCATCGGACAGCTCGTTGGAGTGGTCCAGGGGGGCTACGCCCTCAAGAAGGGGGACGTCGAGATCGCCACCCGCCTCCTGCGCGACAACCGCTCGGCGGTCCTGCAGGAGTTCTTCGCGGCGGGGCGCCTGCGCGCCACCAACGGGCGCTACGTCACCCCCAAGAGCCTCAACCAGCGACTCTATCTCGACGCCATCCGCGATCACGATCTGGTCTTCGCCATCGGGCCCGCCGGCACCGGAAAGACCTACCTGGCCGTGGCGGCCGCGGTGGCGCACCTGACGGAAAAAAAGGTGGAGCGGATCATCCTCTGCCGCCCGGCGGTGGAAGCGGGCGAGAAGCTCGGCTTCCTGCCCGGGGACATGGCGGAGAAGGTCGATCCCTATTTCCGTCCGCTCTACGACGCGCTCTACCATCTGCTCGACCGCGAGAGGGCGAACGCCCAGATGGAGCGCGGCGCCATCGAGATTGCCCCCCTGGCCTTCATGCGCGGACGCACCCTGAACAACTGCTTCGTCATCCTGGATGAGGCCCAGAACACCACCTCCGAACAGATGAAGATGTTCCTCACCCGCCTCGGGACCAGCTCCAAGGCCGTCGTCACCGGGGACATCACCCAGGTGGACCTGCCCCCCGCGCGCACCTCGGGGCTGGTGGAAGCGCAGTCCGTCGTCGCCGCGGTCTCCGGCATCCGCTTCGTCTATTTCGACGAAGGCGACGTCGTCCGGCATCCCCTGGTGCAGAGCATCATCAAGGCCTACGAAGCCTACCGCAACGGCCACGCCCCCCGGGCCGCTGCCGCCGCGCGTCCCGAGCGGGTCCGGCCCAAGCACCGCCTCCGCCCCACTCGGGGCGCGGCGCGCCGGGAATAGGGGCGGCCGGTGGCCCCGGGCTCCGGACGCCGCTCCATCCACGGTCTGCCGCTCTTCCGCGCGGCGCTGGCGGCGTTGCGCGCGCGGATCACGGACGCCATGGAGGGCGTGGTGTCCTCGCGCGTGCTCTGGAGCCTGCTGTTCCTCCTGGCACTCGTGCCGCTGATGGCCGCGCCGCGCATCGGCCCGGCCCTTCCCGCCCTGCCGCCCGGCTCCGTCGTCCCGGAGGACATCGTCGCTCCGGCCACGCTGGAGTACGTGGATGACGCAGCGACGGGGGAGGTGCGCGCCGCGGCGACGGCGGCCGTGCTGCCCGTGTTCGATCTCGACACGCGCGCGCTCGGCGACGCGATCGGGATGATCCACCGCAGCTTCCAGGAATGGCGTCGCGTGCGCGAGGCCGCCCTGCGGCGCTCCGGCGTTCCGGCCTCGCGCGCGGAGCTGATGACCGCCCTGAAGGAGATCTCCGGCCTGGCGGTGCCTCCGGAGGGAATGGCCTACCTCGTCCGCGCGGGGTTCGACTCCGCCGTCGAGGAGCGGCTGTGCACCGCGCTGCGGGAGGTCTTCCAGCACCGGGTGGTCGGAAGCAAGGCGTTCCTGCCGCGCGGCGACCGCGTGCGGGTGCGGGACACCCGCGTCGGCAGCGAATGGGTCGAGTCGCCGCTCAAGGACCTGCTGTCGCTCGATGAGTCCCGGCGCCTGGCCCAGCGGGCCCTGGCCGCCGCCGGCGCGGGGAGCGACGAGCGCGCCTCGCTCGGGCCGCTGCTCGCCGACCTCGTCATGCCCAATTTCAGCTACGACGCGGCCCTCACGGACAGCCGGAGACACGAGGCGTCGGACCGCATCGAGCCGCTCATGGTACGGATACCCAAGGGGAAGCTCCTGCTGCGCCGCGGCGATGTGGTGAGCGAGGACGAGGCCCGCGCGCTGGCCGCCTTCAACGAGGCGCGCCAGGCGGGCGTTTCCGGCCGCGTGATTCTCGGCAACCTTCTCTTGATGTCGCTGCTGCTCTTTTTCATGGCGCGCTACGCCCTGTTCTACCAGCAATCGATGCGCCGCGACCGGCACCTCTTCGCGCTCCTGGTGGTGGTGACGGTGGTGGGGCTCCTGCTCGACCGCGGGTTCCTCTGGCTCTACGAGCACCTGGTGGACAGTTTCCAGGTGGAGCCGTACTCGAACCCCTCCTTCTACCGCTTCATGGTGCCGATGGCGGTGGGCGCGATGCTCATCACGCTCCTGGTGAACCCGCGCGTCGGCATGGCCTACACCCTCTTTTACGTGCCCCTGTTCGGAATGATGATGGAATGGGACCTGCCGCTCCTGCTCTTCTGCCTGGTGGGCAACCTGGCCGGGATCTACGGTGTCACCACCTACCGCCAGCGGACCGCCCTCATCAAGGCGGGCCTCCTGTTGGGCGGCGTGAACGCCGTGGCCGTCGTGGCGCTGGAGAGCGTCGCGGGGCTGGCGCTGCCCCCGTCCCATCTCGCGTTTCAGGCGCTGTGCGGGTTCGCGGGAGGGATCCTGGTGGCCATCCTGGCCTCGTTCCTCCTGCCGCTCCTCGAGTCGCTGTTCGACCTCCTGACGGACGTGCGGCTGCTCGAGCTGTCCAACCTCAACAACCCCCTGCTGCGCCGCCTGGCCGTGGAGGCGCCGGGGTCGTACAACCACAGCGTCATCGTCGGCACCCTGGCCGAGGCCGCCGCCGAGGCGATCGGGGCCAACGCGCTCTTCTGCCGCGTCGCCGCGTACTACCACGACGTCGGCAAGATGCTCAAGCCCGATTACTTCATCGAGAACCAGCGGGAGGGGGCCAACCGTCACGACGGGCTGAGTCCGCACATGAGCGCGCTGGTGATCGCCAGCCACGTGAAGGAGGGTTACGAGCTGGCGAAGAGCTACGGGCTGCCGAAGCAGGTCCTCGACATCATCCCGCAGCACCACGGCACGCGCAAGATCAACTACTTCTACCAGAAGGCGAAGAAGGTCGAGAACCCGGAGGTCGAGCAGGTGAGCGAGTCCGACTTCCGCTACCCGGGACCCAAGCCCCAGACCCGCGAGGCCGCCATCTTCATGCTTTCGGACTCCATCGAGGCGGCGGCCCGCACACTCGAGGACCCGTCCCCGGCGCGCTTCAAGGGTTTGATCCGCAAGATCGTTTCCGACGTGGTCCTCGACGATCAGTTCGACGAATGCGATCTGACCTTCGCCGATCTCGAGAAGGCGAGCGCGGCCTTCCTGCGCACCCTGGGGAGCATCTACCACCACCGGGTCGACTACCCGGGCTTCGAGTTCGACAGGGTGCCGGAGCGGCCCTTCCGGGGGAGCCGCACGCACGAGGACCTGCCGCCGCCGGCCGCCCGATGGAGGCGATAGAGGTCCTGGCCGACGTCCCCGGGGGACGCAGGCTCGCCCCCGGCTGCCGGCGGCTGCTGGTCGGGCTCATGCGGCGCGTGCGGCGGCCCCACTGGAGCGTGACACTGCTGCTGACCTCGGACGTCGCCTTGCGCAGGCTCAACCGCGCCTACCTCGGTCGCGACCGCGTCACCGACGTGCTGTCGTTCCCCGCGCGGGGCGATCTCGAGCCGGGGCGGCGGCATCTAGGAGACATCGCCATCTCGGTGCCGCGCGCACGCCGCCAGTCGCGGCGCGCGCGCTGGTCGCTGCGCGAGGAGATGGCGCTCCTGGTCACGCACGGCGTCTTGCACCTGATGGGGTACGATCACGAGACCGATGGCGGGAGGATGCGGTGCCTGGAGCGCGACCTTCTGCGCCGCGTGGCCGGTGTGACCCTGGGCCGTCGCGCTCTGCCCTGGGGTGACGATCCGGCCGGCGCGCCGCGTCGCGCCAGGCGCGCGCCGGGGGGCATGCCGTGAGCGAGGGAGAGCGGTCGAGGGAGGGCGCAAACACCGCGGCGCCCCCGGGCTTCAAGAGCGGGTTCGTCGCCATCGCCGGGCGGGCGAACGTCGGCAAATCCACCCTGATGAACCATCTGGTGGGCTCGAAGCTGTCGATCGTCTCCGCCGTGCCCCAGACCACGCGTTTCCCGGTGCGCGGCGTCCTGCATCGCGACACCTGCCAGGTCGTCTTCATCGACACCCCCGGGATCCACAAGCCACGCTACCTCATGAACCGGGAGATGGTTCATCTCGCGGTGCGGGTCCTGAAGGAAGTCGACCTCATCGCGGTGCTGGTCGACGCCTCCGAGGGGTTCGGGCCCGGTGACCGTTATGTCTTCGACCTGCTCAAGGACGCCGGGGCACCGTGCTTCCTGATCCTGAACAAGGTCGATCTGATGCCCCGTGAGCGGCTCCTGCCGCTCATGGACGAGGCGGGCCAGGGCGGCCGGTTCGCGGAGATCGTGCCGCTCTCCGCCCTGACGGGCGAGAACTGTGACCGGTTGGAGCGGCTCATCATCGAGCGCATGCCGGCGGGACCGCCGCTCTTCCCGCCGGACATGCTCACCGACCTGCCCCAGCGCCTGGCGCGCGCCGAAATCATCCGCGAGCAGGGCTTCCTGCAGACGCGGCAGGAGGTTCCGCACGCCACGGCCGTGATGGTCGAGACCATCGAGAAGCGCGAGGACGGCCTGACCCGCCTGGACGCCACCCTCTTCGTCGACCGCGACTCCCAGAAAGGGATCCTGATCGGGGAGGGCGGGCGGATGATGAAGGCCATCGGCACCGCCAGCCGCCGTGCCCTCGAATCATTCCTCGGGGGCCGGGTCCACCTCTCCCTCTGGGTCAAGGTCAAGGAGGGCTGGCGCGACGACACGTCCCTGCTGCGCCTCATCGGCCTGCCTCTGTCCTGAGCCTCCAAAGACCGCGACGTCGCCGTCCCCGGATGCGATAGAATGGCGCCCTTTGCGGGGCGGGTGCGATGAAGGACAACACCATCCTGGTGGAGTCGGTGAAGAAGCTGCTCCGCCGCGGCGCCACGGTCCATCTCCTGAACATGCTGGTGAAGGTGCGGGCGGCCGACCTGGCCGAGGCCTTCAAGTCGCTCGACGAGGAAGAGCGGG
>QHXZ01000090.1:29815-38871 GCA_003223165.1 Acidobacteriota bacterium
GGCCTTCCGCCTGCTGGCCGAGAAGGCCACCCCCGAGGCCGCGCCGCTTCTGGGCGCCATCCACCCGGCGCACCGGGCCGATCTGGTGCGCGGGATGGGGCCCGAGGATCTGGCCCGGGTCCTGCAGCGCCTGCCGTCCGATGATATGGCGGAGATCCTCTCCGTCTTCGGTCCGGAGGAGCGCGATCGGGTGCTGTCGCTGATGCAGAAGGAAGCCTCCGAGGAGGTGCAGGACCTCCTGGAGTACGAGGACGAGACCGCGGGGCGCATCATGACGGCGCGTTTCCTGGCCCTGCCCGAGGACACCTCCGTGCAGGAGGCGATCGCCGCCGTCCAGAAGGCACAGGAAGCGGAGATGGTCTTCTACCTCTACGTCACCGACGCGCACGGCCATCTGCACGGCGTCCTGTCGCTGCGGCGGCTGCTCTCCGTTCCTCCGACCACCCGGCTGCGCGACATCATGGCGACGGACGTGATCTCCGTGCGCACCGAGACCGACCAGGAAGAGGTCGCCCGCATCGTCTCCCAATACGATTTGCTGGCGGTACCCGTGGTGGACCCTGAGAACGCGCTGGTCGGCATCGTCACCATCGACGACGTGGTCGACGTCATGCGCGAGGAAGCCACGGAAGACTTCTACAAGCTCGCCGGCACCTCGGACGAAGAGCGGCTGATGAAATCAACCCTGCGCTCGGCGCGTGTCCGCCTGCCATGGCTGTCGGCGGCCTTCATCGGGGGAGTGCTCTCGGCCCTGCTGATCCACGCCTACGCGCCCCTGCTGGGACGCGCCGCGGTGCTCGTCTGCTTCATTCCGGTCGTGCTCGGCATGGGCGGGAACATCGGGACCCAGGCCTCCACCATCATGGTCCGCGGCCTGTCGACCGGCCGCATCTCGCTGCGCACCGCGGGGGGGGTCATCTTCAAGGAAATCAGGATTGCGCTCCTCCTCGGCGTCCTGTTCGGCGCGCTCCTTGGGGGGTGCGCCATCGCCTTCATGGGACTCGGGCTCCCGGGAGGCCTCGTGGTCGGGCTGTCCCTCTGGGTCTCGATGGCCATGGCGGCCACCGTCGGGTCGGTGCTCCCCATGTTCCTCAAGACCATCCACATCGACCCGGCGGTCGCCACCAGCCCCTTCGTGACCACCTCGGTGGACCTCCTCGGCCTGCTCGCCCTCTTCGGGCTCGTCGGGCCCCGGCTGGTCGCCGGGTGAGGCGCGGGCCTCGGCGCGGAAGGGGACGTGCCTCTCAAGGAGAGCGAAGCCTTCGTCCTCAGGAGCCACCCGATCGGGGAGGCGGATCGCCTCGTGACCTTCCTGACGCGCGGCGCGGGCAAGGTCCGTGGCGTGGCCAAGGGGGCGAGGCGAAGCCGCAGGCGCTTCGGGAGCAACCTCGAGCTGCTGAGCCGCGTGCGCCTCAGCTACTTCGAGCGCGAAGGGACCGACCTGGCGCGGATCGAAGGCGCCGAGCTCCTGGAGTCGTTCTTCACGCTGCAGGAGGACCCCGAGCGAGGTGCCGTCCTGGCCTGCTTCGCGGAGGTGGCCGATGCCTTCGCGCGCGAGCAGCAGGAGGATGAGGCGTTCTTCCGGCTGCTGCATGCCGTCCTGCGGGCCGTGCGGGAGGGGCTGGCCCTCGATCCGGCGGCGCGCTACTTCGAGATCTGGACGCTGAAGCTGCACGGGGTCCTGCCGTCGCTCGCGACGTGCGGCCGCTGCGGCGCGGCGCTTCCCGCGCGTGGAGCGGGCTACGATCGGCGCGAAGGCGCGGCACTGTGCGGGCGGTGCGGGCGCGGCGCGGGGGCCGGGGATTTGCCCCTGCCCGGGGCCGCGCTCGCGGCGGCGCAGGCGATCCTGTCGCAGCCGCCGGCCGCCCTGATCCAGGCGGTTCCGACGGCGGCGGGACTGGCGCCTCTCGCCGCGCTCGCGGCGACGCTGTTCTTCGACCTGACGGAGAGGCGATTCAAGAGCTACGACGTGCTCCGTGCGGTGCGCGGGCGGGAGTGAGGGCCGGTCCACGACGCGAGGCGGGAAGGTGCCGATCAACTTTCAGCAATTGATACTCGGCCTGCAGGAGTTCTGGGCGCGCCAGGGCGCGATGATCCAGCAACCCTACGACGTCGAGATGGGCGCGGGCACGATGCACCCGGATACCTTTCTGCGGGTCCTGGGCCCCGAGCCCTGGCGGGCCGCCTACTGCGCGCCCTCCCGCCGTCCGGTCGACGGGCGCTACGGGCAGAACCCCTTCCGGCTGTACCGGCACTACCAGTTCCAGGTCGTTCTCAAGCCGTCGCCCGACGACGTGCAGGACCTCTACCTGGGCTCGCTGCGCGCCTTCGGCATCGACCCGCAGGAGCACGACATCCGCTTCGAGGAGGACAACTGGGAGTCGCCGACCCTGGGGGCGGCCGGAGTGGGCTGGCAGGTGCTGATGGACGGTATGGAGATCTCGCAGTTCACGTACTTCCAGCAGGCCGGCGGTCTGGAGCTGAATCCGATCTCCGCCGAAATAACCTACGGATCGGAACGCATTGCCATGTTCCTGAGCGGCGCCGCGAGCGTCTACGACCTGGCATGGAGCCAGGGGCTCACCTACGGCGACGTGCGGCTGGAGGAGGAGGTGGAGTTTTCGAAACACAATTTCGAGGCCGCCGACATCGAACGTCAGCAGCGGCTCTTCCACGAGTACGAAGCGGAAGGGCACCGCCTCCTGGCCGGAGGCCTGGTCCTCCCGGCCTACGATTACGCCCTGCGCTGCTCGCATACGTTCAACGTCCTCGAGGCGCGCGGGGCGATCAGCGCCACCGAGCGGACCGGGTTCATCCAGCGCGTGCGCCGGCTCGCGGTCGGCTGCGCCAAGGAGCACTTGAAGCGGCGCGAGACTCTCGGTTTTCCCCTCCTCGACAAGGCGGGCCGTTCCCGGGGTGAGCCATGAAACGCGTCGCGGAGGGCCGGGCGGCGGTCTTCCTCCTCGAGATCGGCACGGAGGAGATCCCGGCCCGGATGATTCCGGGCGCGCTGCAGGATCTCGCCAGCGCGGTCCACGACCAGGCGGTCGCGGCGGGCCTGGCGCCGGCGGACCGGTTCACCCGTGAGGGGAACATCGAGACCTTCGCCACCCCTCGCCGCCTGGCGGTCCGCGTGACCGGCCTGCGATCGCGCCAGGCCGACGGCGCAGTGGAGGTGACCGGGCCTCCCGCGCGGGCCGCCTACGACGCCGAAGGCCGGCCCACCAAGGCCGCCGTGGGGTTCGCCAGGGCCCAGGGGGTCGCTTTGGAGGATCTGCGGAGGATCGCGACGCCGCGCGGAGAATGCGTGGCCGTGCTGCGTCAGGTCGGCGGCCGCCCGGCCCGGGAGGTGCTGGCGGAGGTGATCCCGCCCCTGGTGGCGTCCTTGACCTTCCCCAAGACAATGCGCTGGGGGAGCGGGGAGCATCGCTTCGTCCGCCCGGTGCACTCGGTGGTGGCGCTGCTCGACGGCGAGGTCGTCGACCTGGCCCTCGCCGGGGTGCGCGCGGGACGGGACACCTTCGGCCACCGTTTCGCCGGCAAGCCGCGCGTGCCCCTGCAGGATCCCGGCGCCTACCTGGAGGCGCTGCGGGCCAACCACGTGCTGGCGGACATCGGGGAGCGGCGGCGGGTGATCGCCGAAGGCCTGCGCTCCGCCGCCCGGGCGGCGGGCGCCCGTCTCGCCACGCCCCTCGGCGCGGCCCCGCGCGACGCCGGGGACATCGATGCCGATCTGCTCGAGGAGGTCACCCATCTGGTCGAGTGGCCGCTGGTGATTGCCGGGGAGTTCGAGGCCCCCTTCCTGGACCTGCCGCGCGAGATCCTGGTCACCGCCATGCGGCACCACCAGAAGTACTTCGCCCTGGTCGACCGATCGGGCGGGTTGCTGAACCGTTTCCTGGCCGTCGCCAACTGCGAGAGCGACCGCGCCGGGGCCATCCGCAAGGGAAACGAGTGGGTCCTGCGGGCGCGGCTCGCGGACGCGCGCTTCTTCTGGGAGGACGACCGGCGGACGCCGCTCGGCGGCCGGGTCGCCGGGCTCGAGCGGGTCGCCTTTCACGAGAAGCTGGGTTCGTACGCCGCGAAGGTCCGTCGTCAGGCGCGGCTGGCGGAAGCGATCCACCCTGCGTTCGCGGCCGCCGGCGAGGCGGTCGACGCGCAGGTGGTGGCCCGCGCCGCGGCCCTGTGCAAGAACGACCTCACCACGCTGATGGTGAAGGAGTTCCCCGAGCTGGAGGGGATCGTCGGCGGGCTCTACGCGCGGGCCGACGGGCTGCCGGAGCGCCTGGCGGACGCAATCTACGGGCACTACCTGCCGCGCGGCACCGACGACCCGGTCCCTGCCTCCGCCGAGGCGGCCGTGCTGGGGCTCGCCGATCGCCTCGACACGCAGGCCGGGTTCTTCCTGCTGGGGGTCGTGCCCACGGGCTCGCGCGATCCTTACGCCCTGCGGCGCTCGGTGCAGGGAGCCTGCCGCATCCTGATCGAGAAGGGGGTGAGCCTGTCCCTGCCGCGCTGCCTGGACCTTGCCCTCGAGGGGTACGGCGGCGGGGCGCGCGCGGCGCTGCTCGACTTCTACCGCGCGCGGCAGCAGCACCTCGGCGAGTCGGTCCCCTTGCGGCCGGACTCGGTGCAGGCGGCGCTGGCGGCGTCCGCCGACGACCCTCACGACGCCCGCCTGCGCATGGCGGCGCTCGATGCCATGCGGTCCGAGCCGGGCTTCGAGGCGCTGGTGCTGGCGCACAAGCGGATCAAGAACATCTTGCAGGGGCAGCCGGAGGGCACCTTCGATCCGAAGCGGCTCGTGGAGGGGGCGGAGAAGGACCTGCACCGTGCCCTGGAGGAGACCCACCGGGGGATCGAGGCGGCGGGCCGGCGCGACCCTCTGGGGTCCCTGCGTGCCATCGCCCGGCTGGCGCCCTTCCTCGATCGCTTCTTCGCGGAGGTGATGGTGATGGCGGAGGACCGGAGCCTGCGGGAGAACCGCCTCGCGCTCCTGCGGTCGATCGCAGGCCTGTTCCTGAGGGTGGGGGACTTCTCGGAGATCATCCTGGCGGGCGACCCGGCGGCGACCGCCCGGGAGCGGAGGAAGGGATGAGGGCACGCTGCGGGGCGGGCTTCTGATGGCGCCTCGATACGTCTACTTCTTTGGAGGCGGGAAGGCCGAGGGAGACGGTGCCCTGCGCGACCTGCTCGGCGGCAAAGGCGCGGGCCTGATGGAGATGACCCGCATCGGCCTGCCCGTCCCGGCGGGCTTCGTGATCACCACCGAGGCTTGCGCTCTCTACCTGCGCCACGGGCGCGGGCACCTGGCGCGGGTCGAGAAGGAGGTGCGACGGAACCTTCGCCGTCTGGAGACGGTGACGGGACGCGCCCTCGGCGACGAGCGCGACCCTCTGCTCGTCTCCGTGCGCTCCGGCGCGGCCCGTTCGATGCCGGGCATGATGGAGACCGTCCTCAACCTGGGCCTCAACGACCGCACGGCACGCGGCCTGGCGGCGCGCAGCGGCAGGGCGCGTTTCGCCTACGACTCCTACCGCCGCTTCCTCGAGGGGTACGGCGCCGTGGTGCTCGGTCTGCCGCGCGAGGGTCTCGACGCCAGCTTGCGCTCGGCCAAGGCCCGCCTGAAGGTCTCGCAGGACGCCGAATTGCCGGCCGAAGCGCTGGAGGAGGTCTGCCGCCGCCTCAAGGCCTACATCCGCGAGAAAACCGGGCGACCCTTCCCCCAGGATCCCAAGGAGCAGCTGTGGGGGGCGATCGAGGCGGTCTTCCGATCGTGGATGGCCGAGAAGGCCGTGACCTACCGCCGGGTGGAGCGCATCAGCGGCCTGCCCGGGACCGCCGTCAGCGTGGTGCAGATGGTCTTCGGCAACCTGGGCGAGGGGTCCGGCACGGGGGTCTGCTTCACCCGGAACCCGAACACGGGAGATCCGGAGCTGTACGGCGAAGTGCTCCTCGACGCCCAGGGGGAGGACGTGGTCGCCGGGGTTCGCACGCCGCTGGCGATCTCCCAGCTCGCGGCCCGCATGCCGCAGGTCTACCGGCAGCTCGAGCGGGTGCGCACCACGCTGGAGCGTCACTTCCGGGAGATGCAGGACCTGGAGTTCACCATCGAGGAAGGCAGGCTCTACATGCTGCAGTGCCGCACCGGCAAGCGCTCCCCGCGTGCCGCCTTCCGCATCGCGGCCGACCTGTGCCGCGCGGGCCTGATCACGCGGGCCGAGGCCGTCTCCCGTATCGCGCCGGAGGACGTGGAGCGTCTCTTCTACCCCGTCCTCGACCCCGCTACCGCGCGTGCCGACCTCGACGCGCGGCTTTTGGCCACCGGGATCGACGCCGTGCCGGGCGCGGCCTCCGGGGAGATTGTCCTCACGGCGCGCGAGGCCGAGGAGCGCGCCCGCACCGGGCGGCGGGTGATCCTGGTGCGCCGGGAGACCTCCCCCGAGGACGTGGCCGGCATGCACGCGGCCCAGGGGATCCTGACCGGGACCGGGGGGAAGACCTCCCACGCGGCCGTGGTCGCCCGGGGGTGGGGCAAGACCTGCGTCGTCGGCTGCGAGAGCCTGCAGATCGACCTCGAGGAGAAGGTGATGCGGGTCGGGGGACGATCGCTGCGCGAGGGGGAGGTCATCACCCTCGACGGGTCGAGCGGGTCGGTCTACGCCGGCGAGATTCCGCTGGTGCGACCCGAGCTGCCGCCCGACTACCGCCGCATCATGGAGTGGGCCGACGCGCTGCGCGAGCTGCGCGTGCGCGCCAATGTCGACACGCCTTATGACGCCCGCAAGGCGGTCGAGATGGGAGCGGAGGGGATCGGCCTCTGCCGCACCGAGCACATGTTCTTCGACAGCGCGGAGCGCCGCCTGGCGATCCGCGAGATGATCCTGGCCCCGGACCGCGCGGCGCGCGAGCGGGCGCTGGCCCGCCTCCTGCCGATCCAGCGCAAGGACTTCGAAGGGATCTTCGAGGCCATGGACGGCCTTCCCGTGACCATCCGCCTCATCGACCCTCCTCTGCACGAATTCCTGCCGCAAGACCCCGCCGATCAGCGGGCCCTGGCCGCACACCTGCGACTTCCGGTCGAGACCGTGTCGCACCGCGTGGCCCAGCTCCACGAGGCCAACCCGATGCTCGGGCACCGGGGCTGCCGCCTCGGCCTCACTTATCCGGAGATCCTCGAGATGCAGGTGCGCGCCATCCTCGAGGCGGCGGTCAGCGTGCAGCGGCGGGGAGGGACCGTCCTGCCAGAGATCATGCACCCCCTGGTCATGGACCCGCGCGAGATCGCCCTGTTGGCCGAGCGCACCCGCGCGGTGGCGGATCGGGTCCTGGCCGAGAGCGGGGCGCGCCTTCGCTACACCGTGGGGACGATGATCGAAGTGCCGCGGGCGGCCCTCCTGGCCGGCCCGATCGCGGAGCACGTCGAGTTCTTCTCGTTCGGCACCAACGATCTGACGCAGATGACCATGGCCCTGTCGCGGGACGACGCCGGCCGCTTCCTGCCGGATTACGTGGACGAGCGGCGCCTCGGGATCCTGCGTGACGACCCCTTCCAGACGCTTGACCTGGCGGGCGTCGGCCAGCTTGTCCTGTGGGCCATGGAACGCGGCAGGGCCGCGCGCCCGGACCTCAAGATCGGCATCTGCGGTGAGCACGGAGGGGAGGCGCACTCGGTTCGCTTCTGCCACCGCGCCGGCATGGATTACGTCAGCTGCTCGCCCTACCGCATCCCGATCGCCCGCCTGGCCGCGGCGCAGGCGGCCGTCGAGGAGCGCCGGGCGCGGCGCGGCGCGCGCCGCCAGGCGGCGGGCGATGGACGGACGGGCCGGCGGCCGTCGAGGAGGCGTGGTGGTCATCGCCATCCTGTCCCGCAAGCGTAGCCTCTACTCCACGCGCCGCCTGCTCGAGAGCGCCGCCGGCCTCGGCCACGAGACGTGCGTCCTCGATCCCCTGCAGTGCCACCTCGTCCTCAGCGCGCGATCCCCGGCGATCCTGTACCGCCGGCTGGACGGCCGACTGCCCGAGATCGGCGTGGTCCTGCCTCGCATCGGCGCGTCGATCACCGAGCTGGGCCTGGCGGTGGTCAACCAGTTCGACATGATGGGCGTGCCCCTGGTGAACAACTCCCAGCCGATCGCGCGCTCCCGCGACAAGCTGCGCTGCCTGCAACTCCTGTCGCGCGCCGACGTGGACATCCCCAGGACCGTCATGGTGCGCCATCCCTCCCAGGTGCACCAGGCCCTCGAGATCGTGGGCGGCCCGCCCGCCATCCTCAAGCTCGAGCGCGGCACGCAGGGGATCGGCGTGATCCTCGCCGAGACGGAGCAGGTCATGCAACAGGTCCTGGAGACATTCTGGAGCCTGGGGATGAACATCCTCGTCCAGCAATTCATCGAGGAGTCGGAGGGGCGGGACGTGCGGGCGCTGGTGGTCGGCAGCAAGGTGCTCGCCGCCATGCGCCGCCAGGCGCGTCTCGGCGAGTTTCGATCCAACGTGCACCGCGGCGGCACCGGGGTCGCCGTGGACCTGCCGGAGGAGTACAAGCGCGCCGCGCTGCGCGCCACGCGCGTCATGGGACTTCAGGTCGCGGGGGTCGACATGCTGGAGTCACGCGGCGGACCGAAGGTCATGGAGATCAACTCGTCGCCGGGCTTCGAGGGGCTGGAGCGCTGCAGCGGCGTCGACGTCGCGGGAGCCATCATCCGGTATGCCGTGGCCTTCGCGCGGCGCAAGGCCCGTCCCGGCAGGGCGGCGATCTAAGATGGCCCCCCGTCTCACCATCGGCGGCCGGCCGATCCGGCGAGGCACCGTCAAACAGATCTTCCTGAAGGTGAGCGAGTACTACACCGCCACGCCGGTCAACGTCCCGGTGACCGTGATCCGCGGGCACGAACGGGGCCCGGCGGTCTTCCTGACGGCGGCGATCCACGGCGACGAGCTGAACGGCGTCGAGGTGGTGCGCCGGGTGATGACCAGCCTCACCCCCGACCAGCTGCGGGGAACGTTGATCTGCGTCCCGGTGGCGAACCGCGTGGGCTTCCTGGCGCACACCCGCT
>QHXZ01000090.1:38898-44709 GCA_003223165.1 Acidobacteriota bacterium
ATCCCGAAGGGAATGCGGCGGCGCGCACGGCGCACCTGCTGTTCAGCGAGATCGTCGGGCACGCGAAGTACGGCGTCGACCTGCACACGGCCAGCGTCGGGCGCACGAACCTGCCCCATATCCGCGCCGACATGTCGAACGGGAAGGTGCGCCGCATCGCCCGCGCCTTCGGGACCGAGATCGTCGTGGACATCCCCGGCTCGCCGCACACCCTGCGCGCGGCCGCCACGCGGTCGGGCGTGCCGACGATCATCTTCGAGGCGGGGGAGACGTTCCGCTTCCAGCGGAACATGGTGGCGCGCGGAGTGGCCGGCGTGCGCAACGTCCTGGCCGCGCTGTCCATGATCGCGGAGCCGGCGAAGGAGGCGCGCTTCCAGGTCATCATCAAGGTGTCGGAGTGGATGCGCTCCGTCCGGGGCGGCATTGCCGACATCCTGGTGCGGCCCGGCGAGATCATCTACGCCGGGGACGAGATCGCCGTCATCACCAATCCCTTCGGCCGCGAGGTGTCCTCGGTCCGCTCGCATCTCACCGGGTTGATCATCGGCATCACGACCGTCCCCATGGTGAACCCCGGCGATGCCATTTGCCACGTGGCCAAGCTGGAGAAGACGCTGGCCACGGTCGAGCGCTATTGCGTGACCGACTCGCGCGGCAAGAAGATCCTCCTGGTCGAGGGGGCCTGAGACGATGGGGACGATCCGCGTCCTCGAGGAGATCGTGGCCAGCCAGATCGCCGCCGGCGAGGTGGTGGAGCGCCCGGCTTCGGTCGTCAAGGAGCTGGTGGAAAACGCGCTCGACGCGGGCGCGGCGCGGATCGAGGTGGAGGTCGAGGGAGGGGGCGCCGACCGCATCCGTGTGTCCGACGACGGCTCGGGAATGGAAGGCGACGACGCGCGGCTGGCCTTCGAACGGCACGCCACCAGCAAGATCCGTTCGGCCTCGGACCTGCAGGCGATCGCCACCTACGGCTTCCGGGGCGAGGCCCTGCCTTCGATCGCCTCCGTGTCGCGCACGACCCTGACGACCTCGCCCGGCGGGTCGGGCGGCGGGACGAGGGTGCGCATCGCGTGCGGGGCCGTCGTCTCGGTGGAGCCCGCCCCCCACCCTCGCGGCACGACGGTCGAGGTCGAGGCCCTGTTCGAGAGCACTCCGGCGCGCCGCAAGTTCCTGCGCACGCGCGCCACCGAGACCGGCCGCGTGGCCGATCTCCTGGCGCGCCTCGCCGTCGCCAACCCCGGCGTCTCGTTCGTCATGAAGAGCGGCGGACGGGCGCTGGCGTCCTGGCCCGCCGTTCCGGGGCTGGGGGAGAGGGTGGCGCAGCTTCTCGGCCCGGAAGAGAGCAGGGCGCTCGTGGACGTCGACCGGCGCGAGGGAGGCCTGCGGCTCCGCGGCCTCGCCTCCTCGCCGTCGCTGCAGCGCACGACCTCCCGCGACGAGCATCTCTTCGTCAACGGCCGGCCGATCCAGGACCGCCGCCTCCTGCACGCCGTGCAGGAAGCCTACGTTACGCTGCTGCCCAGGGGCCGCTTCCCCGTGCTCTACCTCTTTCTCGAGATTCCGGCCACCGAGGTGGACGTGAACGTGCACCCGGCCAAGGCCGAGGTCCGATTCCTGCGCGCTTCGGCGGTGCACGGCCTGGTGCGCGACGCCCTCGCGGCCGCCCTCGGCGTGTCGCGGCCCTTCGCACGCTACGAGATGGCTCCCCGGCTCGATGCCGCGCGCCATGGGAACGTCTGGGGCCCGCAGGCGGGCGGTCCCGGTGTCCCGCATGCCCTGGCCGAGCCCTCGCCGCCCCCGCCCGGCGGGACGTCGCGTCTTCAGGCCGGGAGGGAGGACCCCCTCATCGATTCGGTCCCGATCGCGCCCCTGGCGCAATTCCGCGAGTCGTACATCCTGGCGTCGGCGCCGGACGGCCTGGTCATCCTGGATCAGCACGCCGCCCACGAGAGGGTCCTGTACGAGAGGTACCTGGCGCAGTCCCGGGCGGGTCGCATCGAGCGCCAGCGCCTCCTGTTTCCGCTCACGCTCGACCTGTCCCCCTCCCGCCGGCTGGCCTTCGAAGCGGCCGCGGCCTCCCTCGAGGAGCTGGGGTTCGGGCTGTCGCCCTTCGGGGACGACACCCTGCGCGTCGACGAGGTGCCGGCCCTGGTGGGATCGGCCGATCCCGCGCGGCTCGTGCAGGGGCTCCTGGACGAGCTCCTCGAATGGAGCAAGGCGGAGGGGATCGAGCGCCTTCGCCACCGGGTCGTGGCCAGCGCGGCCTGCCACGCCGCCGTGACGGCCAACCAGCCGCTGGACGGGGCACGGATGCGCCAGCTGGTGAGCGACTTGATGCGCACCGAACATCCCATGACCTGCCCGCACGGCCGGCCGGCCCTGCTCCGCCTCGGCCTCGACCAGCTGGAGAGGGAATTCCGGCGCCGCTGAGATGCCGCGTCGGTGCCTTGACGCGCCTCGCCACCGTTGCTCAACGCGCCACCTCGCCGTATACTTCCACCCTCATCGGACGGAGCCGTGCCTCGAACCTCGTCTCGCATCGGTCTTGGTTTCCGGCTCGCCCTGGGCCTGGCGGCCCTTCTGGGCGCTCCGCCGCGCGCGCGCGCCGACGAGGCGCTGCTGCGAAACGGGCGCACCCTGGCGATCGCCGCCTACCGCCTGGACGGGGAGACCCTCGTGCTGGCGATCGAGGGAGGAGGGGAGATCGCCCTGCCCGCGCAGCAGGTCGTGGCGATCAGGCGCGCCCCCACCATGGCGCGCGCCGACGCGCCCGCCCCCTCTCCCGTGAAGGGGCCGGAGGAGCGGGCCCCGATCATGACGGCGGCGCCGCAGGGGGAGCCGGATGGCCCTCTCCAGGTCGCGCCGGGCACGGCCTTCGACCGGACGGCGCTCCGGGATCTGGCGGCGCGCGTCGCCCGCCGGCACAAGGTGGACGAGGGGCTGGTGCAGGCCATGATCGAGGTGGAGTCGCGCTACGACACCTTCGCCGTGTCGCCGCGCGGGGCGATGGGCCTGATGCAGCTCATGCCCGGGACGGCGTCCCGCTTCGCCGTGCGCGACGTGTTCGATCCGGCCGACAATGTCGACGGGGGCGTGCGCTACCTGAAGGAGCTGCTCGGCAGGTACAGCGGCCAGGTCCGCCTGGCGCTGGCGGCCTACAACGCCGGGGAGGACGCCGTGGAACGGTTCCGCGGCATCCCGCCCTACCGGGAGACCGAGCAGTACGTGGTGCGCGTGCTGCGCGCCGTCGGCCGCTGAGCCCGGGGGCTCACGGACCGCACGCGATCTGAGGTGGCTCGTCCCGTTCCAGCTCGAGGAGGGCCCGCTCGGCGGAGCGGAAACGCTTGATGTCGCCGGCGCGATGGAGATGGGTGCGGGCCCGCCGCGCGTCCCCGAGACGCTCCAGCGCCATGCCGCGATAGAGCTCCGCCCAACCCTCCATCCACGCCGGCGGACCCTCCGTGAGATCGAGCGCGGCCGCGAGCTCCGCCTCGGCCTCCCCGTAACGTCCCCCCAGGAAAAGCGCCCGCCCGAGGAGGAAGCGGGGCAGGGCGGCGTGCGGCCGCGCTCCGGCCAGTTCCTTGAAGGCCGGCAGGGCCTCGGCGGGGCCCCTCTCCTCCTGGACCGTCAGCGCGCGCGCCAGCGCCTCGGGGACCGCCGCGGGTCGCGCCGTCGAGGCGGCGGGCGCGCCGTCCGGCGGCCCCTCGTTTCCGTCGGGGGTGCCAGGGTCCTGAGCCAGGAGGCCGGCGCCGCGTTTCGCGGCGATCTCCCCCTCCACCCGGCCGAGCAGCCGGCGGTCGGAGTCGGGCAGGGGACCCGCCTCCTGCTTCGCGGCGCGCAGGGCCGCCTCGGCATGGTCGAGACGCCAGTCGGCGGCCAGGGCCTCGGCGAGGTACAGGCCCAGGCGGCGGCGTTCGCGCACCCGGTCGGGATCGACTCCGGTCGCCGCCCGCAAGGCCTCCTCGAAGGACCGCGCGGCCTCGTCGTAGCGGCCCAGGCGCACCTGCAGCCCTCCGAGCCATCCCAGGATCATGGGTGAGCCCGGGTTGTCGCGCAGGGCGGACTCGAGGTGGCCGATCGCTCCCCGGTAGCAGCGCTCCTCGCGGCTGCCGCAGATCGCGGCCAGCACCATACGCGCGTCGGTGCGCAGGCGGGAGCCGGAGGTCGCCACCGCGCGCAGCTGGCCCAGGCCCTGTTCCGCGTCGCCGCCGGGCAGGAAGAGGAAGACGCGCAGCCCTTTGACGAGCGCGGGGACCTTGTCGGCGAAATAGTTGTAGGTGCCGAGCGGGAACAGGGCGTCGGTGAGGCCCGGGTCGTCTTCCAGCGCCTGCTCGAGCAGCTTCTTGCCGCGGCGCGCCTCCTGGCCGGCGCGGAAGTAGCTGCGGCGCAGGGCCTCGACGTGCGAGCGGAGGATGTGAGCCATCCCGGCCGCCCCTCCGGCGCGCGCGTCGCCCGGAGCGGCCTCCAAGCGGGCCTCCGCCGCCGCGAGGCAGATCTCGGTGGCGGATCGGAAGGCGCCGTCCTGGTCCTCGACCTTGGGGTCTTCGAGGATGCGCCAGTAGAAGCCGTAGGCACGGAACAGCAACGGTTCGGGGTCGCCCGGAGCGGCGCGCGCGGCGCGCAGGAACGCCTCGTCGGCGCGCGCGTAGAGGCCCTGGTGCAAGGCACGCAACCCGTCGACGATCGCTTCTTCCGCGGGCCGGGGCGGTCCCACGGGCTCCGGATGGGCGGCCGGTCCTGCGGCGATCAGGACCAGGGCGAAGAGCGTCCGGGATCCTCTGACTGGCCTGCGCACGCGGCTGCGCCCTCCTCGCTCGCCTCCCCGCTACTCTAGCATGCCCGGCGACGCCCTTCCCTCCGGCCTTACGTTTCCTGTCACTCCTGCTCCCAATTTTGTCGCAAATCCCCACACGCCCGGCGCGTTACAGGAGTGTCATCGTGCAAGTCTCGTGCGCAGCGCGCGTTCCGCGCGACGGCCGGCAGCCGGCCGCTGGAACACTTCTTGCTGGTCTTCTGGACACCGTGAGCGAGGAGGGCCCGCGATGAATCCGAACCAAGCAGCGAACGTGCTCCTGGTCGATGCCGACGCCGGATTCGTGCGCTGGGCCGGCGATCTCCTGTCGCGCGCGGGACACCGCTTCGTGCACGCCGAGAGCGCCGCGGTCGCGGTGGAGCGCCTGCGAGCCCAGACCTTCGATCTGGCGCTCGTCGGCCTGCGGCTGCCCGACATGGGAGGCATCGAGGCCCTGGAGCGGATCAAGGCGGCCGCCCCGGAAACCCCGGTGGCCATCGTGGCCGAGCAGCCCCAGGTGGACGTCGCCATCGCGGCGCTGCGCAAGGGCGCCTATGACTTCCTGCGCAAGCCGGTCGCCGAGGACGATGTCCTGGCCCTGGCCGAGAAGTCCGCGCAGATCCGTCAGATGGGGTACGAGCGCCGGCGCGCGGCGGAAGAGCTGCAGTCCGAAAAGGTCAAGAACCTCGAGCTGCGCCGCAATCTCCAGGGCCAGCACGCCTTCGGGGCGATCCTGGGGAAGAGCCCGAAGATGAAGCAGATCCACGACCTGCTGCAGGAGGTCACCGCCACCGACTCGACCGTCCTGATCATGGGAGAGAGCGGCACCGGCAAGGGACTCATCGCGCGCATCCTGCACTACAACTCGCTGCGCGCCGAGCGGCCCTTCGTGGAGGCGAACTGCGCCGTCTACTCCGAAGGCATCCTGCACTCCGAGCTGTTCGGACACGAGAAGGGGGCCTTCACCGGGGCGCTCAAGCAGAAGAAGGGGCGTTTCGAGCTGGCCCACTCCGGCTCGA
>QHXZ01000019.1:0-8444 GCA_003223165.1 Acidobacteriota bacterium
CGAAAGACTGCATCGCAAAACTGCGGCATGAGCCAACGCTCTCTATCCCGCCGGATGTTCCGTTGTCCCTTCGCCTCGATGCCGTGGATCGCACAGGGAACCTGACCACATGGCCTGCTCGAATGCAGGCGATCGCACTCCAGAGCCAATCCTTCTGCTCCGGCGACGACTGTGCTTGCTGCCTGCTCTCCGGCCTGCCGGCTCAATGCATCGGACTTTCGGGTCTCGTGGGACCGGAAACACCCGCAGGGGTCTGCAACAGCCCTTTGGTCGGCGTTCCCTAGAAATTCGCGGTCGGCGGCCCGGCACCAGGTATGCTTCGCCCCGGATCGTCCGCGGCTCCGATGTCGTATAAGGGGGCATGCCGCGAACCCCCGCCTGGCTGGCGACCGCCGCCGCCGTCGTAATATCGGGCGGGGCCTATTACATTTCGACCGGCCTGGGAGAGTTCTGGCCCGCCGCCTGGATCGCGCCGATTCCGGTTCTCGTCCTCGCCTTCGGGAGCACCCGCCGCACGGCAGCCGTCGCGGCGATCGCGGCCCACTTCCTGGGCAGCCTCAACCTGCTGGCGCATTTCGCCAGGCTGTTGCCGGTCGTGATCGTCGGGCTGATGGTGGCCTCGCGCAGGGCCAGGGGCCTGTCCGGGAAATGGCAACGGCCCCTGAAACGGGCGCGCATGGCCGATCCTGCCATGACACCCGTCGGGCCGCCTGGTTGACACTGCGCGCAACCTCCCGTAGAATCACGGCTTACGGCGTAAGGCGGTGTAGCTCAGATGGTTAGAGCACGCGGCTCATATCCGCGGAGTCCGGGGTTCGAATCCCTGCACCGCCACCAATCATGCCGCCCCCGCCGCCCCGGCCGGGGCGCGCGGACGGCCCGCACGGTATGATCGAGCAACAGGTCAGACGGACCATCGCCCGCTACGACATGATCCACCACGGTGACAGAGTGCTGGTGGCGGTGTCGGGGGGGCCCGACTCGACGGCGCTCCTGTCGCTGCTCTGCCGGCTGGCGCCGGAGATGCGGCTCGAGCTGCACGTGGCGCACCTCGACCATGGATGGCGCGGCCGGGCCTCGGCCGCGGACGCCGAGTTCGTAAGGCGGATGGCGCTGCGATTCGGGCTGCCGGTGACGGTCGGCCGGGTCGACCCGCGCACCTGGCTGGTGCGCGAGCGCCGGCAGTCGTCGCGCGAGGCGCGGGCGCGCACGCTGCGCACCGAGTTCCTCTTGCAGACGGCGCGGCAGATCGGGGCGCGGCGGATCGCCCTCGGGCACACGCGCGACGATCAGGCGGAGAGCTTCCTGCTGCGCCTGCTGCGCGGCTCGGGCGCGCGCGGCCTGGCCGGCACCTTCCCGGTGGTGGACGGCGTCATCGTGCGGCCGCTGCTCGAGGTGCGGCGGCGCGAGGTCATCGCCTACCTGCGCGATCAGCGCCTGCGCTACCGCGTCGACGCCACCAACCGGGACACGACCCTGGCGCGCAACCGCGTGCGGCGCCGGCTGCTGCCGCTCCTCGGGCGCGAGTTCAACCCGTCGGTGGTCGACGCGGTGGCGCAGGCCGCCGACCTCTTGCGCGACGAGGACGCCTATCTGACCCGGGTCTCCGAGACGGAATACCGCTCGCTGTCCCGCCGCCACGGCCAGGCGGTGGCGATCGACGTCAAGGGTCTGAAGGACCTGCCGCAGGCGATCCGCCGCCGCGTGCTGCGCCTGGCGGTCTCCGAGGTGCGCGGCGACCTGCGCCGCATCGGCCTCCTGCATGTCGAGCAGTCGCTGCACCTCCTGGACTATCCGGCCGGTCGCCGCGCGGTCACGCTGCCGGACGGGGTGCTGGTGCGCCTGCAGGGCGAGCGTCTCTTGGTCGCCCCGAGGGCGGGCGCCGGCGCGCCGCGCGCCGCGGGGGCCGGTCTCGCCGGCGCGGACTCCGCGGCGCCGGACGAAGGCGGCGAGGCGGGCGGCAGCGCCTGCCGCGAGGCGCTCTGCCCGGTGCCGGGCGAGGTCGGCCTGTCCGGCTTCAGCCTGAAGCTCAAGGCGAGCGTGGTGCCGCGGGAGTGCGCGCCCGATGATCTGAAGCTGGCCGGGCGCGAGCGGGCCTACCTCGACGCCGACCTGCTGCCCGGGCCGCTCTTGATCCGGCCGCGCCGGCCGGGGGACCGTTTCGTGCCGCTGGGCGGGCCGGGGACGCGCAAGGTCAAGTCGTTCCTGATCGACCGCAAGGTGCCGGTGGATGAGCGGGGCCGGATCCCGCTGGTGCTGTCGGGCGATAGGATCGCCTGGGTCGTCGGCCAGGAGATCGACGACCGTTTCAAGGTGACCGGAAGCACCCGGCGGGTCCTGATCCTGGAAAAGGAGCCTCGATGAACCTGTCGCGCGACATCCTGAAGACCGAGGTCGAGATCGCCGATCGCGTCCGGGCCCTCGGCCAGGAGGTCACCCAGCACTACAAGGGGCAGGAGATCTCCCTGCTCGGGGTGCTCAAGGGGTCGTTCATCTTCATGGCCGACCTGGCGCGCCAGGTGAAGCTGCCGGCCCAGGTCGGCTTCCTGGAGATCATCACCTCGCGCAAGACGGAGTTCATGACCGAGATCGTCTTCTCCTCCTCGTTCCGCATCGAGGGGACGCACCTGCTGATCGTGGAGGACATCCTGGACACCGGCGTCACCCTGGCCTACCTGATGCAGCAGATCCAGCTCTACCAGCCGCGCACCCTGCGCGTCTGCACCCTCCTCGACAAGCCGCACCGCCGCAAGGTCGATCTCCAGCCGGACCATGTCGGCTTCCAGGTCCCGGACCGGCACGTGGTCGGATACGGCCTCGATTACCAGGGGCAGTACCGGAACCTGCCCTACCTGGGGTACGTGGAGTAGCCGCCCGGCCCGCATCTTCCGCCCAGGATCGGGCGTCTAAGCGATTGAAAGGGACGGCCTTTCGGGCTATATTGTCTGCTCACGGAGGTGTCATCAGGCCTTGAATACGCTGATCAAGAACATCCTTTTCTGGACCATCCTGATCCTGGCGGTCCTGTTCGCCTACAAGATCCTCGGCGCCAACCGACCCGACCAGAAAGAGCTGACCTTCAGCCAGATGATGGACGAGATCGAGACCGGCCAGATCTCGAAAATCGTCATCACCGGCAACGAGATCACGGGCGAGTACAACAAGCCGGGGCCGGACGGGCAGCCGCTGCGCTTCGTCAGCTACGCGCCCGACTACCCCGACTTCGTGAAGGAGCTGCGCGCCAAGCACATCACCATCGAGGCGCACAAGCCGAAGGAGTCCACCTACCTCGTGACCCTGCTCTCCTGGCTGCCGATGTTCCTCCTGATCGGCGTCTGGATCTTCTTCATGCGGCAGATGCAGAGCGGCGGCAACAAGGCGCTGTCGTTCGGCAAGTCCAAGGCGCGGCTGTCGTCGAGCCAGGCCAAGAAGGTCACCTTCAAGGACGTCGCGGGCGTGGACGAGGCGAAGGAGGAGCTGGAGGAGATCATCGAGTTCCTCAAGGAGCCGCAGAAGTTCCAGAAGCTGGGCGGCAAGATCCCCAAGGGCGTCCTGCTGATGGGCCCGCCGGGCACCGGCAAGACGCTCCTGGCGCGCGCCATCTCGGGCGAGGCGAACGTGCCGTTCTTCTCGATCTCCGGCTCGGACTTCGTGGAGATGTTCGTCGGCGTGGGCGCCTCGCGCGTCCGCGACCTGTTCGAACAGGGAAAGAAGAACGCCCCCTGCATCATCTTCATCGACGAGATCGACGCGGTCGGCCGGCACCGGGGCGCCGGCCTGGGCGGCGGGCACGATGAGCGCGAGCAGACGCTGAACCAGCTCCTGGTCGAGATGGACGGATTCGAGTCGAACGACGGCGTCATCCTGATCGCCGCCACCAACCGGCCGGACGTCCTCGACCCGGCGCTGCTGCGCCCGGGGCGCTTCGACCGGCGCGTGGTGGTGCCGCGCCCCGACGTGAAGGGGCGCGAGGAGATCTTCAAGGTCCACACGCGCAAGATCCCGCTCGCCGAGGACGTCGACCTGGCCGTCCTGGCGCGCGGCACGCCGGGGTTCTCGGGCGCCGACCTGGCCAACCTGGTCAACGAGGCGGCGCTCAACGCGGCGCGCTACGCCAAGAAGCTCGTCTTCATGGAGGACTTCGAGGGGGCCAAGGACAAGGTCCTGATGGGCAGCGAACGGCGCTCGCTCATCATCTCCGAGAAGGAGAAACGGCTGACCGCCTACCACGAGGCCGGCCATGCCCTGGTCGCCTACTTCATGCCGCACGCCGACCCGATCCACAAGGTCACCATCATCCCGCGCGGCATGGCGTTGGGCGTCACCCAGCAGCTGCCGATCGACGACCGGCACAACTACACGCGCGAGTACCTCGAGAGCATGCTGTCGGTCATGATGGGCGGGCGGGTGTCCGAGGAGATGTTCATGGGAGTGCTGACCACCGGGGCCGGCGACGACCTCGAGAAGGCGACCGACATGTCGCGCAAGATGGTCTGCGAGTGGGGCATGAGCGAGCAGCTCGGACCCCTGACCTTCGGCAAGAAGGAGGAGCAGATCTTCCTGGGGCGCGAGATCGCCCAGCACCAGGACTACAGCGAGTCGACCGCCGTCCTGATCGATCAGGAGGTCAAGCGGATCGTGCTGCAGGCGTACGAGCGGGCCAAGGAGGTCGTGCGGGGCAACCGCGACGCGCTCATCCGCGTGGCCGAGGCCCTCCTGGAGTACGAGGTCCTCGACGGCGAAGAGGTCGCGGCCCTGGTGAAGGGCGAGGAGATGGCCGCCCTCACGGCCCGTAAGCGGGCGCAGCGCACGCGTCCGGAAGCGGCCCCCGAGCCGGTCCGGCCGGTGGCCGAGACGGCCAAGGGCAGCCCGTCGGGCCGCCCGATATCGACCGATCCGCTCAAGCAGCCTTCGTGATCGCCCTGCCGGGGGGCCGACTCCCGGCGGACACGGATTCCCAAAATTGATTCACAATGTCCTGGTGGTGGCGGCCGCCGCGCTCCCGGCCCGCGCCGGCGAGCGGCGCCTGATCGGGCTCCCTCCGCCGGCGGCATCGGCCGCCCCCTGGGTGGTGCGTCTCGAGGCCCTGCCGGGGCGCCTGGCGGCGACGCTGGCGCGGCTCATGCGCTCCGCCGGAGGATCGGCCCGGCCGGCGCCCGGGCGGGCCCTGGTACTGGGGGGCGACGAGGCGGCGTTCCGGCTCTTCCTCGATCGGGCCGGGCGCCGGCACGAGGGGCGCGAGGCCGCCGCGGAGGTGGGTGAGGCGATGGCGCGCTGGCAGGAGCGGCCCCGCTCGCTCGGCCTGGCGCGCGGCGTACTGCCGCTCGGGAGGACGCTGGTCATGGGGGTCCTGAACGTGACGCCCGATTCCTTCTCGGACGGCGGCCGCTACAAAAGCCCGCGCGCCGCCGTCGGCCACGCCCTGCGGATGGCCGACGAGGGCGCGGACCTGATCGATGTCGGCGGCGAATCGACCCGGCCCGGCGCGCGGCCCGTGCGCCTTCAGGAAGAGCTGCGGCGCGTGCTGCCGGTCCTCGAAGCGCTCGTCCCGGCGCTGCGAGCGCGGGGCACGGGCCGAGGGGCGAACGGCCGGGGCGGGCTCGGCCGGCCGCTGGTGTCGATCGACACGACGAAGTCCGAGGTGGCGCGCCGCGCCGCCGACGCCGGGGCCGACCTGGTGAACGACGTCTCGGGGATGACCTTCGATCCCGCCATGCCGGCGGCCGTGGCGGAGAGCGGGCTGCCGGTGGTGATCCAGCACATCCGCGGCACGCCGCGCACCATGCGGAAGGCGGCGCGCTACACGCGGCTTTTGCCTGAGATCGCCGCCTTCCTGCGGCGCCGGATCGAGGCGGCGCTGCGCGCCGGGGTGCGCGAGGATCGCATCGTCATCGATCCGGGGATCGGCTTCGGCAAGAGGCGGCGCGACAGCCTGGCGGTGATCCGCCACCTGCACGTGCTGCGCAGCCTCGGCCGGCCGATCCTGGTCGGCGCCTCGCGCAAGTCCTTCCTGGGCGCCGAGGAGGAGCTGCCTCCCGACGAGCGGCTGGAGGCCAGCCTGGCCGCCGAGGCGTTGGCCATCGCGGGCGGCGCTGATATCATCAGGGCGCACGACGTGAAGCAGGCGGTGCGGGCCGCGCGGTTGTGCGACGCGGCGTTGCGCGTCGCCGCGGCGAGACCATGATCGAACCGCTCCTGCCCCACTCGGTCCTGCCGGCCTTCGGCTGGCGCGACGCCCTCGACATCGTCCTGATGACCGTCCTGATCTACCAGGTCGGCCTGATCCTCAAGGGGACGCGCGCCCTGCAGACCCTCACCGGCGTGCTCCTGGTGGTGCTGGCCTACTGGGTGACCTCCCCCGACCGGCCGCTCCACCTGCGCACCGTCCACCGCGTGCTGAGCAGCGTCCTGTTCTACGCCCCCTTCGCCATCATCATCCTGTTCCAGACGACCATAAGGCGCGCCCTGGCGCACCTCGGCCGCACGCCGCTCTTCCGCAGCGCCTACCAGGAGATCACCGAGAAGATGCTCGAAGAGATCGTGCGCGCGGCCACGGACCTGGCGTCGCGCGGCAACGGGGCGCTCATCGTCATCGAGCGGGAGCAGGCGCTCCCCGATCAGATCGAGTCGGGCACGGCGCTCGACGCGGCCATCTCGCACGATCTGCTGCTCAATATCTTCACGCCGGGATCGCCGCTGCACGACGGCGCCGTGATCATCGGCGAGGGACGGGTCAAGGCCGCCTCCTGCTTCCTGCCGGTGAGCACCGACGCGCGGCTGGCCCACGAGTACGGGTCGCGGCACCGTGCCGCCATCGGCCTGTCGGAGGAGTATGACAGCGTCGTCATCGTCATCTCCGAGGAGCGCAAGGAGATCCGCGGCGCGGTCGAGGGCCGCATGTACGGCCCGCTCGACGCGGACGGATTGAAGGCCTTCCTGCGCAGGCACCTGGCGGCGGCGCAGGGCAGGGCGCGCAACGGCAACCACGGCGTCTCCGAGCGGCCCGACGCCGCCTGAGGAACGATGCGCTTCGGCCTGCGCCAGAACCTCTATCTCAAGCTCTTCTCGATCCTGCTGGCCATCGTCTGCTGGTTCGTGGTCAGCGGCGAGGAGGTGAGCCTGAAGGACTTCGCCGTGCCGCTCGAGTACGCCAACCTGCCGCGTTCCCTCGACCTCTCCGGCCGGGTGACGGACACCGTGGCCGTCCGACTGCGGGCGCCCGAGCCGATCCTGCGCGCCATCACCGAGGACCGGCTGGCGGCCCGCATCGACCTGTCGCGCGCCGTCCTCGGCGAGCAGCACATTCCCCTGGACGCCTCGATGATCAAGGTGCCGGGAGGGGCCGAGGTCGTCAGCCTCGCCCCCGACCGCGTCGAGGTGATGATCGAGCGGAGGGTGGGGCGCGAGGTGCCGGTGGTGGCGGAGTTCGCGGGGCGGCCCCCGAAGGGATACGAGATAGCAGGGCACAGCATCGATCCGCCGACGGTGACGATCGAAGGCCCCGCCAGCGAAGTGGCGCGGGTGAGCCAGGCGACCACCGGCACCATCGTCCTCAATGGCGAGACCTCGGATTACGTGGTGGACGCCAGGCCGATCCCGGACGCTCCGCAAGGGAGCCGCGTGCGCGTCTCCTCCCCCGGCGGAGCGGTGCGCGTGCGGGTCGAGATCCGCCCGGTCCGGAGGGTCTCGTGAACCGGGGGGCGTCGTGAAGCGTCTGTTCGGCACCGACGGCATCCGCGGGGTGGCCGGCCTGTTCCCCCTCGACCCGGCGACCGTTTCTGCCATCGGGCGGGCGCTCGGCCGCCGCCTGAAGGGAGCGCGGGGCGGGCCGCCGCGCGTCGTGGTGGGGCGCGACACGCGCGAGTCCGGCCCGGACATCGAGCGCTCCCTGGTGGAGGGAATCCGCGCCGCCGGCGGGCGGGCCGACTGCGGCGGCGTGCTCACCACCCCCGCCGTCGCCTGCATCGCCCGCCTCATGGGGTACGACGCCGGCGTGGTCGTGTCGGCCTCGCACAACCCGTACCGCGACAACGGCATCAAGGTCTTCGAAGGGGCCGGGTACAAGCTGCCGGACGCCCTGGAAGCCGAGATCGAGCGCGAGGTCCTCGACAGCGGAGCCGGTCCCGGGGCGCACGCCCACGGCGCGTCCGATAGCGCGGCCCGGCCGGACGGTGATGCCGCGTCGGGCCACGAGGCTTTAGAGGGCCAAGGGGTGACGACGGAGGCGCTGCACGCGCGCTACGTCGACTGGCTGCGCGGGGCGCTGCCCGAGGACGCGACCTTCGAGGGGCTGTCGATCGTCCTCGACTGCGCCAACGGCGCCGCCTCGTCTCTCGGGCCGGAGATCTTCCGCCGCCTGGGCGCCAAGGTCTTCGCGCTCAATGCCCGGCCGGACGGACGCAACATCAACGAGGGTTGCGGCGCCCTGCACCCGGCGGGGCTGG
>QHXZ01000019.1:8479-14365 GCA_003223165.1 Acidobacteriota bacterium
ACCGTTGCCTGGCCGTGGACGCGCGCGGCAAGGTGCTGGACGGCGACTACGTGCTGTACCTGGCGGCGCGCGACCTGAGGCGGGCCGGGCGCCTGCCGGGCGACACCGTGGTGGGGACGGTGATGAGCAACCTGTGGGTCGAGCGCGCCCTCCTGGCCGAGGGGGTGAAGATGCTGAGGGCGCCGGTGGGCGACAAGTACGTCCTGGACGAGATGCGGCGCGGCCGCCACCCGCTCGGCGGCGAGCAGTCGGGGCACATCATCTTCCTGGACAAGGCCACCACCGGGGATGGACTTCTCACCGGCCTGCTGTTCGTCGACCTAGTGCGGCGGACCGGCCTGGATCTGGCCACATGGGCCGCCTCGGTCAGCCCCTGCCCGCAGATCCTGGTCAACGTCCCGGTCCGCTCCCGGCCGCCCCTCGACTCGCATCCGCGCATCGGACCGGCGATCCGCGACGAAGAGCGCAAGTTGGGGGAACGCGGACGCCTCCTGGTGCGCTACTCTGGCACCGAGCCGAAGGCGCGCATCATGGTCGAGGGAGAGTCGCAGCCCCTGATCGAGGCGTGCGCCTCCCGCCTCAGCCAGCTGATCCAGCAGGAGATCGGCCAGGAGACCTCCTGACCGTCCCGTCCTGACCGAACGAGGAGGGCCGATGGAGCCGGTGCGACTGGGAGTCAACGTCGATCATTTCGCCACGCTGCGCGAGGCGCGCAAGGCGCAGGAGCCGGATCCCGTCGCCGCCGCGCTCTACGCCGAGATGGCCGGCGCCGACCAGATCACCATCCACCTGCGCGGCGACCGCCGCCACATCCAGGAGCGCGACGTCGATCTCCTGCGCAAGGCGGTCAAGACCCGCCTCAACCTCGAGGCGGCGGCCACGCCGCCGATGGTGACCATCGCCTCCACGCACAAGCCGGACAGCGTGACGCTGGTGCCGGAGCGGCGCGAGGAGGTGACGACCGAGGGCGGCCTCGATGTCCTCCTGAACCAGAACCTGGTACGCAAGACGGTGGTCGATCTGAAGGAGGCCGGCGTCCTGGTGTCGATCTTCGTCGACCCGGACTATGACCAGATCAAGGCGATCTCCAAGCTCGGGGTGGCGGCCATCGAGATCAACACCGCCAAGTACGCCGAGACGCGCCGGGACGAGCAGGCGGCGGCCGAGGCCGACAAGGTGGCGCAGGCGGCGCGCGCCGCCACCAAGCTGGGCCTCAAGGTCTTCGCCGGCCACGGCCTGGACTACCGCAACGTCCGCCGCATCGTCCAGATCCCCGAGATCGAGGAGCTGAACATCGGGCACTCCATCGTGGCCCGCGCCGCGTTGGTCGGCATCGAGCGCGCGGTGCGGGAGATGAAGACGCTCCTGGCCCGATGAAGCGCTACCCTCCCTTCGACCCGCCCGAGTACGTCGCGTTCCGCTCCGACCCCGACGTCCTGGCGGAGTACCGCGCGACGCTCCGGAAGGACGCGGCCCGCCGGCGCGTCCTGGCGCGGCTGAAACCCGGCGATCTGGTGCGGCTGTACGAGGGGATGGTGCGCTTCCGTCTGCACGACATCACCCTCAAGCGCTGGGTCATGCAAGGGGTCCTCTCCAAGGCCTGGCTCGGGACCGGGGAGGAGGCGGTCACGGTCGGCAGCGTCAGGGCGCTGCGCCGTGGGGACCTGGTCGGCCCGATGATCCGCAACGCGGGCGCGTGCCACGAGATGGGGATGCCGGTGGCCCAGATGCTGAAGGCCTACCTGGGGACCGCCGATCAGATCACCCGGGGGCGCGACCTGCACACCGGCGACCCGGCCCTCGGAGTGATCCCGCCGACCAGCATGATGGCCAACCTGGTGCCGGTCTTCACCGGCATCGCCCTCGCCCTCAAGCAGCGCGGCGAGAAACGGGTGGCGATCACCTACGTCGGCGACGGGGCCAGCCGCACGAGCGCCTTCCATGAGGGGTTCAACTTCGCCGCGGTGATGCAGGTGCCGGTGGTCGTCGTCCTCCAGGACAACCAGGTGGCCCTCGGCACACCCGCCACACGGCATAGCGCCGGCAAGATGGAGGATCTTCATACGGCCTACGGGGTGCCCGGCATGGCCTGCGACGGCAACAACGTCCTCGACGTCTTCGCCGCGACCTCCCTCATGGCCGGGAGCGCCCGCCGGGGGGGCGGCCCGGGCATCCTGACGGCGCGCACCTTCCGGATGGGAGGGCACGCGACCCACGACGAGGCCGAGGCCCGCGCCCTGTTCACCCCGGAGCAATTCCGCCATTGGGGCGCGAGGGATCCCATCGGGACGTTCGAGGCCTATATTGTGCAGGACGGCCCCTCGCTCGACGGCCGGAAGCGGACCGCCGCCCCTCGGCGGGACGCCAACCTGCGTCTCCTCGAGGAAGCCGAGGCGCGCGTGACGCACGAGGTCGAGGAGGCGGAACGCGAGGCGCTGGAGAGCCGCCGCAGCCGGATGCCGGAGCCCGAGGACGCGGCGCACGGCGTCTACGCCGAACAGGCGGCGCCGCGAAGCCGGAGGCGCGTATCATAGGGAGCATGCGGACGATGCGCACGAAGACGGCCGAACGGATCGCCGAACGGTCCAAGGACCTGCGCGACCCGGGGCTGGCGCGCGAGAGCCTCATCGGGATTTACCGCACCATGTACCTGTCGCGCCGAGCGGCGCCGGGCACGAGGCGGTGCTCACCGCGGCCGGGCTCCTCCTGCGGCCGGGCCACGACTGGCTCTACCCCTACTACCGCGACCGGGCCCTCTGCCTTCAGATCGGGGTGACACCCCGCGAGATGTTCCTCGAGGCGGTCGGCTCCTCCGAGGACCCGGCCTCCGGCGGCCGCCAGATGCCGAGCCACTGGGGCAGCCCGCGGCTGCGCATCGTCTCGCAGTCGAGCCCCACCGGCACCCAGTTCCTGCAGGCGGTCGGCTGCGCCGAGGCCGGCAGGATGCTCGACCCGGCTTCCGATGCGGTCGTCTACGTCTCGGGCGGCGACGGGGCCACGAGCGAGGGGGAGTTCTGGGAATCGCTCAACGCCGCCTGCCTGGGCAGGGCCCCGGTCCTCTTCCTGATCACCGACAACGAGTACGCCATCTCGGTGCCGGTCGAGGCGCAGACCGCCGGCGGCAGCGTGTCCCGCCTCGCCGCCTCCTTCCCGGGCCTCAGGGTCGAGGAGGTGGACGGCTGCGACCCGATCGCTTCCTACGCCGTCCTCGAGGAGCTGATCGCCCACGCGCGCTCGCCGCAGGGCGGGCCGGCCCTGCTGCATGCGCATACGACGCGCCCCTATTCGCACTCGCTATCGGACGACCAGAGCAACTACCGCTCCCGGAGCGAGCGCGAGGCCGAGGCGCTGCGCGACCCGATCCCCACCTTCGCCGCGTTCCTGTCGCGCTCCGGGGCCGCCTCGGAGGACTTCCTCGCAGCGGTGCGGCAGGAGGTCGACCGCGAGGTGGACGAGGCCGCCCAGTCGGCGCTCGAGGCGCCGCGACCCGCTCCGGCGACGGTCACGGCCCACGTCTATTCGCAGGAGGTCGACCCGGCCTCGTCGCGCTTCGACGCACCTCCGCGCCTGGAGGGCGATCCCAAGACGATGGTCGACCTGCTCAATGCCTGCCTGCGCGACGAGATGGCCGCCGATCCCCGCATCGTGGTCTTCGGCGAGGACATCGCGGACTGTACGCGTCAGGCCGGCCTCGAGGAGGTCAAGGGGAAGGGAGGCGTCTTCAAGGTGACGCACAACCTGCAGAGACGCTTCGGGTCGGGGCGGGTCTTCAACGCTCCCCTGGCCGAGGCGTCGATCGTCGGCCGGGCGATCGGCATGGCGACGCGCGGATTGAAGCCGGTGGTCGAGATCCAGTTCTTCGACTACATCTGGCCGGCCATGATGCAGATCCGCAGCGAGCTGGCGCTTTTGCGCTGGAGAGCCAACGGCGGCTTCTCCTGCCCGGTCGTGGTGCGCGTGCCGGTGGGCGGCTACCTGCAGGGCGGCGGCATCTACCACAGCCAGTCGGGCGAGTCGATCTTCACCCACATCCCGGGGCTGCGGGTGGTGATGCCCGCCACCGCCCTCGACGCCAACGGCCTGCTGCGCACCGCCATCCGCTGCGACGACCCGGTGCTGTTCCTCGAGCACAAGCACCTGTACCGGCAGACCCACAACAAGAGCCCCTACCCGGGCCCCGGCCACATGATCCCGTTCGGCCGCGCCCGCATCGCCCGCGAGGGAGGCGACGTCACGGTCGTCACCTACGGCGCTCTGGTCGAGCGCGCCGTGCGCGCCGCCACGCTCCTGGCGCAGCAGGGGTCGCAGGCCGAGGTGATCGATCTGCGTTCGCTCTCCCCCTTCGACTGGGAGACGGTGGCCGCGTCGGTGGGGAAGACCGGGAAGGTCCTGGTCGCCTACGAGGACGCCTACTCGTTCGGCTACGGCGCCGAGATCGCGGCGCTGGTCGGCGAGCGCCTGTTCGACCACCTGGACGCGCCGGTGCGGCGCGTCGCGGCCCTCGACACCTTCGTGGCCTACGAGCCGGGTCTCGAGAACGCCATCCTGCCGCAGGTCGAGGACCTCCGGAAGGCGATGGCCGATCTGATCGCCTACTAGCGATCGGCGCCCGCCGCCGGCGCCCTCTGCCGGCCCCCGCCGTCAGCGCCCGCCGGTCGAGAACTCCAGCAGGAAGCCGATGTCCTCGGCGCCCTGGGTGATCCCCCGGGTCACGCCGAGCCGGGTCGTGCCGCCGGTCTGCGAGCGGACGGTGAGGTCGAGCCGCGCGAGGCGCCTGTCGGTGACCTCCTGGATTCCGATCGGTGCGCCCGCGGCGTCGTAGAAGGGAACCCGGTCCAGGACGGGAGGGACGTTCTCGATCACCCATGAAACGATAGAGCGCCTGCCCCATGATCTGGATGCGCGCGCTGACCGGCTGCATGTACGACAGGCCGAACCCCCAGTCGCGTTTCCCGGTGCCGAGCCCCTGCTTCTCGTCCGCGGTCGGGAGCTTGAGGTCGAGCACCCAGGCGAGGGCCGGGTGCTTCCCCTTCCCCGCCCGGGTGAGGAACAGCTCGTCCCTGATCAGCAGATCCCCGCGGCCGGAGGCGGACTCCCCGGCCGCGCTCGTCTGATACGGCGGCCGACCCGGGCCGCCCGCCCCCAGGATCACCGGGCCGTCGGCCGCGAACGTGACGTTGCCGGTGCGGTCGATCCGCTCGTACGGCAGGGTGAGCGTAAGGCGGCTCGCGGCGCGGTTGAAGGAGATCTCGAAGGGGTACTGCTCCAGCCGGACGTCCCGATCGCTTCCGAAGTCGCCGCGATACTGGAGTCCGCCGAAGCGGTAGTCCGCCGTCGCCGCGGCGGCCGCGCCGGTGGCGCAGGCGAGGACCAGGGCGGCCAGCGCGAGGGGGCGCGTTCTCGACGCGGGCGCTGCGGGCGACTCGATGGGCACCTCTCCTCCTGCGGGCCGATCCCGGGCGGCCCAGTCTAGCACCAGCCTCGCGCCTGGCGCGTGTGACCTCCGCCGGGAATTGCACTATATTGCTGGGCATGGGGTTTCAAGCGCGCTTGCGCGTCCTGCCGGCCATCCTGCTCGCGTGCGTCGCGGCCCTGCCGCCCTCTCTCGCCCTCGCCTTCACCGCATCCGAGGCGCGCACCCTCTCGTTCAAGCTGCAGACGGAGGGGATGCGCCTCTACAAGGAGGGCAAGACCAAGGACGCCATCGAAGCCTTCCAGCAGGTCGTCAACATCAACCTCAACTCCTTCCTGGCCTACTACTACCTGGGGATCTGCCTGAACGCCGACCGGCGGTACGGCGAGGCGATCGATCCCCTGAAGATCGCCCTCGACCTGCAGCCCGACTACATCCAGGCGCACATCGCCCTGGCCGACGCCTACCTGAAG
>QHXZ01000020.1 GCA_003223165.1 Acidobacteriota bacterium
CGGCGCCATGTGCTGCCCCAGGTCTGCACGGCGGCCCCCAGGCCGATCGACACCACCGCGATGCCGATCATCAGGATGATCAGCAGGCCGCCCGCCTCCCCGGAACGCAGCCTGGATGGCACGCTCACCTCCGACTCACGGGATGTTGATCAGCAGTGGAAGCGCGATGCTCTTGAATCCCCCCTGGGTCGAGGCGACGATCTCGCCCTGGCACGGCTTGTTGCCGCCGCACTGGGCCGGGCAGGTGCTGCTGGGAGTGAAGACCGTTCGCGCCTCTCCCTGCGAGTCGGTCGTCGGTTGCGGAGGGACGAAGGAGCCGCTGAAGGTATTCGAGCCGGACACATTGTTCTGCAGGGCGAACACGATGGTCAGCCCGGGGATCCCGTTATCGCTCGCATCCTTCGCGGTCGCCACAAGGCAGACCTGCTGCGTGCAGCTCGCAATGTCCGTGGAGCTCAGGGAGCACCCGTTGCTCGTCGTGTCGAGATTCAACGTGATCTGGCTGAGGTTCCCGTTCACCGTGCTGAGGGACAGAGGGGTCGCGCTGGCCGCTCCCGAACGGGCATTGACCTGCGTCGTCGTCGAAGTAATGAGGTTGACTTGGGCGTTTCCGAACCTGTCTGTCCTGACGGGATTGCTGCCGATGATCTGCGGATTGGACGTGTCGCCTATGAAGAGGAGGCCGGCCGTGCTGTTGAACCTGACGTCCTGGCCGGAGAGCGGGACTCCCAGCTTGCTCGCCACCGTGGCGGTGATAATCGCCGTTCCGCACGTCGTGACATTGAGCAGATTGATGCAATCGGGGGTCGAGGCGAGAACGACGTTGGTCGGCGTCGCCTGCAGGGTGATCGTCGCTCCGTCCGGCGCGATCACGTCCGACTTCTGGCAGCCCGCGATGGCGAATGTCAGCAGAAGGGCCGCGGCCTGCGCCGCGCGGCGGCCTGTGCTCGTGTTCATGAAACTGGCTCCTTTCAAGAGAATATACCCCCTCGGGGTCGCCCCCACAACCTCATCCGTCCGATACGCCCGGCGTCAGTCCCATGACGGGGATCGCCTCACCAGTCGCTGTAGCGCGACCCGTCGATCGCCGTCCCGTCGCTGCCGCTGTGCACGTCGACGATGCCCCCCGCGGCCTGGGGATCGTCCTCGTTCGTCTCGGCCTGCACCGTGGCCCAGGTCGAGTCCGCGTTGGTGAACGGGTCGACCGGGATCTTGCGGATGTAGCCGCTCTCGACCAGCGTCTGCAAGGACTCGGGGTACTTCCCTTTGTCGGCGAAGTACTGGTCGATCACGTCGCGCAGGATGTACAGGTCCTCCTTGAGGACCGCCTCCTTGGCCTTCAGCGGCGTCTGGCGCAGCTGCACCGCCGCGATCCCGGCGATGATGCCGATGAGCGTCACGACGATGAGCATCTCGATGAGCGTGAAGCCGCGTTCGTGGCGCATCACCAGTCCTTGTACTTGGTGCCGTCGAGGGCCTTGCCGCCCGCGGTCGTGAAGACGTCGTACACGTTCTCGTGCCCCCACGACGAGGAGTCCGGGTCGTCCTGGTACGAGCGCAGGCCCCAGTCGTACGAGCTGGTCATCGGGTCGAGGGGGATGCGCCGCATGAACTTGATCTTCGCCCCCAGCGCCTTGTTGTTCTCGACCCCCTTGACCAGCGTTTCGAGATCGGGGGGGTAGCATTCCGAGTCGACCCCCTCCTTGGCGATCACCCCCGTGTCGCAGAATTTCTTGTACTGGTCGATCGCGGTGCGCATGGTCCGCAGCGCCCGGCGCAGCTCCAGCTCCTTCTGCCTCTTGACGGCGAACTTCACCGTCGGGATGGCCGCCCCGGCGAGCACCAGCATCACGGTGATCGCCACCAGGAGCTCGATCATCGTGAAGCCGCGCGGCGCGGGCGCGCGGCGCGTTGCGCATCGTCCCATCCTCGCGGCCTCCCTCCTACTGCACCACGACCGTCATCCCCATCTTCTGGGATGGCAGCGGGCTGGCGGCCGGATCGAGCACCGCCAGATCGCTGAACGACAGCGAAGTCGTCCCGGGCTTCTTGGGACGGAAGGTCAGGTCGATGAGCGTTCCCTGGCCGCTCATGCCGGGCCGGCTCCCCTGGCGCGACAACCCGACGATCACCTCGCGCCCTCCCGACCCGAGGGTCGCCAGAACGAAGGCCGGCGCGCCGTCCTGGCTCAGGAACGGGGAGGTGCCGGAGAAGCTGACGAACTCGAGCGCCTCCGGGTCGAAGCCGAGATGGAACGGCACGCTGCCGACGCCCGACGCGCCGCTGATCGACACGCTCACGGTGAACGGCTGCCGGAGCCTGGCCGTCAGGTACGACGGGTTCAGCGACACGGTCGCGGGACCCGCGGGCGGCTTGTGCGTTTCAGAGGGAGACGGGGCGGGCGTTGGGGTCGGCGAGGGGGCGGGCGGTTCCGGCTCCTCGGCCTCGGGCAGTTCGGACCCCGGCGCGGGCGCGCCGCCCGGCAGGAGCGCCCCTTGCGGCTGCGCCTCCTCGACGGTCGGCTCGGCGCTGCCCGGCGGCGCCGGCGCCTCCTCCTGGGCCTCGAAGGGCGAGGGGCCGAAGGCGCTCGTCTTGCTGGAGCCCTTGAGCCCGATGTCCTGGTCGGTGCCGATCCAGAGGGGCGTCAGGGTCAGGACGATGTCGGTCTGCTGGATGTTCGTCTCGGTGTTGCCGAAGATGCGGCGCACCACCGGGATGTTCGACAGCCCCGGCAAGCCCGACATCGACTTGCGCTCCTCCTCCCGGATGAGGCCGGCCAGCAGGTTGGTCTCGTTGTCCTTCAGCCGGATGGTGGTGTCGATCTCGCGCGTGCCGATGATCGGCTGCGTCAGGCCGCCTCCCGCCGCGACCTGGCCGGCCAGGGAGGAGACTTCCACCTTCAGCTTGAGGGTGATCTCCTTGTTGTGGTGCACCCGCGGCTCGACGTCGATGTTGATGCCGACGTTCTGGTAGGTGAACGAGGTGATCGGCACCCCCACCGTCCCGCCGACGGTCGGGGCGGCGTTGAAGGTGGTGGTCGGGATCGGAATGCGGTCGCCGATGCGCACGGTGGCCTTCTCCCCCTCGCTCACCCGCAGCTGCGGCTTGGCCAGCACCTGCGCGTCGGCGTCGGTCTTCAGGAAGTTCACCACCACGCCGGGAATCGGGCCGAGCAGGTACGACCCGGACTGCTTCAGGAGGCCCAGGTTGTTGAGGGGCACGGAGGCGCCGCCGCCGTAAGTCAGGTTGATCTGCTTGCCGCTGCTGCCGCCCGATCCGAACAGGACGATGCCCAGGTTCTGCAGCATGGTGCGGTTCAGCTCCAGGAGCTCGATGTCGACGATCAGCTCCGACTTCGCCTTGTCGTTCGACTCGATGATCTTCTGGGCCACCTGCACCCGGTCGGGGGTGTCGCGGATGGTGATCGAGTTGAGGCGGTCGTTCTGCGCCAGCTGGCGGGCGTCCAGGAGCGTGCGCAGCAGGACTTGCACATCCTTCACGTCGGCGTTGCTCAGGTAGAAGGTCTGGATGACGAGGTCGTCGTACTCCTTGTGCTTCTGCTGGTTGTCGTCCGCCACCAGGATCGTGTTCTCGTCCCAGATCTTGTAGAAGTGCTTGTTCATGGCCATCAACGTGTCGAGGGCGCGCTCGAACGTCACGTCCGCCAGGTCGATCGAGATCTTCTTGTTGAGGTCGAGGCGCTCGTCGTAGATGAAGTTGATCCCCGACGCCTTCGAGAGCGCGTCGTAGATCTTCTTGATGGTCTCGTCCTTGAAGCGCAGCACGATGGGGATGTTCGACTGCGGGTTGAGGCGCGGCGCCTGCCGCCCCGGCGCGGCCCTGGCCTTGCGCTTGGCCTTCTCCATCTCGCTCAGGTCCTGGCTCTGCAGCTTCTGCCACTCGGAGAGCGCCTTGGCCAGCTCGTTGGCGGCGTACTGGTGCGACGGGTCGAGTTAGACCACCTGCTGGAACTCGTGCACGTAGGCCTGTCCCTTGACGAAGTGGTCCTGGGCCGCCTTCTGCTTGGCGCGCGACAGGGCGACCTTGTAGCGCGTGCTGTCCGGCTTCCCGGCCACGGCCCTGGAGAGGTAGAGCACCGCGCGGTCGTAGTTCTCCCCCCTCATCTCCCTCTCGCCGACCCGGTAGGAGCGGCCGGTGGCGCAGGCCGCCTGCACGAGCGGCACCGCCAGGACGAGCGCGGCGGCCGCCCGGGCCCACGGCCGCGCCCGCGATCCTTCGCCCTGCCGTCCTTTGGTGGATCCTCTCACTCGACTCACCTCCCTTCCCCCTTCAGTAGGAACTGCTCATCGGGAGCGTCTGCGACTCTCCCTTGAACTGCGGATCGGTGAAGCCGAACTTGATCGACTCGTAGCCGATCTCCAGGATCTTGATCCCCTTCTCGACCTCGTCCCCCTGCCGCGCGAAAATCATGTCGGTGCCGTTGTGCAGCACGGCGATCTTGTGATCGGACGGACCGATGTAGCCGATGAACTTGTAGTTGATCGGGGGCGGCTGCGGCCTGGGAGGCGGCGGGGGGGGCGGCGGCGGGGTGGGGGTGGCGTTGGCCATCGCCTCCTGCACCGCCTTCTGCCGGGCCGCTTCCTCCTCCATCGCCTTGCGACGGGCCTCCTCCGCCCTGCGCTGCGCCTCCTCGATCGCCGCCTTCTCCGCCGCCGTGAGAGGCGGCGGGGGCGGCGGCGCGATCACCCCGAACTGGAAGATGTTCCTGCCGGAAGGGTCGTACCCCGGGCGCGGGGCGGAGAGCGAGGCCCATTGCACCGGGTAGACCCTGAGGGTGGTGATGTCGGCGCGCCCGCCGGACCCCCCGCGCGCCGCGGGGGCCCGGCCCCCCGTCGTGTCGACGGACAAGTTCCACCAGGCGACGATCGCCATCACCGCCAGCAGGACGCCGAGCAGGATCTCCTTCTGCTTTCGCTTCATGGCCTCATGCCTTCAGGCCCGCCGCGGCGGCGGCTGGACCTCGCCCTCGGGCGGACGGAAGTAGGTCGAGATGCGGATCGTCAGGCTGAGCATCGCGCCGCCCTCCTTGGCCCCGGTCAGCTGGACCTCGTCGACGATCAGCAGGTGGTCCGACTTCTCCACCCGGCTGATGAACTGCCGCAGGTTCGGATATCCCCCCGTCAGCGGGAAGGAGATCTGGAAGCGGGTCAGGCCGGTCCCCTGCATCGCCTCGGTGGTGAAGTCGACCGCCTCGGGGTCGATGCGGAACTCCTCGGCGATGGCACGGATCTCCTTCTGGATGGAGGTCATCCTCTCGGCCTGCGTCCCGAGGCGGTGGGCGTAGAAGTCCGCCAGGCGCTCCGTCTCTTCGTCATAGCGCCGGACCAGGTCGCGCATCGTCTCGCAGCGCTCGCTCTGCAGCTTGAGGGCGCGGCGCACCTCGTTGCCTCCGCTCTGGAGCTCCTCGAGGGCCCGCAGCCTCGGCCGGTTCAAAAGGAGGTAGAAGCCGGCGTTCAGCAGGAGGAGCGCGCCGAGAACCCCGGCGATCCAGCCGAGGTCCTCGCGCAGGTCGAGACCGCGCTTGAGCGGCCGGATCTTCACGGCTTGCGCTCCTCCGGAGCGAGCGGCTCCTCGACGACCGGTTTCTCGCCGATCGGCTCGCCGCCCCCGATGGCGACGACGGTGTACAGCCCGCTCCCCTGGCGGCTCACCCGGTGGCCCGCGGCGCGGCTGACGGCCGCGATCGCGTCGTCGAGCCTCTTGCCTCGCAGGTCGACCGTGACGCGCGCCCCGCGGTCCACCGCCGGGTCGATCTGGAAGCGCACACCGTGCGCCCGGGACAGCGCTTCGTACACCTCGCCCACCGGGCGCGCCGCGAAGGTCAGCGGCACGTCGAGGCGCACCGCGGGCGTGGCGGCCGGTCCGCCCGCCCGCACGGGGGCCGTGGGATCGGCCGGGACGGTCAGGCGCGCGGCAGCCTGGGCCGTCGCGGTCACCGGCGCCGCCGGCGACCGCGCCGGCGGAGCGGGCACGGGCGGATCGGGCCTGGCCGCACCCCCCGCGGCCGCCTCGTGCGGGGCCGGCTTGCGGTCATGGGATCCCTTGGGCGCGCCGTCGGACGGAAGGGCGTAGCCGGGCGGCACGTAGATCCCGCCCGGCGCCGCGACCAGGCGCGCCAGCCCGGCCGCGCCGCGCGGCCGCCCGTCGCGCCCCACCGTGCCGCGCGGCGCAGGCAGGCCGGCCGGCGCGCCGCGCGCCTCCGGGGCCGGTCCGGGCTTCGCGGGCGCCGGAGTCGCCGCGGAGGCGGCGGCCTCCTTGGGCGGCGCGCCGCTGGCGGCCATGGCGGGTCCCGCCGGCATCGCGGCCGCGGGCGCCCCGCCCTGGACGGTCACCGCCTCCGGGGCCGCGGGCGGGGCGGGCGGCAGGTAGTCGAAGTTCAGGGCGAAGGTGATCTCGGGCCGGCTCGGGTTGAGCTTCCGCTCGTTGGCCGGGTAGACGCGCGCGAAGCGCCGGTCCTTGAGCAGGGTGTCCTGCAGGGTGTAGAGGGCGATGTGGTTCTTCGCCACCCCCTGCGCGCTGATGATGATGCCGTCCTCCTTGAAGGAGGGGCGCAGCGAGGTCATCATGACGTCGGGCGGCACCACCGCCTCGAGGGTGTTGAACAGCTGCGTCCAGGAGAACCCGCGCCTCACGATCAGGTCGTTGGCGAACTTCCCCTGGTCGTAGACGCGCTTGAAGTCGCGCGCCTGGATCTCCTTCGCCAGCCGGCGCTCCTCGGTCTCGAGCCCCGCCAGGCGGGAGCGGTAGTCGCCCTCCAGCCCCTGAAGCTCGCTGTAGCGGCTGGAGTAGTTCAGGTAGACGTAGAGGTTGTAGGTCGTCGTCAGGACGAGCGCCGCGGCGAGTCCGGCGACGACCGAGCCGACGACCCGGTTGTTGCGGAACGGCCGTGTCGCCAGGTTGATGGCCAGCGCCCTCACGAGCGCCTCCCCACGATCGCCCCCGCCGCCGGGGCCGCGAGCGAGGCGTTTTCCGCGTCGAGGGCGAGCGGCGCCGCGACCGGCAGCACCTGCAGGAGATCGAGCGGCTCGATGGGGCAGCCGACCTCGACCGCGGCCGCGGCGAGGACCTCGTCGCGCGGCAGGCCGCAAACGCGCAGGTAGGCGCGGCCGATGCCGCGCCCCAGGAGCTTCTCCTGGTAGAAGGCCAGCGAGGTGTAGATCTCGCGCCGGATGCCCGCCGGGCCGCCGCCCTCGCCCGCCTCGGCGGCGTGGGGCTTGCAGCGGTAGAAGATCAGCTCCTCGCCGCGGAACAGCAGCAGGGACAGGTACTGTCCGGTGACGTTCAGGAAGAGGGTGTCCTTCGCGTCGCCCGGCTGCGGCTCCAGGCGGCCGCGGAACAGGTTGTACAGCTCGAAGGTGGACAGCCCGACGAGCCCCGGCCAGTAGCCGGAAGCGCTGAGCAGCGCCTCGTACTGCTCGACGACGGCGCGGTGCATGAACACGGCCAGGACGTTGCCGCCGGCGGCGGCCGTCCCCGGCGCCGGGGCGCCGCCCGGGAGCATCAGGTCCAGGACCGCCTCGTCCGGCTTGAACGGCAGCGACTTGGCCATGCGGAAGCGCACCAGCGCGACCAGCTCGCGGCGCGTGCGCGGGAAGGTGGCGAAGGCGAGCAGGGCGACGCGGGCGACGTGGTCCGGCAGGAGCAGCGATACGCGCGGCTCGCCGGTCGCCACCTTGGGCAGGATCGCCCGCAGGGCCAGGGCCACCGGCTCCAGCACCCGGACGTTCGGGCGGACCAGGGAGGGCTCGATGGCGCCTTCCGGGAGGCTGCGCGACTCCACGGCGCACAAGCGCAGCGCCCCGTCCTTGCGGTCCGGCTCCACCCGCACGCCGGTGATGCGCCCCGGGTCGATGTCGATGGCCACGCCCGGGAAGCGCGGCGGCCGGCGAGGCTCGAGGCTCGCGCCCTCGAAGAGGGCGTCCAGGTTCTTCACCATGTCCAGGAGAGGCACGTCGACTCCTCCGCTCCGTCCCGCCTCACTCGACGAAGGTCACCTTGTTGATCTCGCGCAGGGTGGTCTTGCCCTCGAGCACGCGCTGCACGGCCGCCTCGCGCATGAAGGTCATCCCCTCCTCGCGCGCCGCGCGCTTGATCTCGGCGGCCGACTTGCGATCCAGGATCAGCTCGCGGATCCGGTCGCTCATGTCCAGGATCTCGGCGATCGCCATGCGCCCCATGAAGCCGGTGCCGTTGCAGTCGACGCACCCCTTCCCTTCGTAGAAGGTGTGCGCGGCGTGCTTCTTGCCCTCGATCCCCGACTCGTCGAGCTGCTGCGCGGTGTAGCGCACGGCCGTCCTGCACTTGGGGCAGATGATGCGCACCAGGCGCTGCGCCACCACGCAGTTGAGGGCCGAGACGAAGTTGTACGGCTCGACCTTCATGTTGAGGAAGCGGCCCAGGACGTCCACCACGTTGTTGGCGTGCACGGTGGTGAAGACCAGGTGGCCGGTGAGCGCCGACTGGATGGCGATCTGCGCCGTCTCCTCGTCGCGGATCTCCCCCACCATGATCTTGTCGGGGTCGTGCCGCAGGATCGAGCGCAGCCCCCGGGCGAAGGTCAGCCCCTTCTTCTCGTTCACCGGGATCTGGGTGATCCCCGGGAGCTGGTACTCCACCGGGTCCTCGATGGTGACGATCTTGTCCTCGTTGGAGCGGATCTCGGACAGGGCGGCATACAGCGTCGTGGTCTTCCCCGACCCGGTGGGGCCCGTCACCAGCACCATGCCGTACGGCTCGCGGATGAACTTGCGGAGCTTCTTCAGCTCCTCGGCCGTGAAGCCCAGGACGTCCAGGCGCAGCTCGGAGAACTCCTCGTTGACCGACTCCTTGTCCAGGATGCGGATGACGGCGTCCTCACCGTGCACCGACGGCATGATCGAGACGCGGAAGTCGATCGCCCGCCCCTTGATCTTCAGCTTGAAGCGGCCGTCCTGCGGCACGCGCTTCTCGGCGATGTCGAGCTCGGACATGACCTTGATGCGCGAGATGATGGTCGAGTGGAAGCGCTTGTCGATCGGGTCCATGGCGTTGTACAGCACGCCGTCGACGCGGTACTTGATCATCACCTCGCGCTCGCGCGTCTCGATGTGGATGTCGGAGGCGCGGCGCTGCAGGGCGTTGAAGATGGTCGAATCGACCAGCTTGATGATCGGCGAGTCGGCCGAGGTCAGCTTGTCGATCGACAGCGCCTCCTCCCCTTCCTCGTCGTCGTCCCGGATGACCTGGATCTTGAACTCCTCGGTCGCGGCCTCGAGGACGCGCTGGCTGGACTCCGACTTCTTGAGGACCTCGTTGATCGCGCCCTTGGTCCCGACGCAGACGGACAGCGGCCGGCCGAGCAGGATCTCCAGCTCGTCCACCATCAGCACGTCGGAGGGGTCGGCGATGACGATCACCAGCCTGCCGTTCTCCTCCTTCCAGGGCACGAAGTTGTAGCGGAACATCAGGTCGACCGGGATCTGGCGGAAGAGGTCGTGGTTGATCGGGAAGTCCCCCAGGTCCACGTGGGGGATGCCCAGGCGCGCCGCCACCCGCTGCGCCTGCGCCTCCTCGCTGCTGACGGCCGTGTCGGCGCCGGGCAGCTCGGGCTCGGCCGGCGCCGTGCGGGTCCCCTTCGCCGTCTTGTCCTTGGGCGTGGCCGCCATGCCGGCCTCCTCAGTACTGCGACTGCGCGTACGAGCGCAAAAGCGGCAGGTAGATCGCCAGGAGCATCCCGCCCACCACGAAGCCCATGCCGATGAGCATGACGGGCTCGAGGAGCGCAATCACCGTCCCCAGAAGGGTCTCGGTCTCCTCGTCGTAGAAGTCGGCGACGTTGGCCAGCATCTCGTGCAACGAGCCGGTCGACTCTCCGACCTTGGTCATCTCGATGGCGATGTCGTTGAACAGGCGGGTCTCGTCCAGCGACTCCCACAGGCTCTCCCCCTCCCGCACCTTGCGCTCGACATCGAGGAGGCGCGCCTCGAAGTCGCGGTTGCCCACGGCCCGCGCCGAGATCCCGAGCGCGGTCACCACCGGGATGCCCCCCGAGATGAGCGTGCCGAGCGTGCGCATGAAGCGCGACACCGCGAAGCGCTGCCAGATCCCCCCGACCAGCGGGACGCGCACCTTGATCCGGTCGAAGCCCAGCCGCCCCTTCTCGGTGCGCGCCCAGGCGCGCCCTCCCAGCACCCCCGCCACGATCGCCACCAGCAGGTACGGCAGGTTCGTGGTCAGGAGCGCCGAGACCGACACGAGGACCCGCGTGATGAGCGGCAGGTCGGAGCCGAAGTCGGCGTAGAACTCGGTGAACTTCGGGATCACGAAAAGGATCAGCACGATGATGACCCCGAACGACAGCACCATCAGGAAGGCCGGGTAGATCAGCGCCGCGACCACCTTGCGCTTCAGGTTCATCATCGTCTTCTGGTAGGCGATGAAGCGCTGCAGGACGGTGGCCACCTCGCCCGAGCGCTCCCCCGAGGCCAGGGTGGAGGAGTAGATCTTGGGGAACATCTCCCCCTGGGCGTCGAACGCCTCGGACAGCGCGGCGCCCCCCCGCACCCGGTCCCGCACGTCCGCCAGCGCCTTCGAGAAGACCGGGTTCTTGCGCCGCTCCAGGAGGATGTCGAGGCTGCCGATGATCGGCAGCCCGGCGCGGATGAGGGCCGCCAGCTCCTGGTTGAAGAGCAGGAACTCCTTCATCTTGACCGTACGCTTGCGGCCGAAATCCGGCAGCAGTCCGGCCAGGCCGCTCTTGCGGCGGATGCCGAACACCAGGTACTCCCGGCCCTGCAGCTCGGCCAGGAGCGCCTTCTCCGACTCGGCGGTGAAGGTGCGCTCCGTGACGGTCCCGTCGCTGGTCCCCACCTTGGCGATGAACTCCGGCATCCGTCCTCCCGGCCGGCGGCGCGCCGGCGCGGACCTTACGGCCTCTGCAGCGAGGCGGTGATGGTCATGAAGAGCGCCCGGTTGCTGCGCTCCATCTTCGAGGCCCCGACGATGAACAGCTGCGCGTCGCGCAGGTTGAGGACCGTGCTCATCACCGAGGCGTAGCGCTCGTTCCCCTCGACCGTCAGCTCCCGCCGCTGCAGCTCGAACGGCTTGAACCGGATCACGCGGGTCTCGTCCGAGACCTGGTCGACGCGGAAATCGACCCGGTAGTCGTCCCCCACGCGCAGCGTGCTGTGCTCCCCCTCGGTGCCGAGGATGCGCGCGTCCCCCACCAGGCGGTAGTCGTTCCAGCGGGTGCTGAGCGCGTTGAGCTTCTCGATCACGCCGCGGATCGGCGGGGGCGGCGGCTGCGGCGATCCCTCGCCGGACGAGGCCAGGATGAGCTGCACCGCCACCTCGACGCTGCGCGGCGGCACGTCGTAGGCGGCGAGGATCTCGCCGATGCGGTCCAGGTTCTCGGCCGTGTCGAGGACCGTGAGGGTCTTCCTGGCCGGCTCCGAGCGCACCCAGCCGCGCGTCGAGAGCGACGGGCTGACCAGGAGGTAGGCGTCGTCCAGCGAGCGATAGCGGATGGTGAAGACGCGCGCCTGAAGGCCTGGGGTCGCGCCCGCATCGGGAGCCTGGCGGACCCCCGGGGCGGACCCGACGCCCGCGGCCGGGCGGTCGGCCGGCGCCGCCCCGCCCGCCGCCGGCAGCGCGAGGGCAGCCGCCGCGGCCAGGACGAGGAGCCCCGGAGCCTGCCGGGGTCGGAATCGGGTCGGGATCACGGCGTGTCACCTCCGCGGCGCCGGCCGCGCCTCAGAAGTCGATCGACTCGTCCACGACCAGGTAGATCGGCGTCTCGTCGGGCCCCGCGCCGACCGTGAAGCGGTAGACGCGCGCCCCCGGCGAGCCGACCTCCTCGATGACCGGAGGCGCCCCCGGCGTGGCGTCGCCGCCCACGCCCGGGAGCCCCGGAACCGCCGTGGCCGGCGGCGCCGGGGCCGCGCCGGGCCGGACGGGAGGCGCATAGGGGGATCGCAGGCCCCCCTGCTCCGTCCGCGGCCGGACCCCGTGCATCCCCGGGCGCACGATCAGAAGGGTCGCCCCCAGGATCAGCAGCATCGCCGCGGGCGCGGTCAGGTAGGCCAGACGCGGGTAGCGGAAGAGGTCGCCCCAGGCGAAGCGCCTGGCCTCGCGCTCCGCCTCCAGGCGATCGCGCAACCCTTCCTGGAAGCCGGCCCAGAAGGGCGCCGGCAAGGCCTGGCCTCGCAGCTCGAGGAACAGCAGGCTCGGGTCCAGCGCGACCGCGGCGGCGCGGCAGCCGGGACAGGCCGCCAGGTGCTCCCTGATCTCCCGCTCGAGGGTCTCATCGATCCCCGGGCGCGCGAGCTCCGGCAGACGCGACCGGATCCTCCCGCACTCCTCGTGGCCCGTCCGCCCTGGCCGACCAACTCTGATCTACGGACGAAGTCGCCCCGGCGTCTAGGAGCCTGCCCGGGACATGGCAACGGTCGCGTGCGGCAGGCCACGCCCTCAGGCGCGGTCCGGCCGGGAAGGAACGCAGTATTCCGGATAGCGGCGGCGCATTTCCTCCTGCAGGATGCGGCGCGCCTGCAGGACATGGTTGCGAATCGTCGAGGCGCGGGTCTTCATGATGGCGGCGACCTGGTAGGTCGGCAGCCCTTCGATCTCCCTCAGGATGAACGCCATGCGCATCTTCGGGGTGAGGAGGGCGCACAGGGTGACGAAGATGCCCCGGACCTCCCGCTGGCGCAGCGTCTCCCCGGTGGGCGACCGGCCGCCCGCCGCGCCGGGCGCCGCGGGCTCCACGGCGGCCCCGGGGGCTCCCGCCGTCCCGGCGTCGTCCCCCCGCCCGGGGCTCTCGAGGGGGACCGCCTCGCGGTGCGGGCGCTCGCGGCGCAGGGCGTCGATGCCCAGGTTCAGGGTGATGCGGTAGAGCCAGGCGTCGAAGCGGCCGCCGCTCCTGAAGCGGCGCATGACGCGGAACAGGCGCAGGAAGACCTCCTGCGCCACGTCGCGCGCCAGCTCATGGTCGCCCACGACGTGGTAGGCGATCCAGAAGACCCGCTCGCGCTTGCGCTCGACCAGCGCCTCGAAGGCGTCCTGGTCGCCCGCGGCCGCGCGCCGGGCTCCTGGCCCTCACCCTGCGTGGCGCAGGGTACGGTACCACCGGATGCCGTAGAGGATGATGGGGAAGGCGAGCAGGGCGGAGATCGTGCCCAGGACGAGCGTCCCGACGGTCAGGGGGACGATCCAGGGGCGGCACTGGGCGATGAAGGTGCCGATGTCGCTCCAGGAGTCGAACCCCTCGAACCGAGGCGGGTCGAGGTCGGTGCCCAGGATCAGCGACCCCAGGTAGACCGAGACGCTGTAGATCGGCACGAGCGTCCACGGGTTGTTGACGAAGGTGCCGGCCAGGACGGCGACGCGGTTGAGGCCGAGCGCGAAGGCGAGCCCCAGGGCGAGCACCGTGTGCAGGCCGAGGAGCGGCGTCCAGGCGATGAACACGCCCAGCGCGAAGGCGAGGGCGGCCCGGGGCGGCGTGTCGTCCGTGTGCAGGGCGAAGCGCAGCCAGCTTCGCAGCCGGTCCGTCCGCAATTGCCGCATCGCCGCGCTCTCCTCCATCCAGATCCCCATGTGGGCGCCGCGCGCCGCGCGCTCGCGGCGCGCCGCTCCGGACGTCGGCGCATGATACGGGCGCAGGCGCCGCAGGTCAATAACGCGCAGCAGGGCGTCGAGCGGGCCTTCCGGCACCTCCCGCGCGTCGCGCTCGTCGCCTGTCGACCAGAGGGCTCCCATCGGATGCTCCGCCCGCCCGTCAGCGGGGGAAATGCTCGAATCCGCGCGGCGGCAGGTCGCGGTAGCGTCCGTCGCGGGTGAGGATGCGGATCCCCTGCCGGCGGGGCAGCACCTGGCCGATGCGGGTCATCGGCAGCCGGATGCGCCGCGCAAGGTGGTCGATCAGCGGCTGGTGCCCCGGGCGCGACGCGAACAGCAGCTCGTAGTCCTCCCCGCCCTCGAGGGCGGCGCGCCGGGCGCCGGCGGCCCCGAGCAGGGACAAGGCCAGAGGCGACACAGGGATCGCCGCCTCCTCCAGGAGGGCGCCGGCCCGGCTGGCGTCGCACAGCCGGCGCAGGTCCTGCGACAGCCCGTCCGACAGATCGATCATCGCCGTCGCCAGGCCGGTCACCCCGAGGGCCCGTCCCGCCGTCACGCGCGGCACCGGATCGAGGTGGGCGCGCACCGCTCGGGTCACGGCGCTCCGGGGCGCCCCCCGCGGCCGCCGGCGGCGGCGCAGCATCGCCAGGCCGGCCGCGGAGGCGCCCAGGCGGCCGGTGACGTACAGCGAGTCCCCCGGGCGGGCGCCGTCGCGGCGGACGGCGCGGCCCGGCTCGACCAGCCCCAGGAGGCAGACGTTCACGAACAGGGAGCGCGCGGCGCAGGTGTCGCCGCCGACGATCGCCACGCGGTGGCGGCGGGCCTGGGCGCCGAGGCCGCGGGCCACGGCGCGCGCCCGCTCGAGGGGTGTGGCGCGCGGGAAGCCGATCGCCACGACGCAGGAGTGCGGCGCGCCCCCCATCGCGGCGATGTCGCTCAGGTTGACCGCGAGCGCCTTGCGCCCCAGCAGCAAGCCCGGGGTGTACGCCGAGCGGAAGTGAATGCCCTCGGTCAGGAGGTCGGTGGTCAGGAGCATCTGCGCCCGGGGCGGCAGGGCCAGGACGGCCGCGTCGTCGCCGATGCCGAGCACGGGCCGGGGGCGCGCCGGACGGGCCAGCCGGGCGACCAGATCGATGAACCCTTGCTCCCCGATACGGGCGAGAGTCGCCATCCGCCTCACACGGTCCGCGTCACCCTGCCGCCCGATGCGGGATCAGATCGCGGCGATGCTCTTCTCGGTGCCCATGCGCGGCCCGCGGCTGCGCGCCACCGGGTCGAGGAGGGCCACCTCGAAGACTTCGGTCACGTCCGACACGAAGACGAACCGCAGCCCCTTGCGGAACAGCTTCGGGACCTCCTCGAGGTTCTTGCGGTTGGCCTCCGGCAGGATCACCGTGTCGATCGAGGCGCGCCGCGCGGCCAGGACCTTCTCCTTGACCCCGCCGATCGGCAGCACGTTGCCGCGCAGGGTGATCTCGCCGGTCATCGCGACGGTGCGCCGCACCGGCCGGTTGGTGAGGACCGAGATGATGGAAGTCGCCATGGTGATGCCGGCCGACGGGCCGTCCTTCGGGATCGCCCCCTCCGGAACGTGCACGTGCACGTCCATCTCGCCGAAGGCGTTGATGCTGATGCCGAAGTCGGCGGCCTTGGAGCGGGCGTACGACAGCGCCGCCTGGGCCGACTCCTTCATGACGGTCCCCAGGTGGCCGGTCAGGATCAGCCGTCCCTTGCCCGGCATCGTGGTCGCCTCGACGAACAGGATCTCGCCGCCGGCGGCGGTCCAGGCCAGCCCGGTGGCCACCCCGACCTGGTTGTTGACCAGGGCCATCTCGGGAGTGACGCGCGGCACGCCGAGCAGGTCCTCCGCCATGGCGGGGGTGATGGAGTAGGGGCCCATCTGCCCTTCGGCCACGCGGCGGGCCAGCTTGCGGCAGGTCTTGGCGATCTCGCGCTCCAGGTTCCTGAGGCCCGCCTCGCGCGTGTACTTCTGGATGATTGTCTGGATCGCCTTCTCGGCGAAGGAGATCTGCGCTGGGGTCAGTCCGTTCTCCTCGACCTGCTTGGGGATCAGGTGGCGCTTGCTGATCTCGATCTTCTCCTCTTCGGTGTACCCCGAGAGGCTGATGACCTCCATGCGGTCGCGGAAGGCGGGCTGGATCGGGTCGAGCAGGTTGGCGGTGGCCACGAACATGACGTTCGACAGGTCGAACGGCACGTTCAGGTAGTGGTCGCGGAAGCTGTAGTTCTGCTCAGGGTCGAGCACCTCGAGGAGCGCCGAGGAGGGGTCGCCGCGGTAGTCGGCGCCGATCTTGTCCACCTCGTCCAGCATGAAGACGGGGTTGTTCGAGGCGGCCTGGCTGATTCCCTGCACGATGCGTCCCGGCATCGAGCCGACGTAGGTGCGCCGGTGGCCGCGGATCTCCGCCTCGTCGCGGATGCCCCCCAGCGAGATGCGCACGAACTTCCGCCCCAGCGCCCGGGCGATCGAGCGGCCGAGCGACGTCTTGCCCACCCCCGGCGGCCCGACGAAGCAGAGGATCGGGCCGCGCATCTTCTTCTTGAGCTTGCGCACCGCCAGGTACTCGACGATGCGCTCCTTGATGGTCTCGAGCCCGTAATGGTCCTCGTCCAGGATCTCCTGCGCCTTCTTGAGGTCGAGGTTGTCCTTGGTCTGGATCGACCAGGGGAGGTTGACCATCCAGTCGAGGTAGTTGCGGACCGTCGCGGTCTCGGCGGAATCGGGGTGCATGCGCTCGAGCTTGTTGATCTGCCGCTCGACCTCCTCGAAGACCTTCTTCGGCATCTTCGCCTTGCGGGCCTTGTCGCGGAAGGTCTCGACCTCCTCGGCCAGGTCGTTCCCCTCGCCGAGTTCGTTCTGGATCGCCTTCATCTGCTGCCGCAGGAAGTACTCGCGCTGCGACTTGTCGATCTCCTCGCGCGCGTGGGTGTTGATCTCCTGCTGCATGTTGAGGAGCTCGATCTCCTTGTTGAGCAGCTCGTTGACGCGTTTCAGGCGGGCCAGCGGGTCGGTGAGCTTCAGCACGACCTGCGCGTCCTCGATCTTGAGGTCGAGGTTGCTCGCCACGAGATCGGCCAGGCGGCCCGGGTCCTCGAGATTGCTGGCGATGACCATGACCTCGGAGGAGATCGCCTTGCCGAGCGAGGCGCTGCGCTCGAGGGATTTCTTGACGTTGCGCGTCAGGGCTTCCTGCTCCATGGAGCTCTCGACCGGCGGCTCGACGACGCGCGTGACCTTGGCCTGCAGGAACGGCTCGTGCTGGCTGAACTCGTCGAGCCGGGCCCGGCAGACCCCCTGCACCAGCACGCGGATGCGCCCGTCGGGCAGCTTCAGCATGCGCATGATGACCCCGACGGTGCCGATGGTGAACAGATCCTCCTCTTCCGGATCCTCCACCTTGCTGTCCTTCTGGGACACCAGCAGGATCATGCGGCTGTCGGACAGGGCCCGGTCGACCGCCTTGATCGACTTCTCGCGGCTGACCGAGAGCGGCACGATGATGAACGGGTAGACCACGATGTCGCGCAGGGGCAGGACGGGCAGCTCCCGGGGAATCTTCATCTGGTCCTCGGGCAAGTCCGGCTTGGGGGCGCTCATGAACGGTCTCCGATCCGGATCGGCACCTCTTCGCCGCGTTTGTCGGGAACCTTGGGGAAGCACACCTTGAGGACCCCCTCCGACAGCTCCGTCCTCGCCTTGTGGGTGTTCACCGGCGAGGAGATATGGACCACGCGCTTGAACTTGCCGAAGCCGCGCTCCATGCAGTGGTACTTGGCCGCCTTGGCGGGCTCGGCCCGGCGCTTCTCACCTCGCAGGATCAGGTTGTTGCCGTTGATCGCCAGCGAGACGTCCTTGAGCGCCACCCCGGGCACCTCGAACTTGACCACGAGCTCCTCATCCGTCTCGTAGACGTCGGCGTTCGGAAGCCACTCGCCGCCGGCTTCGCCCCCCGACTGCTTCAGCTCGAGGAGGTTGTCGAACAGTCGGTTGATCTCGCTCTGGATGCGGCTGATCTCGACGAAAGGACCGATGCTGGCCATGAAGGGAGCCTCCCTCGATTCGAGGCCTAATATAGTGAGGCGTCAGGGGTTGTGCAAGGCGCCCGCGGGGGGCAGGCGCCAAGGTCATTTGCGTTGCTCCAGGAGGTCCTTGAGCTCCTTCATGAACTGATCGAGATCGCCGAACTCCCTGTAGACGCTGGCGAAGCGCACGTAGGCCACCTTGTCGAGGGTCCTGAGGCGCTCGATCACCTTCTCGCCGATGGTCTGCGTCGGGATCTCGCGCTCGGGGGCCTCCTGCAGCATCTGCTCCACCTCGTCCGCCACCGCCTCCAGGGCGGCCGGCGAGACGGGCCGCTTCTCGCACGCCTTGCGCAACCCCTGCAGGACCTTGTCGCGGTCGAACGGCACGCGCGTGCCGTCCTTCTTGATCACCATGAACGGGATCGCGTCGATGCGCTCGTAGGAGGTGAAGCGCCGCCCGCAGCGCAGGCACTCCCGGCGCCGGCGGATCACCAGCCCGTCCTTCCCCTCGCGGGAGTCGACGACCTTGTCCTCGAGGTGGCTGCAGAAGGGGCACTTCATGGCGCGCCCCCGCCCGCGGGACGCGCCGCGGCCCGGCCGGCCGGCGCGGGCGCGCCGGCCGAGGCCAGCCCGCGCACCTCGGAGGGGCGCACGCCGTCCTTCCACATGAACAGCAGACCGATGGCGATGGTCGGGACCAGGGCGATGGCGTGCAGGGTCAGGGCGACGGCCGCGGCCGCTCCGGGCGCCACGCCGAAGAAGTCCGCCAGGGAGACCTGGGCCAGGAACTCGTACGGCCCCACGCCTCCCGGAGTCGGCACGGCGATGCCGACCGCCAGAGGCACCATCAGGAGAAAGATATCGGTGAGCGAAAGGGCGAGGCCAAAAGCCCGCACGCCGCACAGCACCGAGAGATCGATCACCAGCCAGGTGGCGAGCGACAGCAGGAGGCTCATGGCCAGCTCCTTTCCACGCCGCACCACGGCGAGCCCGGCGGCGAAGGTCTCCACCAGGTTGATGGCGCGCCCCACCGCCCCCGCCCTCGAGCCGGGGTTGAGGCGGTGCAGGACGGCCACCACCTTGTCCGGCACGGCGACCAGCAGCACCACGAGGGGCCAGCCGACCAGGACGAAGCCCGCCGTGGCGATCATCCCCCGGCGCAGGAAGAGGGCCGCCTGGCCGGGCGCCGGCCCGCCCTCCGCCCCGGCTAGCAGGGCGGAGCCCCGAGACGAGAGCACGCAGACCAGGAACAGCGTCGTCACCGTGAGGGCGTCGAACAGGCGCTCCAGGGCGATGGTGGCCAGGGCGCCGCTGGCCCCGATCCGCTCGCGCCGCGCCAGCAGCACCGGGCGCACGACCTCCCCCACGCGGAAGGGGACCAGGAACGACACCATGAAACCGATGAAGGTGGTGGCCGTGAGATTGTACAGGCCGACTCCCCTCTTGAGCGGCGACAGGAGCACCCTCCAGCGCCAGGCGCGGAGCAGGTAGGCCATGAGGCTAATTCCGACGCTGAGCAGGAGGAGCGCCGGGCTCGCCGTCCCCAGGCTGCGCCACGCCGCGCCCAGGTCGAAGCTCGAGAGGAAAAGGGCGAGGAAGACGACCGTGAGGAGGAGGCTGATGGCGAGTCGGATGGAGGGCTTCACCGCGGCCTTCGGCCCCTGCGCTTCGGGGTCCCAGCGGACGCGCCAACCGGACCTTGCCCCGAAGGGGCCGCGCGCCGCCCAAAACGCGGCGATTCTACAGAAAGGGTGGAGGGCTGTCTACAGCGGCGTCGGTCGGCTCAGGTGCGGAAGCGCGCTACTGCGTCGCGCAGGGCGCGCTCCCGGTCGCGCAGGCTCTGAAGAGCGTCGCGCACCCGGGTGGCGGCGGCCAGGTTGGCGGCAGTGACCGCGGTGAAGGCGCCCAGGACCTGCAGGATCTGGTCGGACGCCGCCGATTCGGCCTGGGAGGAGCGGTGAATCGACATCACCATCCCGCTGACGTTCTCGATCGCCTGGGTGATGAGCCGCGACCCGCGGGTCTGGTCGACCGTGGCCCGCTTCACGTGTCCCGCCATCTCGCGCATGTTCTCGACCGCCGACATGATCTGCTCGGAGGCGAGCGTCTGCTCGGAGGTGGCCTTCTTGATCTGCGCCGCCATGCCGCGCACCTTGTCCACCGAGGCCACGATCACCTCGCTGCCGCGCGCCTGCTCGCGCGCCGCCCCGGCGATGGCGCCGGCCATGGCCGAGGATCGGCGCGCCGATTCGAGGATCTCCTCGAGCGCCCGGCCGGCCTCGCGCGAGCGCTCCGAGCCTTCCTCGACCCGCCGCGAGCCCTCCTGCATCGCGCTCACGGCGCGACCCGTCTCCGACTGGAAGGAGGCGATGAGGTTGGCGATCTCCTTGGCGCTCTGCGCGGTGCGCTCGGCCAGCTGCCTGATCTCCTCCGCCACGACCGCGAAACCGCGCCCGTGCTCCCCGATGATGGCGGCGTTGAGCGACAGGAGGTTGGTCTGCTCGGTGACTTCCTGGATGACCTTCAGGATGAGGCCGATCTCCTGCCCGCGGCGGCCGACCGACTCGACGACCTCGCGGGTTTCCCGCACGCTGCCGCGGATCCCCTCCATCCCCTCGATGGTCAGCTCGACGGCCCGCATGCCTTTCTCGGCGTTCTGCGCCACCAGCTCGGAGATCGCCTTGCCGTCCCCGGCGTGCGATTCGACCTGCGCGATCGCCCGCCCCATGCGCCCGGCCGCGTCCGAGGTCTCGGTCACGAACTGGTTCAACTGCTCGACGTTGCGGTCGATCTCCTGGATCTCGCGCACCATCTCCTCCGTGGTCGCGGCGGTGTCGTTCACCGACATCGCCAGGCCGTCGGCATGCCCCGAGACCTCCTCGATCGAGGAGACCATCGCCAGGATCGACGAGGAGGTCTCCTCGGAGGACGAGGAGAGCCCGCCGACGCTCGCCGCCACGCCCTTGATCGACAGGGCCATCGCCTGGGCCGCCGAGGCGATCTGCCGCAGCGACTCCTGCTGGTCGAGGGTCCCGGCCACGACGGCCGCCGCCGCGGGGGTGATCGACTCCAGGAGCTGATCGACCCGCTCGGCGCTCTGGCGCGCGCCCGCCACCACCCCCTGCAGCCCCTCCCCCAGGCGATTCAGGGCCAGGGCGATGGCGCCCATCTCGTCGTCGCGCTCCTCCTCCGCCCGCCGGGTCAGGTCTCCCTCGGCCAGCCCCGCCGCCGCCGCCGTCAGCCGCGCCGCCGGCCCGGCGACGAGGCGCCGCGACAGCACGTGGGTGAAGAACAGGCCGCACAGCACCGTCAGCGCTCCGAAGCCGATCCCCTGCCAGGTGAGGGCCCGGCGGCGCGCCTCGAGGCTTTCCGACGAGAAGGCCAGCCGTACCTCGCCCAGCACCCGGCCGGCGCCCGGCGCCATGGAGCGCGGGGCCGCCGCGGCGCTCCGGGGGCCGAACCCCTGGTCGGGCCTGCCGGGGGCTCCCGCCCGCTCCGGCCCCTCCCGCTCGCGGGCGCGCGAGCGGATCGGGAATGTAAAGAGGTAGAGCGGCTCCCCCAGGATCCCGCGCGCCGTGTCGTCGCGCCCGGAAGGGGCGCGCGTCAGACCGATGTCGCGGTCGAAGAGGGCGTACTGCGGCGGCCGGCTCGCCGATCCGCCCTCGGCGAGGACGCGCCCCGACGGATCGACCAGCTCCAGGTGGACCAGGTCCCCGTCGCCCCCGAGGCGGTCGAAGATTTCCTGCAGCCCGCCGCGCTCGTCCCGCGCCATGGAGACCTCTCCGGTCAGGGCCAGGAAGCGCGACAGGGCGATGCCGCGCTGGCGCATCACCTCGAAGGACTGGGCCGACAGGGCGCTGGCGTAGGAGAGCACCAGGAGGGCGGTCAGCGCCGAGAGCAGGAGGCCGATCCCGAGGATCTGCTTGTGGCGCAGGCCGAGACGAGGCCGACGCGTGCCGGGCTCGCCCGCTCTTGCTGGTCGATCGGAGGGCATTCGGGCTCCGTCACACGCCCCGCCCCGGCCGATTCCCGGGCGACACGGCCCCCGGCCCGCGAGCAGGCTGCGACGGGGCCTCAATATAGGTCCCCCCGCCCCGCGCCTGCAAACCGTTGCCCGCAAGAAACTTGAGCTGTTCTGGGAGTGAAGCGCCGCAGCCTGCTCTTGCCGGGCACCGGGTCCGGCTCGCTGCGCGAGCCTCCCCTCCGCCTCGCCTCGCTCCCCCCACCGCGCTGTGAAGCGCGCGGCGGGGCCCGGGACGCGAGGTCTCGGAGGGCCCGGCGACTGCAGGGCGCGGCGCTTCGCACAGAGATCCTTCAGCCAAGGCGCTGGTTGACCCTGGACGGGGACCGGTGATAAAAACCGTCCTTCCAGAGGATCCATGGATCTCGGACTGAAGGGAACGGTGGCCATCGTCACGGGCGGCTCGCGCGGCATCGGCCGGGCCGCGACCGCGGCGCTCCTGCGCGAGGGGGCGTCGGTCGTGGTCTCCTCGAAGCGGCCCGACTCGGTCGCGGCCGCGGTCGAGGAGCTGTCGTCGATCGGGCGGGTGGAGGGAATCCCCTGCGACGTGGCGCTGGAGGAGGACGTGGCGCGGCTGGTGGGCGACACGGTGCGCCGCTTCGGGCGGCTGGATGTGATGGTGGCCAACGCCGGCATCGCCGATCCGTACAAGAACCTCCTGGACACGAGCGTGGCGGAGTGGGACCGGATGATCGCCGTGCACCTGCGCGGCACGTTCCTGTGCGGCCGCGAAGCGGCGCGCGCCATGCGCGCGGCGAAGGTCCCCGGCCGCATCGTGACCCTCTCCTCGACCTCGGCCTTCGAGTGCGACCCGCAGGGGGGCAGCTACAACGCCGCCAAGGCCGGCATCGTGGGACTGACCCGTTCGATGGCGATCGACTTCGCCGAGTGGGGGATCCGGGTGAACACGGTGGCGCCCGGCTGGATCCACACCGACATGTCGACCGCCGATCTGCCGCCGCCGGGGGTGCCGATCGAGAACCTGGGGGTGCTGCGACGCGCCGGCCTCCCCGAGGAGGTGGCGGCGGCGATCCTCTTCCTGGCCTCGACCGCCTGTGGACGGCGGCCAGCTGATCGTGGCCCCGAAAATGCGCTGGTGAGTCCCCTCGCCGAGGTCCTGCGGGACCTGCATGGCGAGGTGCGCCGCTCCTTCCCGGCCCTCGAGCGGGACATCACCGGCGGCCGGCGGGTCTACCTCAACAACGCCGGCGGCACCCTGGTGGCCGAGAGCAGCGTGCGCGCCATGGAGGGCGCGGCCCGCTTCGCCAACCCTCAGGACGGCGAGGTGTCGGCGGGCGAGCGCGCCACCGCCGCGCTGCACGCGCGCGCACGCGATCTGGCGGCGGCCTTCCTCAATGCCCCCTCGCCGGACGAGGTGACGTTCCACCTGTCGACGAGCCATGCCTTGTTCAATCTCTCCTTCGCCTTCCGCGATCGCCTGCGGCAAGGCGACAACCTGGTCGTCACCCGTCTCGACCATGCCGCCAACGTCTCGCCCTGGGAGTCGCTCTGGGGCGAGGACCGCGGCCTCGAGGTGCGCCAGTGCCGGGCGACGCGCGAGGGCACCCTCGACCTCGACCACCTCGCCTCGCTCATCGATCGGAAGACGCGCCTGGTGGCGGTCACCTGCGCCTCGAACGGCCTGGGGACCGTCGTGCCGGTGCGGGAGGTGGTGCGCCTGGCGCGCCGTCACGGCCGTCCCGATCCGCCGCGCCGGCCCGCCGGGCGCTGGGACGGGGCCCTGGTCGTGGTCGACGCCGTGCACCATGCCCCGCACGGACCGATCGACGTGCGGGATCTCGGCTGCGATTTCCTGGCTTTCTCCGGCTACAAGCTGTTCGGGCCGATGGTCGGCGTGCTGTGGGGACGCCGGCGATGGCTGGACGCGCTGCGTCCATACCGGGTCGAGGCCAACGAGGACCGCACGCCTGTGAAGTACGAGCAGGGCACTCCGAACCACGCCGTGCTGGCCGGCCTGACGGGCGCCTTCGAGTACCTGCTCTGGCTCGGCCAGCGGGTGGCCTCGGCCGCCGCCGCCCGTCCCGAGGCCCGCGCGCCGGCCGCCGCCCTCGAGGGCCGCTACCCTCCCGGCGATCGCCGCCTCTTCAAGTGGGCGCTGCACGCCATCCAGGCGCACGAGCGGGTCCTGTCGGGCGCCGTGCTGGCGGGCTTCCGCGGCCTGGCGGCACGGGGGGCGCGCCTGCACGGCCTGGCCGACGAGGCGCGGCTCGACGAGCGCGACCCGACCTTCCTGTTCGAGGTGCGGGGGATGGCGCAGGCGACGGTGAAGCGGCGGCTGTGGGACGACGCGGGGATCGAGGTCCCGAGCGGCAACTACTACTCTCTCGCCGTCTACCGGCACTTGAAGAGCCGGCGCACCGTGCGCGCCTCGTTCGCGCACTACGACGCTCTCGAGACCGTGCGCCTCTTCCTCGACGCGCTGGCGGGAATCGTCCGGCCGTGACGCCGTTCAGTCGGCGCTGCCGCCGCCGTCGACCACGAGCGCGGCGCCGGTCATGAACGAGGAATCGTCCGAGGCCAGAAAGAGCGCCGCGCGGGCGATCTCCTCCGGCGTTCCGATGCGTCCTCGGGGAGCATCGGCGTGTCCACGTCGCCCGGGCAGATGCAGTTCACCCTGATCCCCTGCCGCCCGTGGTCGATCGCCATCGCCTTGGTCAGCAGCACCACGCCCCCCTTCGAGGCGCAGTAGGCCGCCGCCGCGTCCCCGCCCACGATCCCCCAGCCCGAGCTGTTGTTGATGATCACGCCGCCGCCGCGGGCGATCATGGACGGCAGGGCGTATTTGCACATGAGGAACGTCCCCTTCAGGTTGACGTCCACCGTCAGGTCCCATTCCTCCTCGGGGCAGTCGGGCACCGTGTGCGGCACGAAGACGCCGGCGTTGTTGAACAGGACGTCGATCGCCCCGAAGGCGCGCAGTGTCTCCTCCACGGCGCGGCGGCAGTCGGCGGCGAGGCGGACGTCGGAACGGATGAAGATCGCCTGCCCGCCCTCGCCCTGGATGGCCTGCGCGACCTCCCGCCCCCGCCCTTCGTCGCGCCCCGTCAAGGCGACGCGCGCCCCCTCGCGCGCGAACAGCAGCGCCGTCGCGCGCCCCATGCCCGAGGTGCCTCCCGTGATCAGCGCCGTCTTCCCCCCGAGCCGCATCGTGCTCCCCCCTTCCGCCGCCCCATGCCCCGGCATGCGCCTACCCCGCCACGAAGCCGCCGTCCACCACCAGCGCGGTCCCGGTGACGAAGGACGAGGCGGGGCTGGCCAGGTAGAGCGCCGCCTGGGCCACGTCGTCGGGGGTCGCGACCCGGCGCAGCGGGTTCTGGGCCGACTCGGCCAGGAAGCGCTCGAGCGGCTCTCCGAGCTGGCGCGCCTCGCTCCTGAGCATCGGCGTGTCGGTGTCGCCCGGACAGAGGCAGTTCACCCGGATCCCTTCGGCCCCATGGTCGATGGCCATCGCCTTCGTCAGCAGGACCACGGCCCCCTTGGAGGCGCAGTAGGCGGCGGCGCGCGGGCCGCCCACCAGGCCCCAGTTGGAGGCGGTGTTCAGGATGACGCCGCCCCCCGCGCGGGCCATCAGCGGGATGGCGCGCCGCGACAGGAGGTAGATCGGCTTGACGTTCACCTCCATGACGCGGTCCCAGTCCTCCTCCGCGGTGTCGACCAGGCTGGCGCGCCGGATGATGCCGGCGTTGTTGAACAGGATGTCGAGGCGGCCGAAGGCGCGCAGCGCCCCGTCGAGCGCCCCGGCGCAGTCGGCGTCGCGGGTGACGTCGGCCGTGACGGCGATCGCCTTCCCGCCCTGCGCGGCGATCGCCTGCGCCGCGGCCCGGCAGCCCTCGTCGTCGCGATCGACGAGGGTCACGGCCGCGCCCTCGCGCGCGAACAGCAGCGCCGTCGCGCGGCCGATTCCCGAGGCGCCGCCGGTGACCAGGGCCGCGAGGCCCTGCAGCGCGCCGCGCGCCGCCGCGCCGCCCGGGCCGCCGCTAGCGGCCGACGAACCCGCCGGCACTCTCGGCTCCGTCGATGGTGTAGACATGGCCGGTGATGTAGGCCGCGTCGTCCGAGGCCAGAAAGGCGAACAGGGCGCCGATCTCCCCCGGCGTCGCGTGCCGCCCGAGGGGGATCTTCCGGTTCACCGCCTCCAGCATCTCGTCGCTGTACTCGGCGCGCTGCATCGGGGTGAGGACGTAGCCCGGGGCCACGGCGTTCACCCGCACCTTGGGGGCCAGCTCGAGGGCCATGGCCTTGGTGAGGGCGATGACGCCCGCCTTGGTGGCGTTGTAGTCGGCGTAGTAGGGGTAGCCGATGATGCCGTTGGTCGAGGCGGTGTGCAGGATCACTCCGCCTCCGGACGCGACCATGTGGCGCGCCGCGGTCTGCGCCACGTAGAACACGCCGGTCAGGTTCACGGCGATCACCTTGTCCCACTCCGCGGGAGTGATCGCCAGGAAGTCGTGCCGGATGCTGATGCCGGCGTTGTTGATCAGCACATCGACCCGGCCCATCAGCCGCAGGGCCTCGGCGAAGGCCTCCCGGACTTCCTTGAGGCTCGTGACGTCGGCGGCCAGGACACCCGAGAGGCCCGGGAGCCGCCGGCCGATCTGCTCGCGCGCGCGCGCGTCGCGGTCCAGGACGCAGACCCGCGCTCCCTCCTCGAGGAACCGGGCTGCGGTCGCCGCGCCGATGCCGCTCGCTCCCCCGGTCACCACGACGCCCTTGCCCGTGAGCCCCTTCAAGGCACCTCCCCGCCGTCGAGGCCCGTATCATAGCCCAGGAAACGGCGCCCGCAGGTCCCCGGCCGCACGGGGGATTTCCGGGATCGCGCCAGATGTGGCAGCATGAGACCCTTCCAAGGGGGGGATCATCCATGACGGGCATCGATCGCGCACGGCTCAAGACGCTGATGGAGCGCGAGGAGGCGCGCTTCGCCGCGGAGCGCCCGAAGTCGAGGGCGCTGTTCGACAGGGCCCGCCGCTCGCTCCTGAGCGGCGTGCCGATGAACTGGATGGTGAAGTGGGCCGCGCCCTTTCCCATCTTCGTGCACGAGGCCCGGGGCGCGCGCTTCACGGACGTCGACGGCCATCGCTACGTCGACTTCTGCCTTGGCGACACCGGCTCGATGCTCGGCCACTCGCCGCCGGCGGCGGTGGAGGCGATGAGCGAACAGCTGCGCCGCGGCATCACCTTCATGCTTCCCACCGAGGACGCGGTCTTCGTGGGCGAGGAGCTGCGGCGCCGCTTCGGCCTGCCGTACTGGCAGATCGCCATGACGGCGACCGACGCCAACCGTTTCACCATCCGGATGGCCCGCCACATCACCGAACGGCCGCGGATCCTGATCTTCAACGGCTGCTACCACGGCACGGTGGACGAGACCCTGGTCACGCTGAAGGATGGCGTGGCCCGCTCCAAGCGGGGCAACATCGGGCCGGCGGTCGACCCGGTCACGACCACACGGGTGGTCGAGTTCAACGACCTCCCGGCCCTCGAGGCGGCCCTGTCGGCCCGGGACGTCGCCTGCGTGCTGGCCGAGCCGGCCATGACCAACGTCGGCATCATCCTCCCCGACCCGGGGTTCCACGAGGCGCTGCGTGACCTCACGCGACGCACCGGCACCCTGCTGATCATCGACGAGACGCACACCATCTGCACGGGGCCGGGAGGCTACACCGCCGCCCACCACCTGCAGCCCGACATCCTGACGATCGGCAAGCCGATCGCCAGCGGCGTGCCGGCCGCCGCGTACGGCATCAGCCAGCAGGTCGCCGACGCCATCCTGGCCCGCACGACCATCGAGGACTCGGACGTCGGCGGCATCGGCGGGACGCTGTCCGGGAACGCCCTGGCGATGGCCGCGATGCGGGCGACGTTGCAGCAGGTGATGACCGAGGCCGCCTACGCCCGGACGATCCCGCTCGCCCGCCGCTTCGCCCTGGGTGTCGAACAGGTCATCCGCTCCGCGGCGCTGCCCTGGCACGTCGTCGTTCTCGGCAACCGGGTCGAATACCAGTTCCGCGCCGGCGCGCCGCGCAACGGGTCGGAGGCCGAGGCCGCCATGGACTGGCCCCTCGACCGGTTCCTGCACTTGTACGCCATGAACCGCGGCATCCTGATGACTCCCTTCCACAACATGGCGCTGATCGCCCCCGAGACCACGGCCGAGGACGTCGACCACCACACGCAGGTCTTCGCGGAGAGCGTTCGGGAGCTCCTCGGGTGAGGCGGGCCGCGGCGCGCCTGCGCCCCTGGTTCTGCGGCCTGCCGTGCGGGGAGATGCGCCTTCCCGCGGCGCGCGGCGGCGCCGGGCGCGCCGAGGGCGGCTGCCCGGTCTGCCGCGAGGAAGTGGGGTCCTTTCGCGAGGAGGAGGCGGGGCCGCGCCGCGGCGGCGCCCCGGCGTCGCTCGAGGAGGCGATCGCGGCGGCGGCGCGCATCCTGCTTACGGCGCGCGCCCCCTTCGTGTACGGCCTGGCGCGCAGCGCCACCGAGACGGCCCGCCGCGCCGCGGCGCTGGCGGCGGCGCTCGGGGGGGGGATCGACGTCGAGGCCCCGCCGGGTGCCCGCGCCGACCGGATCGCCCTGCAGACCTTCGGCCTTCCGGGGGCCACCTTCGGCGAGATCCGCAACCGCGCCGACCTGGTCCTGCTGTGGCGCTGCGACCCGCGCGCCACCCACCCGCACCTGCTGGCCGGCGCTCCCCGCACGCCGCTCCAGCCGCCCGGGACACGGCGGGTCATCCTGCTGCCGCCCGCCGCGGAGCCGCCTTCGCGCGCGCGCGCCGACCTGCTCCTGGCGGCGATCCCCGGGTCCGACCTGGAGGTGGCCCTGGCGCTGCGGGCCATGGCGGCGGGACGGCGGCCTGCGGGAGAGACGATCGGCGGCGTCCCCGCCGCGGCGGTGCGGCAGGCGGCCGATCTCCTGCGCGCCGCGCGCTACGCGGCGATCCTGTGGGACACCGCGGCCACGGGCGGTCCCGATGGCCCCGCCGTCGCCTCGGCCTTGACCCTCCTGGCCCGCGACCTCAACGCCGCCGGGCGCTGCGCGGCGCGGCCGCTTGGCGGAGGGGGGAACGTGGCGGGGGCGGCCACGGCGATCCTGGGCGCGACCGGTTCTCCGGGGGCCGTCGGCTTCGGCTCGGGACGGCCGCGCTTCGCGCCGGGCGAGTACGACGCGGGGCGGATCCTCGGCGAGGCCCTGTGCGACGCCCTTCTCCTGGTCGGAGCGCGCGGTCCCCTGCCGGCCACCCTGTCGCGGCGGCCGGGCGGCGCGCCCCGCATCGTGGCGCTCGGACCCCGCCTGCCGGCCGGGGCCGCCGAGCCGGACGTCTTCATCCCGACCGGGCTGCCCGGGCTGTCCGAGGAGGGGGAAGCGATGCGGGCCGACGGCGTGCCGGTGCGGCTGCGCGCCACGCTTCTGACCCGGCGCCCCGCGGAGCGGGAGGTCCTCGCGGCCCTCGAGCAGGCGGTGGCCGCGGGACGGGGGTCGGCGGTTGCTTAGGATAAGAGGCGGGCTCGTGATCGACCCGCGCAACCGTCGCTCCGAGGTGGGCGACGTCTGCCTGCGGGACGGCAGGGTCGTGGACGCCCTTCCCGCCGCGGCGCCGGTCCTGGAGGCCCGGCACCTGGTGGTCATGCCGGGCGGCGTCGACCTGCACACGCACGTCGCGGGGCCGTCGGTCGCGGCGGCGCGCCTCCTCTGCCCGGAGGACGGCGGGCGCACCCTCCCGACGCTGGCCGAGACCGGGCGCCTCTACGCCCGCATGGGATACACCACGATCGTCGAGGCCGCGGTCGCGCCGCTCGGGGCGCGGGCCGCGCACGCCGACCTCGACGCCATCCCGATCGTCGACAAGGCGCTCCTGGTCCTGCTCGGCAACAACGAGATCGCCCTGGGCTTCCTGGCCGAGGGACGCCCCGACGCCCTGCGGGAGTATGTCGCCTGGGTCCTCGAGGCCGCGCGCGCCTTCGGCGTCAAGGCCGCGAGCCCGGGCGGCGTCGAGGCCTGGAAGTGCGGCCTCCACGATCGGGGCGGGACGCAGCCCGCCGATGCCTCCGGCGCCGCCGCGCCCGCCGCGCCGCTCGAGACGATCCTCGACGCCCCGGGGCCGGCGCCCGGCCTCACCCCGCGCCGCATCGTCCAGGCGCTGGCCGGCGCGGTGCGCGATCTCGGCCTGCCGCACCCCCTGCACCTGCACATGAACGGCCTGGGGGTGCCGGGCAACGCGGCCGTGGCCCTCGCGACCTTCGAGGCGCTCGCCGGCCTGCCGGCGCACGTGACGCATCTTCAATACCACGCCTACGGCGGACGGACGCCGGCGGGCCTCAGGAGCCGGGCGGCGGAGATCACCGCCTGGATCAACGCGCACCCCGGACTCACGTGCGACGCCGGCCAGGTGGTCTTCGGTCCCGCGACCACCATCAGCGCCGACGCGGCGGCGCAGCACCGGCTGCACCGGGCCACCGGGCGCAAGTGGCTCAACCTCGACATCGAGGTCGAGAGCGGCTGCGGCATCGTGCCGCACGCCTACCGGGAGAGCCACCTGGTGAGCGCGGTGCAGTGGGCGATCGGCCTCGAGATCCTGTTGGGGATCGAGGACCCGTGGCGCGTCGTGCTGACCACCGACCATCCCAACGGCGGCCCCTTCACGTCGTACCCGCACATCATCCGCCTGTTGATGGACAAGCCGTTCCGCGACGGAATTCTGGCGCGCTCCCACGCGCGGCTCAAGGAGCGCACCGGGCTCCAGGGGCTGTCCCGCCAGTACAGCCTCGAGGAGATCGCCGTCATCACCCGCGCCGCTCCGGCGCGCCTGCTCGGCCTCGAGAGCAAGGGTCACCTCGGGCCGGGGGCCGACGCCGACCTGGTCCTCTACGACCCGTCGGCGGATCCCGAGCGGATGTTCGCGAACCCGATCGCCGTGATCAAGGACGGCGAGCCGGTGGCGCGGGAGGGAGAGATCCTGCGCGAGACGCCCGGCCGCACGTTGCGCGCGGCGCCGCCGCGCGCCGGCGGGCGCGCCAGGACGGCCTTCGAGAAGGAGATCCGCGACCAGTTCGAGGCTTACTATACGGTCCCTTTCGAGGACTACCCGGTCCCCGAGGGCGCCGTGCGGCGCGAGCAGGTGGTGGCGGCCCGCCCGGTGGCGCGCTGAGGGCGCGGCGGCCGGAGAGGAGGCGCACCGACGTGGAGATCGACGGCACCTTCATCGAGGACACGTACGCCGAGGCCTTCACCCTGCGCGCGGCGCGCCTCATCATCACGGCCGACTCGCTGCGCTGGGCGACGATCGCCGCCAAGACGATGATCGGCTTCGCCACTTCGGTCATCGGCTGCGGCTGCGAGGCGGGGCTCGACGGGCCCGACGTCGCGCGCACGCCCGACGGCCGGCCCGGCGTGCGGGTGCTGCTCTTCGCCCGCTCGGCCGAGGCGCTCCAGGACCAACTGGTGCGGCGGGTCGGGCAGTGCGTCATGACGGCGGCCACCACGGCCTGCTTCGACGACCTCCCCTCCGAGGAGACGGTGCGGGTCGGGTCGGTCCTGCGCTTCTTCGGCGACGGCCACCAGGTGAGCAAGGTGCTGGACGCGGCCCTGGCGCCGCCCGGCGCGCCTCCCCGGCCGCGCCGGATCTGGAGGATCCCGGTGATGGACGGCGAGTTCGTGGGGGAGGATCGGTTCGGGGTCCGCAAGGGCGTGGCGGGGGGAAACTTCCTGATCCTGGGGGCGACGCCCGAGGCCGCACTGCGGGCGGCCGAGCGCGCCGCCCGGGCGATCCGCGAGGTGGGTAACGTCATCCTCCCCTTTCCGGGCGGCATCGTGCGGAGCGGCAGCAAGGTGGGGGCGAAGTACAGGAAAATGATCGCCTCGACCAACTCCCCCTACTGCCCCACCCTGCGGGGCTCGGTGGCGAGCGCGCTTCCGGACGGCGTGGCGGCGGTCTACGAGATCGTCCTCGACGGCCTCGGCGTGGAGGAGATCGAGCGGGCCACCGCCGCCGGCGTGCGCGCCGCCTGCGGGCCGGGCGTGCTGCGGATTTCCGCCGGCAACTACGGCGGCAGGCTCGGCAAGCACCTGATCCGGCTGCGGCCGCTGCTGTCGCGCGCCTGACCGGCGGGCGGAGGGACGATGGCGACGCTCCTGACGATGAGGGCCGAGGCGGAGCGCCTGGCGCTGCCGATCGAAGCGGCGGCGATCCGCCCCGACACGATCGCCGGGCGCTCCCGCCGGGAGATCGAGGGGCTGCCGATCGTGGCCGGGAACCGGACGGAGCGGCTCGGCGACCTGTTCGAGGTGCGCGGCGACGGCGTGGAGGAGGTCGAGATCGAGGGGGACCTCGCGCGCGTCGCCCTGCTGGGCGCGGGGATGGGCCGCGGCTCGCTCGTGGTGCGCGGGCCGGTCGGGCCGCGCGCCGGCTCGCGCATGAGCGGCGGCCGCCTGGCCCTCGGATCCGACGCCGGGCCCCTGGCCGGTGAAGGGATGACGGGAGGGCTCTTGCGCATCCGGGGGACGGCGGGCGACCATCTGGCCGCGCCGCTCCCGGGCCACCCGCGCGGCATGGACGGCGGCGTCATCCTGGTCGAGGGAAACACCGGGGCCATGGCGGCGATGAGGATGCGGCGCGGCACCATCGCGATCGCCGGCGACGCCGGGCCCGGCGCGGGCTGCGCCATGCTGGCCGGAAGCCTCTTCGTCTTCGGCCGGCTCGGGGCGGGCGCGGGGGCGCTCATGCAGCGCGGCACGATCGTCGCCTTCCGCCCGCACCCGCCGTTCCTGAACCTCTACTTCGACGGGCTCGAGGCGGCCGGGTTCGCCCTGCCGCGGGAGGCGCGGGGGGGGCGTTACCGTCGCCGCGTGGGGGACATTTCGGGACCCGGCAAGGGAGAGATCCTGACCCTGGAGGGGACATGACGCGCGAGGCGGCGCGGGGAACCCGGGACGAGGCCCTGCTCCGCATGCATGCCAATGCCGTCCGGATCGCCGACGACATGGCCACCGCCGCCCGCGAGCTGGGGATCCGCGTCGCCACCCTCGATGACGGCGCGCGGCTGATCGACGCGGGGGTGGAGGCCGAGGGCTCTTACGAGGCCGGCCGCCTCTTCTCCGAGGCCTGCCTGGGCGGCCTCGGGCAGGTCGCCCTCGCTCCCCGGACGCTCGCCGGCGCGCCGATCCGGGAGGCGCGGGTCTCCGTGGGCCAGCCGCTCTGCGGCTGCATGGCCTCGCAGTACGCCGGCTGGAAGATCCGGAAGGACCGTTTCTTCGCCATGGGATCCGGGCCGGCCCGCTCCCTGGCCGCCGCCGAGCCCCTCTTCGAGAAGTACCCGCTGCGCTCGCG
>QHXZ01000021.1 GCA_003223165.1 Acidobacteriota bacterium
TCCCCTTGGAGGCCGTCCAGGTATAGAACTCGCGCTGCAGCGAGGCCGCCACCTGCCGGAGCACCGCCACCACCTCGCCCTCCTCGCGCGTCTGCAGGCAGACGATCGGCACCTGCACCTTCATCCGTCCCCCTTCGAGGTTCTCGGCCGTGCGGAAGAGGTCCACCAGCTCGTCCGGGATTCCCGGGATCTGGTCGAGGGGCAACCCCGCCGGGATCTCTTCTTCCTGCGCGGCGGCCGGCGGCGGCGAAGCGGCGAAGGGCGCGTGCGTCGCCGGCGCGGGCGGCGACGCCGCCACCGATGCGGCCGGGGGACGGACCGGTGCCGCCGGGGGGCGGGCCGGCGCGGCCGCGGGCGGCGCGCCCGCCGGCGGCCCCGCCCGAGGCGCCGGTCCGCGCGCGACCGTGGGGCGCGCGGCGGGCGCGGGGGGCTTCTCGGGTTCGTCCTCGATCAGGATGGCGCCGTCGTCCTGCTCCGGCCCGGATCCACCGCCCTGCGGCGTCTCGTTGCCGACCAGGGCCCCCTTCCAGGCGTCGAGCTCGGGGAGCGCGGGCCGTCCCGCCGCCGGGGCGGTCGTGGATCGCGGCGGTGGCGGGGGCGCCGCCGGCGTCGGGCGTGCGGCGCGGGCGGGGCCGGCGGCCGGCGCGGGGGCCGATCCCCCGTTGCCCCTGCCGGCGGCGGCGCGCGCCGCCTTCTCGATCTCCGCCTCGACCACGTCCAGGTTGTCGAACGGCTTCAGGATGACGCTGCGGGCCCCGACCCGCCGCGCCGTCTCGACGTTCTCCGGCGTGGCGTTGGCCGTCATGACCAGGATCTCCGGCTTGAACTTGATCTTCTGCATGTCGGCCATCAGCTCGAGGCCGGTGAAGCCGGGCATGTGGATGTCGGTCAGGACGACGTCCACCTTCTCCTCGGCGAAGCAGCGCACCGCCTCCTGGCCGCTGCCGGCGATGAGCACGCGGTACTCCGGCCGCCCCTGCAGGAGCTCGCTCAGGAGCTTGCGGATGCTCGGGTCGTCGTCGATGACCAGGACGTTCACCGATCTCATGGAGCGACCTCAGCGCAGGTTGATGACGCGCACCCGCTTCTCGCCGCCCGCCGCCGCCTGCGGCGCCGCTTTCGGCGCGGTCTTCGTGACCGGGATCAGGATCGTGAAGGTGGTCCCCGCCCCGACCTTGCTCTGGACGGTGATCTCCCCCTTGTGCTCCTTGACGATGCCGTAGGAGACCGACAGGCCGAGCCCGGTCCCCTTGCCGACCGGCTTGGTGGTGAAGAAGGGATCGAAGATGCGGCCGATGACGTCCGGCGGGATGCCGGAGCCTGTGTCGGCCACCCGGATGCGCGCCTGCCCTCCCACCTCGTCCGTGCCGACGGTGATCCGGCCGCCCTTCTCCATGGCGTCGCCGGCGTTCATCATGAGGTTCAGGACGACCTGCTCGATCTGGTTGGCGTTCCCCACCACCTGAATCGGCTCCTCGGAGAGGTCGGGGACGACGTCGACTTTCCGCATCGACAGCTGGTGCATGACCAGCTTCACCGTGTCGCTGACCACCGCGTTGAGGTCGATCAGGCTCATCTCCGCCGTCTCCTGGCGGGAGAATTTGAGCAGGTTCTTCAGGATCTCGAGCGAGCGCCCGGTCTCCTTCTCGATGGTGACGAAGTACTCGCGCAGCGGGCTGTCCGGCGGGACCTTCCTGAGACCCATCTGGGCGTAGCCGCGGATCGAGGTCATCGGGTTCTTGACTTCGTGGGCGATGCCGGCGCCGAGCTGCCCGAGGGCCGTCATTTTCTCCGCCTCGATCAAGCGCTTGTTCGCTTCCTTGAGCGCGGTCTCGCGTGCCGCCAGCTCCTCGGTCATGCGCTTGAAGCGCGCGCCCACGGTCACGGGCACCTGGATGTCGAACTGCCCGCGCCCGATCTGCTCCGTGGCCCGCGTCAGGCCGACCAGGGACCGCGTGATGGAGGAGGCGAAGACGAACACCAGGGCGACCGCCGCCGCGCACACGACGCCGGCGATCGCGAGCGAACGGACCACCAGGCGGTGCGCCGCTTCGAAGGCGCGGGCCTTCGGGATCTGGACGATCGCCCAGAGGCCCAGGCTGCCGACCGGAGAGTAGGCCGCCAGCATCGCCGTGCCGGAGGCGACGTACTCGCGGGTGCCGGCCATCGTGGCCGACTTCGGGAGCAGATCGGCGAACCCGAGCGTCGCCCCGCCCGGCGCCTCGGTCCCACCCGGAGCGGTGGCGCCGCCGGGCCCCGCCGCGGGCCGGCCGGTGAAGGCGACGATCGGCTTGCCGCCGCCGTCAGTGACGTAGACCTCGAACAGGCGCGACACGGCGCGGCTGGCGTACAGGCGGTCGAGGGGAATTTCCGCCACCAGGACCGCTCCCGGCCTGCCGTCGGGCCCGGCCGCGCCGCGCACCGCCAGGGTGAAGGTCGGCATCTTCGCGGCCAGCCCGAGGCGCGCGATGAACGGCCGCTCCTGCGGCAGGGAGTCGAACGGCACGCCCCCGCCGGTGTAGGCAGCGTGGACCGTCTCCTTTGACAACCCGATCGTCTCCAGGGCCGGCGAGGTGAAGACGTTGCGCAGGCTCCCGTCCTCGCCGCGCACGCTGAACAGGAGGAACTCCGGGTACTGCTGCAGCATGGCGCCGAGGACCGTCTTGAGATCCGAGCCGGGGGGCGGCTGCAGACGCGCGGCGTCGGCGAAGATGCGCATCTTCTCCGTCAGGTGGCGGACGTTCGCCTGGATCTCGTCGGCGATCTTGATCGCCTGCGAGGCGTTCAGGTCGAAAACGTAGGACGACTTGTCCTGCTGGAAGAGGAGGACGGCCTGCCCGGCGACGAGCCCGATCGACACACCGAGGATCAGGAACATCGCGATCAGGAGCTTCGCCCGCAGACCGAGCCGGTTCATCGGTTCGGGGAGACCGCGGCGGCGCTCGAGCGCTTGGCGCCCTTGTAGAAGATCATCCGCTTGCCGTACTCCGAGTTGCCGGCCGGGTCGATCGCCTCGACCGTGACCGGGTTGACCCCTTCCTTCAGGGTGACCGGGCACAGGAAGGTCCCATCGGCGCCGACGGCGACCTTCTGGCCGTTGACCTTCACGCGCGCGTCCTTCTCGGTCTTCCCTCGCAGCTCGACGGTCGGGCTGGGCGAGACGAACATCTCGGCCGGCGCCAGGATGGCGAGCGGAGGAGGCGTGTCGTCGTAGACCGCCCGGAGCGAGCGCACCGGGCTGTAGGGCCCTTCGAACCCGTCCGCATCCTGCGCCCGCACGCGCCAGTAGTAGGCCCCGGGCTGCAGGTTGCGCACCTCGAGGGAAGTTCCGTCCACCTTCTCGTCGGCGAAGACCTTCTTGAAGGTGGAATCGGTCGCCACCACGACGCGGTACTTGCGGGAGCCCTCGACGGCCTTCCAGCGCATCTCGGCGCGCGGCACCTTGCGCTGGAAGGTGTACATCGCCCCGTCGTCCGGGAAGGCGAGGGCGGGGACGCCGGGAAGCTGCCGGGGCTTGATCATGATCCCCTGGTCGGTGACCCGGGTCACCATCTTCTCCTTCAGCGTGATCGACTCCCCCTTCGCCCCGACAACCTTGAGCGTGCCGGCGATCGCCGCGACGGTCGTGGATCGGTCGGGAAGGGTCTTGAGGGCGACGCGCGTCGGGCCCGCCGCTTTCCCGCCGGAGGAGACCTTGCTGATGGTGACCTGCCGCCTGTTCGACGCCTCCTCGATCGCCTTGGTCTGCTCGGGCGCCGGCTTGGCCGCCAGGCTGTCGAGGAAGTCACCCGACAGCAGCGCCAGGGAGATCTCGTCTCCCTGCCCCTCCTTGGGGCGCGGCTTGATCACCACCAGGGCGTTCTGATCCACCTCGACGATGTCCTGCGGGCCGAAGGCGATGGTGGCCGAGGCCTTGTCGAAGGTGCGGATGGCGTCGTTCTCGTACAACGGCATCTGGGCCTGCGCCTCCTCCCACGAGAGGTCGGCGGCGCGTTTCGACTTGACGGTCCGCTCGATCCCCGAGAGGGTGGCGACCGGCTGCCCCGCCCCCGGCACCGGCTCGCCCGACAGGACGGGCGCCGGCAGCTCGGTGGGCGCGGGAGTCTCGACCGGGACCGGCTGCGGCGCCGGCGCCGGTGGTGGAGGCGGCGGGAAGCCGGGCAGCCGGCCGGTATAAAAGAGGTAGCCGCCCCCTCCCAGGGCGGCCAGCACGATCAGAAACGCCAGGACCTTGATGATTCTCTTCATCCCCTCCCCCTCGCTGCCCCCGCTTCAATACTTGCCCTGGATCCGGAAGAAGACCCCCCTCGCGGAGTAGTCGTTCGCGCTGAACTCGTTGTCGGTGAAGTCGGTGAAGTTGTAGCCGACGCCGACCCTCAGGTGCCCGAAGAACAGGCGGTTGATCTCGACCAGATACCCCTTGTCGCGGTTGTCGCCCGCCAGCTCCTGGGCCAGGGTGCGGTACTCGAGGGCCGCGTCCCACGTGTCGCTCAGGTGGTAGCTGAAGCGGTTGATCCAGAGCTTCATCCGGCTCTTCAGCTCGGAGGCGAGCTGCTGGTCGATGGCCCGATCACGCACCGCGTACTTCTCGGTCAGCGACAGGCGGCGGTGCAGATCGACGACGGTCTGGAACGAGAAGACCTGGTCCTGCGTCTGGTCCCTGTTCGCCGGGCTCTGCTGGACGGTCGGCAGGTTGCGCACCAGGGTATAGCGCACCAGGAAATTCACCCAGTCGACGGCCACCGGCCGGAAGGCGACCCCGAAGCTCTCCTCGCGGTAGAGCGTGTCGTCGAGCCCCAGGGCCTTGTCCTTGGTGCGGCCGTAGTTGTAGCGGCCCAGGAAGGTCAGGTCGCGCGTCAGCTTCAGCTCCACGGCGTTGCTCGACACCCACTGGTCGCGGTCGGGACCCGCCGCGCGGTCCTGGCGGATCTCGAACTTGGAGAAGATCTTCATCCAGGCGTAGGCGTAGGACGCGCTCGCCGAGGCGGCCTGCCGGACCACGTCCGGGTTGCCCGCCGACCCGTTCACCTTCGAGCGCTCGAGGGCCACGGCGGTCGTGAAGCGATCGCTGAAGCGGGTGTTGAGGCCGACGACGTTGGAGTTCGACGACTCGCGGTCGCTGCTCTTGAACTGCTCCTCGGTGTACAGCCGCGTCCGGTCGGTCACCTGGGTCGCCGCGCCCGCGGTGAGAAGACCGGTCATCGTGCCGGCCTGGTCGGGCGACAGGGTGTAGGTCCCGTACAGCACCGTGCGCTCGTCGATCTTGGTCGTGATCCCGAAGAGCCCGCCGTTCCCCTGCTTGACCTTGACCGCCTCGCCCTTGACGGCGATCTTCGGCGTGATCTGGGCCTCCAGGCCGATCGCCTCCTGCTCCTTCTGCCCGGTCTTCGGCGTGCCGCCCACCTCGGTCTCCAGGAAGTCGTCCTGGTAGCGCCCGTAGACGGTCAGCTTCGGGTTCAGGTGCAGGTCGAGGCGCAGGGCGCCGATCCCCTCGGTCGTATCGGGCTGCAAGGCGTTGTCCGTGCCCCTGTAGCGGCTCTCCGCCGTGATCCCGAACCGCTTCCACCCCTGCTGGTACTGCAGCGTGCCGGTGCGGACGGTCTGCACGCCGGTGACCTCGTGGTTGTCGAACAACAGGTTGATGGTCGCGGCGCGGCCGATCCTGAGGGCCGCGGTGCCGCCGACCTGGTCGCTGGCGTTCTGGCCGGCGGCGAACGACGAGGAGAAGCCGGCGTCGATGTGTCGGTAGTAAGTCGTCACGCGCACCGGGCCATCGCCGGTGGCGAACTCGAAGCGGTAGGCCTCCGCCGCCTGGCTCGAGGCCGGAACGCTCGTGGGGCTGAACGACAAGCCACCGTCGGTCGAGACGTTCCCCGGCACGGCCTGGTTCTCGCTCTGGCTGAATTCGGCGGTGACCTGGGTGCCGTGGGCGCCCCTCACCGTCACGTCGCCGCCCTGCAGGGTGTAGGTCCCGGCCGGGCGGTCCTCGTTGACGTACGTGGCTCCCACCGTGAGGCTTTCCCCGACCGCCTGCTTCACGCGCGCTCCGTAGGTGGTGACGTCCGTCGGCGACCCGGAGAGGTCGTTGTACTCGTAGTCCACCACCACGAAGATCGGGTTCCCGTTCAGGATCCCGTCGCTGATGATGGTCGTGGTTCCGACCACCGAGGCGACCGGGGCGCGGAACAGGATCCTCCCCTCCGCATAGTCGATCTCGTAATCAACGTAATTCCGGCGGGTTACGTTAGCAACCGGGATGCCGGTGATCTTGTCCCGCGCCTCCACCCGTATCTTTTCCGAGCCCGGCACAACCCCTTTGTTCTTCAGGAAATAGAGCGACCCGCCGGTGCCGGTGAACTCGTCGTGCGCCGACCGGGTCTCCGGCAGGGCCGTGAAGACCAGCGCCTGCCCCAGGGGCTCGCCGTTTCTCCCCTTCGCCAGGCTCCTCCAGGTCGCTTTGCCGCCGTACAGCGAACGGTTGAAGGAGGAGAACTCGTTGCCGGTGATGCCCGAGTTGAAGTTCCCCCACTGGACGGACCCGGCGGGCGCCTCGACCAGGACGTAGAAGCGGCCCTGGCTGTTGGTGTCCTTCACCGTGCGGCTGCCGTCCCCGTACACGGGGTAGAAGGAGTCGGGGTCGAGGTTGCGCGTGAAGCTCGAGTTGTCGCGGTCGCCGAGGCGCGAGCCGATCTGCGAGAGAGGCCCGTCGCCCGTGTCGAGACCGGCGATGATCAGGTACTTGCCCTGGATCCGACCCTTCAGGTAGAGGGCCACGCGTCCGTCCACGGTCAGGTCGTCCTTGTACTTGTCGGGGACCCGCCCCTCGGTCGTGACCTTGGTGACGGTGGCGTCGCCCAGGGCCACCAGGAAGAAGTAGTCGCTCTTGACCTCGACGGGCACGCCGACGTGCCCCTCGGTGGAGTTGGGCATCGAGACGGCGACGTCGATGACCGAGGGGCCCTCGGGCAGCCGGACCGTCCCGGCGAAGGTTCCGTTCGGGCTCACCGGGATGCGCCAGGTGTTGACGGTGACGGTCGCCTTCGACGGCGCCGTCCCGCGCACGAACAGGTTCGGGCTCGACAGGACCGCGCTGCGCGGCGGCAGCTCGATGGAGAACTGCGGCACCGGCTTGCGCACGGTGATCAGGTCGAGCTTCTTGTCCACGCCGGTCAGGTTGACCGCCAGGTTGACCAGGCTGGTGTAGCCGTTCGGCGCGACCGCCACGACCCCGAAGGTGTTCTCGCCCACCGCCAGCGGCAGCTTCGTCTCGAAGATGCCGGTGGCGCTCACCGGCACCGGCTCGCCGTCCACGACGATCTGGTTGCCCGGCTCGGTGCGGCCGCGCACCGGGATCTGGATGGTCGGGTAGCGCGGGCCGTCCTTGGTCGCCTGCGGCTGCATCAGCTTGATCACGTCCTCGCGCTTGCCGATCTCGAGCTTCACGTCGGTCGTCGGCTGCAGGATCGTGATGCTCGGCAGGTTCACGGTCGCCGCGGCCATGCCGCCGTCGTCGGTCTTGATGCCGACGTAGACGCGCCCCTGGTCCTTGTTCGGGTCGACGGTGGTGCGGAAGGATGCGTCCTCCTCGGTCGGCACCGTCTGGCCGTTCACGATCACCTGCTGCTGGGCCACGACGGCGCCGGTGGCGTAGGTCTTCGCCCTCTCCGTGTCCTCGAGGAGCGCCTTGATCTCCACGCGACGGTTGCGCGCCCGGCGCACCGCCGTGCTGTTGGGCGCCACCGGATCCGCCGACCCGACGCCTTCGACGATCAGCCGCTCGCCGTCGATGCCGGCGGCCACGAGGTACGCCTTCACCGCCTCGGCGCGCCGCAGCGACAGCTTGGCGTTCCACTGCAGCGTGCCGGTGTTGTCGGTGTGGCCGCGCACCACCACCTTCTCGTCGGGGTACTTCTTCAGCGTGTCGACGATCTGGCCCAGGATCGGCGCCGCCGTGCTGTTCAGGATCGAGGTGTTGGTCTCGAACGAGGCTCCGGTCAGCTCGAACGAGATGGCGTTGGTCCGGTTGACCCCGAACATCCGCAGCGGGCTCTTCGACAGCGACCCGTCGTTGAACTCGATGGTGAGCTGGTACTGGTAGATGGCGCCGCCCTGGACCAGCTTTCCATACGCGTCCTTGCCGTCCCAGACGATCTCGGTCGTCTTGAGGTCGCCGCCGCGGAAACCGCGGATGCGGCGCGTCTGCGAGTCGAAGATCTCGAAGGTCCACTCCTTCAGCGCCCGGTCGGCCGGGTAGGCGATCTTGAACACGGCCGGCTTCTCGAGCTGCCCGTTCAGAATCCTCAAGTTCCGTTCGAGGCTCATGACGTCCATCTTCACGCGCGCCTTCGGCAGGCGGGCCTGCACGCCGTTCACGACGGCGGTCATGTCTTCGAGGTTGCCGACCACCTCGGCCTCCGACTGCAGCGTCTCGCCCGCCACGGCGATGCCGTAGGTCGCAGGGCGGCCCTGGTGGATGGTCAGCGGCGGCTTCATCTTCGCGCCGAAGTTCACCTTCGCCAGCAGGCCCGGCGTCAGGGTGAGGGTCTGCGCCTCCGGCAGCGTCAGGCCGTCGTAGGGCGGCAAGGTGTGGACGTTGATCTTGACCAGGCGGTTCCCGGGCCTGACGGCCGCGATGTGGTACATCCCGTTGCCGTCGGTGAGGGCGTAGACCCCGTCCTCCATCGCCACCATCACGCCGCCGATCCCCTTCTCGCCGAGGCCCTGGACGCCGTTGCCGTCCTTGTCGTCGAAGACCTTGCCGACGATGGTGGCGAGGTCGAACTCGGGGTCTTCGATCATCAGCAGCGTGTGGCTGGCCTCGGACGACAGCGGTTGCGACGAGACGTCGACGGCCCGCGCCCGGTTCACGAGATCGCCCACCACGGCGCCGGCCGAGACCAGGGCGCGGTAGACCAGCCTGCGCGTCTGGTTGGGGGCGAGGTCGAGCGTGCCGATCGGGAAACGGATCGGGATCGCCGCCACCGGGTCGGCCTGCGGCACAGGGGCCGGCACGCCCGGCGGGTTGTCGAGCATCAGCGTCCCGGGGACGTAGGTCAGGCCGACCGGCAGCGTGTTCAGGAGATCGACGTTGACGACTTGCACGGCGGTCGAGTTGGTGATGGTGATGGTGTAGAGCACGAAGTCGCCGCGGCGGACGGCCAGGGCATCGGCCGCGATCGACACCTGCAGGACGTCTCCCAGGAAGACCGCCTGCGTGACGGTCGGGTCGTCGTCGCCGGGATCCGCGGCGTTGTTGCCGGTCTCGATGCCGTCGTTCTTTCCGGGGTCATCGGAGATCAGGTTGATCGGGCCGTTGCCCGTCAGGGACGCCTGGTTGCTGATCAGCGTGCCCCCCGGGGCCGTCGTATCCACCGTGACGCGGTAGGTCAGGGTCACGGTGCTGAGCGCCGGCACGGTCCCGACGTTCCAGGTGAGGTTCGGGTTTCCGGCATCGTTGGCCCCGAGGCCCGTAATCGACGCGGCGACGTAGGTCGTGTTCGCGGGCACGGGGTCGTCCACCACGACCCCCGTGGCGTCCGCCCCGCCGCTGTTGATCACGCTGATGGTGTAGAGGAGCGCGTCGCCGGGGTTCAGGCTCCCTCCGTTCAGGTCGGCCACGGTCTCGGTCATCGTCACGACCGCCGACGACAGCACGCTCGTCGTGACGGGCGCGCCGCTGGTCGGGGCGGTCTCGTTGCTGTCGATGCTGTAGGTGCCGTTCGTGATGGTCGAGCCGCTCGGCAGCGCGGGGCTGACCTGCACCACCAACTGCACGCTGGCGGAGGCCCCCGTCGCCAGCGGGCCGATGTTCCAGGTCACGACCCCCGCCGCCAGCGTCCCGCCACCCGTCGCGCTGACGAAACTGGTGTTCGCCGGGATCGTGTCGCTGATCACCACGCCGGTGGCATTGGCGTTGCCCGAGTTCGAGTAGTCAATCGTGTAAATGATGTTGCTCCCCGCATTCACCGGGTCCGGGGAGTCGGTCTTCGAGATGCTCAGGACCGGCGCCGACGACACCGTCGTGGTGATCGATGCTCCAGCGGTCGCGGCAGTCTCGTTGCTGTCGATGCTGTAGGTGCCGTTGGTGATGATCGTCCCGTTGGCCAGCGGGCTGGTCACCGCCACGACCAGCTGGACGCTGCCGGACGCGCCCGCCGCCAGCGCGCCGATGTTCCAGGTCACCACCCCCGCCGCCTGCGTCCCGCCGCCCGTCGCCGACACGA
>QHXZ01000022.1 GCA_003223165.1 Acidobacteriota bacterium
TCGTGGGCGGCGCCTGCGTGTCCGAAGAGCTCTTCCCCGGCTACCAGGTCTCCTCGACCTCGTACGTGAGCACGCTGCTCCTGCCGCAGGTCGTCGAGCGCTTCGACCTGGCGCGCCACGGCTACAAGGTCGTCAAGCAGAGCCCCGCGTTCTTCGTGCCGTACCCCGACGGGCGCACCCTGACGCTCTACGGCGACGACCGCGATCTCGCCGAAATCGCAAAATTCTCGAAGGAGGACGCCGAGACCTACCCGAAGTTTCACGCCATGCTGGAGCGCGTGGGGGCCTTTCTCAAGCCGACGCTCCTGAAGCCCCCTCCCCGGGTCGACGCGAAGGCCCCCGGCGACCTGTGGGACCTGCTCCAGGTCGCGCTGGCGGCCCGCAAGCTGGCCCCCTACGACCTGACCTGCCTGGTCGAGCTCGCCACCCGAGGCATCGTCGACGTGCTCGACCACTGGTTCGAGTCGGGGGAGTTCAAGGCGTTCCTCTGCTCCCAGGCGGTCATCGGGGCCAACGGCGGCGTGCACCAGCCCGGGACCGCCTTTCTGCTGCTGCACGACGTGCTGGGCGGAGTGGACGGCTCCGCGGGCGTCTGGGGCGTGGTGGTCGGCGGGATGGGGACGATCACCCGCACGCTGGCCGCGGCGGCGCGCGAGCGCGGCGTCACGGTGCGGGTCGACGCCAGGGTGCGGGCCATCGAGCTGGACGGCAAGGGGAAGGCCGAGGGGGTCCGGCTGGAGAACGGCGAGGTGATCCGGGCGGAGGTCGTGGTCAGCAACGCCACGCCCCGCCGCACCTTCCTCGAGATGCTCCCGGCGGGGTCGCTGCCGGAGCCTTTCGTCGAGCGGCTGCGCGGCTTCAACGATCTCGGCGCGTCGCTCAAGGTCCATCTGGCGCTGTCGGAGCTGCCCGACTTCACGGCGATGCCGGGAAAGAGCCCCGGCCCCCAGCACCGCGGCCTGCTCAACTTCTGCCCCACGGTCGACTTCATCGAGGACGCCTGGGACGACTGCCGGCGCGGCGCCTTCTCGCAGCGCCCCACCGTCGAGGCCTGCATCCACTCGGTCCTCGATCCCTCCTGCGCCCCTCCCGGGCGCCACATCATGACCTGCTTCGTGCAGTACGGCCCGCGCCACCTCAAGACGGGCAGCTGGGAGGCGATGAAGGAGACGGTGGCCGACCGGGTGATCGCCGAGATGGCCCGCTACGCCCCGAACCTGCCGCAGGCGGTGCTCGCCCGTCACGTCTACACGCCGGAAGACCTCGAGAAAGTCTTCGGCCTGACCGGCGGCAACATCTACCACGGCGCCATGACGCCCGACCAACTCTTCACCTTCAGGCCGGCGGCCGGCTACGCGGACTACAGGACACCGGTCCGCAACCTCTATTTATGCGGCTCGGGGGCCCACCCGGGCGGAGGGGTCTGGGGCGCCGTCGGCTGGAATGCGGGCCACCGTATCCTCAAGGACATCGGCAGGGCCTGACCCGCTCCGTCCCGCCGGGCAAAGGCCCCGCGCGCGACGCTATTTCCTCAAGTCCTTGAGGATCTCGCGCGCCGCGTTGCGGCCCGGGGCGCCCATGACGCCGCCGCCGGGGTGCGCGCCGGAGCCGCACAGGTAGAGGCCGCGGATCGGCGTGCGGTACTGGGCCCAGCGCATGGCCGGGCGCAGGAAGAAGAGCTGGTCGGGCGTCATCTCGCCGTGGAAGATGTTCCCCTCGGTCAGCCCGAACGTCTGCTCGAGGTCCCACGGGCTCAGCACCTCGCGGCCGATGATCGCCTTCTTGATGTTCGGGGCGTACTCCGCGAGGGTGTCGATGATGTCGTCGCCCACCTTCTCGCGGATCTCCGGCCAGGTCCCTTCCTTGAGCCTGTACGGCCCGTACTGCACGAAGAGCGACATGACGTGGTGCCCCTTCGGGCAGAGGGTGTCGTCCATGGTCGAGGCGCAGTTGCCGTCGATCATCGGGCGCTTCGACGGCCGGCCGTACTTGAGATCGTCGTAGGCCAGCTCCAGATACTCGATGCTCGGCGCCAGCTCGAACATCGCCTGCTGGTGCGGCGCGTCTGGGTCCTTCCCCGGGATCGCCTTCCAGTCGGGCAGCTCGGAGAGGGCGCAGTTCACCTTGATCGACGATCCCTGCACGCGGAAGTCGCGGATGGCCTGGGTGAAGTCCTCGGGCAGCGTCCCCTTCTCGCACAGGCGCAGGAAGGTGCGGCGCGGATCGAGGTTGCTGGCCACCAGCCGGGCCCGGTGCTCGTCGCCGTTGCTCAGCGCCACGCCGCGGCAGACGCCGCCCTCGACGATGAAGCGGGCGACCTCGGCCTCGGTCTTCACCTCGACGCCCAGGTCCCTCACCGACTTCAGGAAGGCGTCCGCTAGCCCGCCCATGCCGCCGCGCACGTACCCCCAGGCGCCCGGCTGGCCCTCGATCGTGCCGCCGATCGAATGGTGCAGCATGACCGCCGCCGACCCCGGGGACATCGGCCCGACGCAGGTGCCGATCAGGCCGTTGAGCGCGATGGCCGCCATCACCTCGTCCGACTCGAAGCGCTTGCTCAGGTAGTCGTAGCAGGAGGCGGTCATCAGCTCCATGAAGTGCTTGAGCTTCCGGTCGCCGAGTTTGAGCATCTTGCGGCCGAACTGCGCGAACTCGAACATCTCCTTGATGCCGTGCGGCGGGAACATCGGCGGGGTGGTGCGCAGGATCTCGTCCACGAACGGCTGCAGCTCGGCCAGGTCGGCCTCGAACTTCGGGAAGGCAAGGGCGTCCTTCTCGGAGTACTTGGCGATCTCGCGGCAGGTCTTGGCGGTGTCGGCGTACCAGATCATGTACCGTCCCGACGGGTGCGGGTAGAACGAGTGCGGCTCGGGCAGCAGGACCTGGAATCCATAGTCCTTCAGGCGGAAGTCGCGGATGATCTCGGGCAGGAGGAGGCTGGCGACGTAGGAAGTGCGGGTGACGCGGTAGCCGGGGATGAGTTCTTCGGTGACGCAGGCGCCGCCGACGATAGGGCGGCGCTCGAGGACCAGGACCTTCAGCCGTTCCTTGGCCAGGTAGCCCGCGGCGACCAGGCCGTTGTGGCCGCCCCCGACGATGATGGCATCATAGCGTGCGGTCGAAGCCATGCTCACCTCCTCCTGGTGCCGCGCCCTGGGGACAGGGAGCCGCGCGAACGGGCCGGCCGGGGCCGGCGTTTCACGGACGGAAACCGGGCCGTAATGCTGATTTGTCAATCTAGCACAGCAGGCGCCGCCGGATCATCCGGCACGTTTCCGGCGATGCTGTTACGGCTTCGTGGCAGGGCGGATCGCGCCCATCCGAAGCCGTAAGAGCATCACGGACGATCGCCGGGACCCGAATTGTCTTGCCCCCGAACCCCGTGACGGCGATAATCCTTATGCTGCTCCAACAAGATACGCGGCGGGAAGTAGGGGAGGGGTCGATGGTCCCGGAGGTCCGCATCCTGAGCGACGAGGAGGTCCGGACGCTCCACACCAACGCCCTCGACATCCTGGAGAAGGTCGGCATCAAGTACGAGAGCCACGGCGCCCTGCGCCTGCTCGAGGAGCACGGCCAGAAGGTCGACTACGACTCGGGGATCGCCTGGCTCAAGCCGGAGATCGTCGAGCGCTGCCTGGCCACGACCCCGCGCGTGATCACCCTGGCGGGGCGCAACCCCAAGCACGACATGGTGCTCGACGGCTCGCGCCTGCGCGTCACCACCAACGGCCAGGGAACCTTCACCCAGGACCACCGCACCGGCGAGCGCCGCCAGGGGCTGGTGAAGGACCTGCGCGACTCGACCAAGGTCGGGCATTACATCGACGTGGTGGACTACATCTGGCCGATGGTGGTGCCGTTCGACGTGCCGGGGCCGAGCCGCGTGCTGCACGAGATGTACCACGCCTACGCCATGTCCTCGAAGCACATCCAGCACGAAGTCCAGCTTCCGGAGCACGTGCCGTTCGCCCTGGAGATGCTCGAGGTGCTGTCCGGCAGCAAGGAGGAGCTGCGGCGGCGCCCTCCCTACTCGGTCGTCTCCTGCACGGTCTCGCCGCTGCAGCACGAGCCGAAGATGGCCGAGCTGTGCATCGACCTGGCACGCGCGGGGATCCCGATCGTCATCTGGCCGATGCCGCTGACCGGCGCCACGGCGCCGGTGACCGTCCCCGGCACCTGCCTGATGAGCCTGGTGGAGTTCCTCTCCGGCGTCGTGCTGTTCCAGACCGCGGCCCCCGGCTGCCCGCTGATCTACCCGCTGGGGCCCGAGGTGCTCGACATGAAGTCGGGGATGGCGGTGTGCGCCGGGCCGGAAATCCCGCTCTTCAACCTGATCCTGGGGCAGATGGCGAAGTTCTACAAGGTGCCGGCCCTGGGCGTCGGGCTGAACTCGGACGCCAAGATCCCCGGCATCCAGGCGGCCTACGAATCGATGCAGACCGGGCTGGCCGCGGCGCTGTCCGGGGCCGATCTCCTGGTCGGCATCGGGGTGCTCGACGACAACAACACCCTGTCGCTGACGCAGATGATCATCGAGTCCGAGATCGCGCGCATGGTCAAGCGCATCCGCCAGGGCGTGACGGTCACCGCCGAATCGCTCATGGCGCACCTGATCGCCAAGGCGGGCCCGGGGCAGCACTTCCTCGGCTTCAAGGAGACCCTCAACGGCCTCAAGACCGGCGAGGTCTTCTTCCCGAAGTTCAGCTACCGCAACACCTACGACAAGTACTTCGCGGACGGGCACGACGAGATCGGCGAGGCCCGGGCCGAGGTGGAGCGCCTGCTGGCGCTGCCCGACCCCGACCCGCTGCCGCCCGAGACCGACCGCGAGCTGCGACGGATCCTGGACGCCGCCGACAAGGCCTGCGCCGAATCGGCTGCCTGAGGCGCCACCGCCCCGATGGCCACCGCCGACCCGCCACCACCAGGCCGGCGGGGCCTTCGCCTCCTGCCGCTCATCGCGCTGGTCTACTGCCTGTCCGCCAGCGGGCCGTTCGGGATCGAGGAGATCGTCCCGGCCTCGGGGCCCGGCCTGTCGATCCTGCTGATCCTCCTGCTGCCGATCTTCTATGGGCTGCCGCTCGGCCTGGCGGCCGGCGAGATGGGCAGCCGCTTCCCGGTCGAGGGCGGGTACTACCGCTGGATCCGCCACGTCTTCGGCGACTTCTGGGGGTTCCAGGCCGGATGGTGGGCCTGGCTGGGCGGGATGTTCGACGGAGCCCTCTACGCCTCGCTCGTGGCGCAGTACAGCATGCCGTTCGTGAACGCCTGGCTGCCGGCGGCCTGGGCCATGCCGGCCCGACAGACGGTCTGCCTGGTCGTGATCGTCGCCTGCACCTGGGCGAACCTGCGCGGCATCCAGATCGTCGGCTGGTCGTCGCTGGTCTTCGCCATCTTCATCGTCAGCCCCTTCGCCCTCCTCTGCGGCCTGGCCTTCCTGCACGGGACGCACGATCCGCTGGTGCCGATGAAGCCGCCCGACAAGGGATGGCTCGAGGCCCTGGGCGTCGGCACCCTCATCGGCATGTGGAGCTACTCGGGGTACGAGTCGCTGTCGACAGCGGCCGAGGAGCTGGAGGACCCGCGGCGCAACTACCTGCGCGCCGTGCTGATCGCCATCGTGGTCACGGTCCCGACCTACCTCCTGCCGGTGCTGGCGGGGCTCGCCCTCGCGCCCGACTGGAGCGCCTTCGCGGCCGGGTCGTTCGTCGACGTGGCGAAAACGGTCGGCGGGCCCGGCCTCGAGACCTGGATCGCCGCGGCCGGCATCATCAGCATGCTGGCGCTGTTCAACGGCTACACGCTGGCCTACTCGCGCATCCCGTTCACCATGGCGCAGGACGGTTTCCTGCCCCGCCCGCTGGCCCGCACCCACCCCGTGCACGGCACCCCGTGGGTCGCCCTCGTGGCCGGAGCGTGCATCTACGCCGCCCTGACCTTCTGCACCATCGAGAACCTGGTGGTCCTGGAGATGTGGTGTTTCTCGGGCCTCTACATCTTGATCTACCTCGCCCTCTGGACCCTGCGCCGCCGGCCGGATCTCGACCCGGCGGGGCCGGATGGGACCTCGGGAGCGTCCAGGCGCTTCATCATCCCGGCGGGGCGGCGGGGGATCTGGTGGGTGATCCTGCCTCCCATCCTGCTGATCGTCATGGCGATGTTCGGCAGCGGCGCCGAGTACATCTATTATGGCGGGCCGGCCATTCTGAGCGGTCCGCTCGTCTATGCGATCGTCAGGCGCCTGCGCGCCCGGCGGTCCGAACGAGGGTAGGGGCGATGCGAATGAGAGCGGTCGCGGCGCTGGGATTCGCCCTGGCGGCGGCCCCCGGCTTGTCCGGCGCGGCGCGCGCCGCCGAGGCGCGCTTCGTGGGCCCGAAGAAGTGCCAGGCGTGCCACTTCGCCGAGCACAAGAGCTGGTCGGCGACCCGCATGGCCAGGGCCCTCGACCTCCTGAAGCCGGGCGCGGCGGCCGAGGCGAAGACCAAGGCGGGTCTCGATCCCGCCAGGAACTACACGGCCGAACCCGGCTGCCTCGCCTGCCACGCCACGGGCGCCGGCAGGCCGGGAGGGTTCGCGAGCGCCTCCGAGACGCCCGACCTGGGCGGCGTCGGGTGCGAGGCCTGCCACGGCGCCGGCTCCGAGTACCTGAAGGACGGGAAGATGACCCTGGCGAACCGGTCGTACAAGAGGACCGACCTGATCGCCGCCGGGCTCCTCCGGCAGGACCGCGAGACCTGCGCCGCGCTCTGCCACAACGAAAAGAGCCCCACGCACAGGCCGTTCGACTTCGAGACCGGTGTGAAGACGCAGGTGCACGCCCTCGCCCCGCTCAAGTTCCCGCACGAGTAGGGGGCCGCAGCGCCCCTTGGAGGTGCCCGATGGCGGTGATCATCGAGCCATTCCGCATCAAGGTCGTCGAGCCGATCGCCATGCCCACCCGGGCCGAGCGCGAGCGCCATCTCGCCGCCGCCGACTACAACCTGTTCGCCTTGCCGGCCGACTGCGTCACGTTCGACCTTTTGACCGACTCGGGCACGGCGGCCATGAGCGCGGCGCAGTGGGGCGCCATGATGGTCGCCGACGAGTCGTACGCCGGATCGCGCTCCTACCAGCGCTTCGAGCGGGCGGTGCGCGACCTGACCGGCTACCGCCACATCATCCCCACGCACCAGGGGCGGGCGGCCGAGCGGATCCTGTTCCATCTGGCGGTGCGCAAA
>QHXZ01000080.1:0-9054 GCA_003223165.1 Acidobacteriota bacterium
GAGGAGGACCAGCCGCGTTCGAGCGCCTCGCGCAGGTCGAGGCCGCCGGGCTCCACCCAGGCGCCACGGCCGCGGCTGGCGACCAGCGTCGCCTCGAACTCGAGGCCGTAGCGCCGCGCCATCTCCTCCCGGCGCTTCAAAAGGAGCCAGGCAAGGGCCCGGTGCACGTTGCCGAAGCCCGCGAACCCCAGCCGCCAGCGCCTCCTGCTCGCCTGCCCCGTCCCGCCCATCCTCGCCCCCCCGCGCCACTCTGGCCGCCCATCCCACCCCATGTCAAGCGCCACCCGCATTGAGTGACCCCCGGAGTGAGGCGCCGGCCCTGCAATCGCCGGGCACCGGGTCCGGCTCGCTGCGCGAGCCTCCCCTCCGCTTCGCCTCGCGCCGCCCGCCGCGCTGCAGATCGCGCGCCGGGTCCCCGGCGCGAGGTCTCAGAGGGCCCGGCGAATGCGGGCTGCGGCGCCCCACACCATCGCCCCGTCACTGCGCTCGGCCCATGGCCTCAAGTTGGCCAGCCATCGTCGTGCGTGCAGAGGAATTGGCAGTCGGGTGCCGGGACACGACACGCGGCGGCGGCACATCACACCAGGACGGCGTGATGGCGCTCCATGGCCATGGGTTGGCCAGCCAGCAACGCGCGAGCGGAGCCGTCGGCAGTCGGGTGCCGGGACACGACGCGCCGCGCGCTGCGGTTGCCGGGCCCTCCGAGACCTCGCGCCGGGGACCCGACGCGCGGTCCGCAGCGCGGCGGGCGGCGCGAGGCGAGGCGGAGGGGAGGGTCGCGCAGCGAGCCGGACCCGTGCCCGGCGACCGCAGGGCGCGGCGCGTCGTGTCCCGCGCGGAGGGCGTCGATGACTCAGGACGCACGTCCCTGGTTTCAGTTCATGGTATGGACGGTGACACCTCGCGTGGACCTGGGGTAGGATTCACCGTTCCCCGACATCCGGTTCCGTCGACACTCATGTGGGAGGGAGATGATGGCCAAGCGTATCGGGATCCGTTTCGGCGAGGCGATGGGCGCGGGCAGCGAGGACTGGCTGTGGACCGAGCCCGAGATCGCGATCGGGGAGATGGACGGCCCCGTCGGCCAGGCCTTGGCGAGCCTGATGGGCCAGTCGGCCGGGTTTTCGCGCTTCTTCTGCCTCGTGGACGGCGGCAAGCAGGTGAAGCCGGTCACCCTGATGGTGCCCAAGGTGCAGCTCAAGAAGATGATGGACGTGCAGGTCTACGGCGGCCCGGTGCAGGCGGGGATCGCGGACGGCGTGCTGGACGCCGTGGAGGCGGGCATCATTCCCAAGGCCCAGGTGGAGGATCTGTGCATCATCGCCCTGGTCTGGGTCGACCCGCGCCTGGGGGACATGAAGGACGCCAACTGGGACGAGCTGTACCGCAACAACCGCACCGCCATGAAAGAGGCGATCGACAAAGCGCTCAAGAAGAAGCCCTCGATCAACGAGCTGCTGAAGGAAGACCGCCGCAAGCCGCGGCACATGTACTACAACCAGCAGAAAGGCAAGTGGGAGCTCTGATCGATCGGGCTCCATGACGGAGGTGGCCCCATGCCCGACAAGCTGCCGGTGATACCCGACGACAAGGTCAGCGCGCGTCTGAGGGAGGAGCTCCCCGGGTGGTACCTGGAGAACGGCTGGATCAAGCGCAAGTACAGCACCGATGGCTGGCCCACCACGCTGATGCTGGTCAATGCCGTCGCCTTCCTGAGCGAGGCGGCCTACCACCACCCCGACCTCGAGGTCACCTGGGGCAAGATCTGGATCAAGCTGAAGACCCACTCGTCGGCCGGCATCACGGAGAGGGACTTCGCCCTGGCGAGGGAGATCGAGAAGCTCGCCCTCTGGCGGCCGGCCGAAGGCTCCCCGATGGAGGGGACCCCGAACAAGTGGATCACGGCCAAGCGCGAGCCGTGACGGGGGCGCGCCTGACGTGACCGCGACGCTGCGCTTCGTCCACCTTCTCGGGCTCGTGGTCTGGATCGGCGGGGTCGTCTTCTTCTCGTTCGTCACCGCCCCGACCCTGTTCGGATCGCTGCCGCGCGACATGGCGGGCCGGGCGGTCTCGGCGATCTTCCCGCGCTACTATCTCCTCGGATGGATCGGTGGCAGCCTGTCGCTCCTGTCGGCGCTCGTCCTGGGGCTGCGCGCCGCCGCCTGGCCGAGGGCGCTGGTCGCCGAGCTGGCCCTGCTCCTGCTCATGCTCGGACTGAGCCTGTTCGCGGGACAGGTGATCCTGCCCCAGGCCTACGCGCTGCGCCTGTCGCTGCCGGGGCTCGAAGGGACGCCGGCTTACGCCGCCGCCAAAGCCGAGTTCGATCGCCTGCACCGGCGCTCGGTGCTCCTGAACGGGACTGTCCTGATCCTGGGGCTCGGGGCGGTGGCGATCGTTTCGATCCGCCCGCCGGGCTAGGAGCCTGCCCGCGGGCCCTGCGCGAGGAGGGACCGGCATGAGACCCACCATCTTGATGGCCGCCGCCCTGGGCGCTGCGCTCGCCGCCTGCGCGGGACAGGGCGGCGCATCCGACGCCGACCTGGCGATGGCTCGCTCGCTGACGCCGGCGTTCATGAAGGCGGCCGAGACCAAGGACGCCGACGCCGTCGCGGCGCTGTACAGCGAGGACGCCATGGTGATGCCCCCCGGCTCGCCGGCGGTGCAGGGGCGCGCCGCGATCCAGGCCTTCTGGCGCAAGACGCTGCTCTCCGCGATCCGCAAGGTGACGCTCCTGCCGGGAGACCTCCGCATGGCGGACGACATCGCGTTCGAAGTCGGGACCTACCGGCTCGACCTGACGCTTCCCGACGGCTCGGCGGCGAGCGACAGCGGCAAGTACATCACCCTGATGCGGCGGCAACCGGACGGCTCCTGGAAGATGACGCACGACATGTGGAGCAGCGACGCGCCCGCGCCGGCCCCGCGTCCGGCCCAGGCCGCCGGCTCCCGGCCATGAGCCGCCCGCTCGAGGTCGGAGCCAGGGCCCCGGATTTCGACCTGCCGGGAATTCCGGGTCGGGTCGGCACCGCCGCGCTGCGCGGCGCGCCGCTGGTGGTCGAGTTCCACCGCGGCACCTGGTGACCGAGCTGCCGCAGGCGGCTCTCGCGGTTGCGGGAGGGGCACGCGCGTATCCTTGCGGCGGGCGCCCGCCTGGTCGTCGTGCTGTGCCAGGATGAAGAGGCGGTGCGGGGACATTTCGCGCGCGACCCGGTCCCCTTCCCCGTCGCCGTCGACGCGGCGCGTTCCGCCGCCCGCGCCTTCGGCGTGCACCGGCTCCTCGGCTTCGATGCGCTGAACATCGCCCGTCCGGCCACCTTCGTGCTGGATCACGCGGGGATGGTGCGCGCGCGCTTCGTGGCCCGCTTTCAGTGGCAGAGCCTACCGCTCGAAGACCTCCTGCGCGCCGTCAGTGCCCTCGGCCCAAAGGCAGCATCACCTTGACCCGCGTGCCCTGGCGGTCCAGATCGATCTCGAACCGCCCGCCGAGCTGCCGGACCCGCTCGCGCATGCCGGCGATTCCCCCTCCCAGGGCCGCGGGCGCCTCGGCCTCCGGGATGACGTGCTGGAGGGGTCGTTCATGGCGTTCGGGGCTTCTTCGTGCGTCGCGCCGGCGCGGCGCCGGGCTGCCGTCAATCCTTGTAGAGGTAGCCCGCCACCAGCGAGGCCAGCACCGCCCCGATCCAGAGTTCGAGCATCCACCACAAGGGGAGCATGCGGCTCATCGGCGACCAGGTCGCCGACGCCATGTTGCCGGGGAACCCCGCCGCGAAGCCGACCATCAGCCCGACGCAGAGCGCCGTCTTCGCCCCCGCGCCGCAGGTGGCGCGCGACACGGCGTACAGGTGCGCCACGACATAGGCCAGCGCGAAGATCGTCGCCAGCCACAGGACGATGAAGGGGTAGCGGGGCTCCTTGAGCAACAGGCCCGACTCCTGCGCCCTCTGGTAGTACGGCGCGAGGACGAGCATGTTCACGAGCATGCTCCAGATGTTCCAGACCACTCCGCCCGCAAGAGCACCGATCAGGACCCGGCGTTTGTTGATCGCGGCCAAGCGGCACCTCCCTCGCTGAACGACACCTGGAAACGGCTCCGGGATCGAAAGCCTCGACGTTGCGCGCAGTCTACCACAGGACTATGTCGAGGGTCGGCGGCCCGCCGGCGGTGGTATGCTGCCGCCAGTCCGGCTCCACCCCATCCAGCGCAGTCCGAGACGCGAGAGAGACCATGGAACTCCTGATGCTGCTGGCAGCGCTGGCCGTCCTGGCGGGCCCGATCGGCTTCATCGTGGCCCTGGCGGCGATGGGGCGCGCCAGGAGGCTCCAGGAGGACCTCGAGGAGCTGCGGCGCAGGAGCGACTCGGCGTCCGCGCACCTGCGCCGGATCGATCGGCTCCTCGAGGCGGTCCCGGGCGGGGCCGCGGCCGGGCCTGCCGCGGCCAAGCCCGCCGGGACGGCCGCGCACGCCGTGCCGGCCGCGCCCGCCATCTCCCGGCCCGAGCCGACGCCGCCTCCGGTCGTCGCCATGCCGCCGGCCGCCCCCTCCGCCGCACCTCCAGCCGCGCCGCAGCGACCGGCGTATGCGCCGCCATCGCCGCCCGCGGCGCGCGCCGCCCGAGGCGCGTCCGGCGCGCCGGCCCGCGGGACCGGGGAGAGCTGGGAGGTGACGATCGGCGGCTCGTGGCTCAACCGGATCGGGGTGGCGCTTCTGGTCATCGGCATCGCCTTTGCGCTCGGGTACTCCCTCACCGTGCTCGGGCCGGCCGGCAAGGCGGCGCTGGCGACGGCCGTGTCGCTGGCGCTCCTCGCGGGCGGGGTGGCGCTCGAGCGCCGCGAGGCGTACCGCTTCTACGGCCGCGGGCTGATCGCCGGAGGCTGGGCCGCCCTCTACGCCACCGCCTACGCGGTGCACGAGCTCGAGGCGACGCGCATCATCGAGAACGCCGCGGCCGGGTTCGCCCTGCTACTTCTCGTGGGCGTCGGGATGATCGTCCACTCCCTGCGCTACCGCAACCAGGGGCTGACCGCCCTCGCCTACGCCCTGGCCTACGCCGCGATCGTGTTGCACAGCATCAGCGCCTACACTCTCTGGGCCGCGGTGCTCCTCGGCTCGGGCACGGTCCTGCACCTGCTGCGGCGCGCCTGGTACGGCGTCGCCTTCGGCGGCATCGCCGCCACCTACGGCAGCCTCTTCCTCTGGTACCTGCGACAGCCGGAGATGACGCCTGCGACGCTGAGGCTGGGCCTCGCCATCCTGGCGATCAACTGGGTCGTTTTCCTGTTCGCCGACCTGGCGCGCGAGCCCGAGAAGGAAGAGCAGAGGCCCAACGCCCGCGCGGTCGGGCTGTTCAACGCCATGGCCGCCGCCTCGCTCTCCTGCATGGCCTGGGCGCGGACGTTTCCGGGCGGCGCCTGGCAGCCGCTGGCGGCGCTCGGCGCGGCCTACGTCGTGACCTCGATCGCGATGCGCCTGCTGGGCCGGAAGACGGTGCAGCCGATGCACTCGCTGGCGGCGTCGGCGCTGCTGGCCGTCGCGGCGCACGAAGGGCTCAGCCTGAACCGCGCCACCTGGGCCTGGCTCCTCGAGGCGCAGGCGCTCGTGTCGATCGGGGTGCTGCTGCGCGATCGTTTCCACCGCCGGCTCGGCTGCATCCTGTTCCTGGCGCCGATGACCGCCATCGTCGTGGACCAGGCCTGGGCCCGGCTGCAGCGCGCCGACGGACTCTTCGATCTGCAGCGCGCCCTGCTGACCGCCGTGGCCTGCGGCTGCTTCTACTTCAACTTCGGCCGGCTGCGCGCCCTCGCCGCGGAGGGCCACGACGAGGGCGGCTGGGAGGAGACCATGCACAGGCTCTTCTCCTACGCCGCCCTGGCCCTCATCCTGATCGCCATCTGGGTGCAGCTCCCGGCGGTGTACGTGGCTCCGGCCGGGGGCGCCCTGGCGCTCCTGCTGTTCGAAGTCGGGGGAGCCGCCCGGGTGGCCGACCTGCGCCTGCAAGCGTACCTGGCGTCCCTCTATGCCGCCTTCACGGCGCTCGTCCTGAGCGCCCCGTCGAAGGCGCTGCTCGGACCGGTGCCGGCGCGCGTCCCGGCGCTCCTGGCACTGGCCGTCATGGCCTTCGTCATGTTCCTGCGGCAGCGCGAGAGCTATCTCGACTTCGAGGCGGCCCTGCGTCCCCTGTTCTCCTGGGGCGGCAGCATCCTGGCGGCGCTGGTCGTCTGGCTCGAGGCGCGTCCGGTGCAGGTCGGTCCCGACTGGATGATCCTGGCGCTGCTCCTGGTGGAGGCGGGGCTCGCCTTGCGCGAGCCCCATCTGCGCCGCCCGGGGTACGTCGTCCTGGCCGCCGCGCACGGCTCGCTCGCGCTGTCGAACCTGAGCAGCACCGAGATGGTCTCAGGCTGGTCGGTGCGCGTGGTGACCATCGTGCCGGCGATCGCCGCGACCTATTACCTCTGGTGGCGGCTGCGCGCGCTCCCCCAGGAGGGCGCCGGCAGGCCGGGGGACGATCTCGACGAGAAGGTGGGACGGCTCCTGTCGTACCTCGGCGCCGGAACGCTGGCCCTGTTCGTGCGTTTCCAGTTCGGCCTCGAGGGGGCCTCCTTCCGTTGGTCGCTGGCCATGGTCGGCCTGTTCGTCGCCGGGCATCTCCTGGGCGACGCCGACTTCCGACTGCAGGCCTACGGCCTGGCGGCGGCGGTCTTCGTGCGCGCCGTCGGCTTCGACTTCGTGCACGCCAACCCGATCCTCGGGATGGACGGGCCGGCGGTCATCGTCAATGCCGGGGCGATCTGCTATCTCGCGGCCGGCTTCCTGGTGCGGGCGCGGCGGGAGGCGGCTTCCTCCGGGAAGGCGCGTCCCGACCGCCGGACCCTGGCGCTCGAGGCGGGCCTGGCGGAGCATGGCCACGACATCCTGTGGTCCCTGGCCGTGGCCCTGGTGGCGCTCTACCTCTACCGCACGCGCTCCGGCTTCATGCTGATCGTGGCCTGGGCGATCGAGGGCCTCTTGGCCACGGTGGCCGGCTTCGCCGCCCGGGCACGGGCCCTGCGCGTGGACGGCCTCGTCCTGCTCGGGATCGGCCTGGCCATGACGCTGGTGCGCGCCTTCACCACCTTCGACACGGTGGGCCGCATCGTGTCGTTCCTGGTGCTCGGGATCGTGCTCCTCCTGATCTCGTTCGCCTACACGCGCTACCGCGACTCGCTGCGCAAGGCGCCGTGAAGCCCTACGCCCGCCTGGCGGTCGTCGCCCTGATCGCCTGCGCCCTGGCCGCCGGCGCCTTCCTCGCCAGCCGCGGCCGCGAGCGCGACCGCCGCGACCTCGACGCACTCGTGACCGTGGGCGGCGACTTGGCGCACGACGCCTTCCATCCCGCCCTCGACCTGACCCGCCTGAGCGACCATGAAGAGGCCGCGCTGGGCCGCGAGATCGACGCCTGCGTGCGCGGCGGCCTGACGGTCGGCACCGGCGGCGCGACCCAGATCTACCTGGACGCCGTGCTGCGCCGCGTTGCGGCCGGCGTCGAGCGCCCCGGCATCCCCTACACGGTCGCCCTGGTGCGCTCCTCCCAGGTCAACGCCTGGGCGGTGGCCGGAGGGCGCCTCTACCTGACCGACGGAATGCTGCGCTTCCTGCGCAGCGAGGCCGAGCTGGCCGCCGTCCTCGGGCACGAGATCAGCCATGTCGATCTGCGCCACTGCGTGGAGCGGCTGCAGATGGAGCGCGCGGCGCGGCGCGTCGATCCCGGCCTGGCGGCGCTGGCGCGCCTGGGGTACGAGATCATGCTGCGCGGCTTCTCGGAAGAGCAGGAGCTGCAGGCGGACGGCAACGGCGCCCTGCTGGCGGCCCGGGCCGCGTACGACCCCTGGCAGGCGATCGAGATGTACCGCCGGCTGCCGGGCGGTGCCGGCGCGGTCCGCAGGCCCACGCGCGACCCGGTGATCGAGGTGGCGGCGGCGATCCCCGAAGCGCTGCAGCGCTACCTCGAGACCCACCCGCCGGTCGAGGAGCGCCTCGAGGCTGTGCGCCGCGCGCTGGCCGGCCATCCCGCGGACTGGCGCGGGGCGCGGCGCTACGTCGGCCGCTCCAACCTCGCCGCGCGCCAAACACTCGAGGGCGCCCCGCGCGACGAGGAGTGGATCACCCGGGACGCCGCTCCTCCTTGAGCACGTCCTCGACCCACGACAGGGCCGCCATCATCGCAGGAAATCCGAGGGTGGTCGTCCCGAGAAGCACCACGTGGCGGCAATCGTCCGCGGTCGCCCCGGCCTCCAGCGAGCGGCGCGCGTGCGAATGGACGCCCCCTTCCAGTCCGGCGCCGACCGCGAGGGCGAGCTTGACCAGCGCCCGTGTCCTGGCGTCGAGCGGGCCCGCCTTCTGGCAGGCCTCTCCCAGGACCTCGTAGGCCTCGAAGACCTTCGGATAGATCTTGCGCTGTTCCTTGTACCAGCCGGGGATCTTGGGCATCACTTCCTCCCTTGGTCGATCGGGACCACGACGCTGACGCTGACCTGGCGCACGTTGCCGGAGGGGTCGGCGACGCTGTAGACGAGCGTGTAGGTCCGCCCGGGGCCCGAAGTCGCCCGCTCGGCGCGCAGGAGCACCTCGCGGTCGTCGCTCCCGAGGGCGGCCCCGGCGACGTCTCCCGTGGTGCGCCCGTCACCCCCGCCCGGCGCGTCGTCGGGCTCGCTGCTGCGCGCCTCGTCGAGGCGCACCGAGACCGTCGCCGCGCAGGCATCGCGTGCCTGGACCAGGACGCTCACCGGCACCAAGCGGTGGTCGGGCGGCCAGAGCGCCGCGGGCGACGCGGCGGCGAGGACCTTGGGCGGCGTCCTGTCCGCCACCGTGAGGCGCGCGGCGGCGGTGGCCACCAGCCCCTGCGGGTCCCGCGCCTGGACCAGGAGCGCGTGCGCCCCGAGACCCAGGGCCGTCTCGATCCGCGCCCCCTGCCCGAGCGCCAGGAAGCCGGCCGCGCCCCGGTCCTCGAACCAGCGGATGTCCAGCGGGTCGCCGTCGGGATCGCTCGAAGCGCCGGCGTCGAGCACGACGCTCGCGCC
>QHXZ01000080.1:9060-13525 GCA_003223165.1 Acidobacteriota bacterium
CGCCACGGCGCCGGGCGGACGGTCGAGCAGGAGCCACGGCTCGCCGCGCCAGGCGAACTCGCGCCGCGCGAAGACCTCCGGCGTGCCGCCGTCGGTGGCGGTCAGCGCCAGCGTCAGCGTGGCGCTCTCCCCGTCCGGCGGGGCGGGACCGGCCTCCGCGAGCGCCATCGGCCCCGGCAGGACCGAGCCGGCGTAACCGGCGGCGACCCGGGTCACGTCCTGCTCGGCGTCGACGGCGGCGCTGTCGGGCTCGATCGTGCCGACCGTCAGGGAGAAGCGGCGGAGCGGATCCGCGAGCGGGCGGACGCAGACCTCGATCGGCGCGGACAGGGGGCCGAGCGCGAGCACCGGCAGGAAGAGGAGCGACGGATCGTCGCAGCGGCCCGCGGCGATCTCGTAGTCCTGCACACCGTCGTTGCAGCCGAAGATGCGGTCGAGGTCGACGAGCACCGCCAGGCCCACGGACGCGTTCAGGTACCCGATCCCCTCGCCGGGCGCGCGCTCCTCGGGCGCGAAGGCGCGGCTGCAATCCACGCCATCGGCCGTCGCCGTGGAGCCCGCCGCATCGAGCAGGGTGAGCGCCACCGTCTCGCGGCGCGACACGAGGACACGGCCGCGCAGCGGCTCGCCGTCGGGGTCCGCGACCTCCGCCTCGGCCGCCAGCGCGGGCACGGTCGCCGCCGGAGCGTCCGAGGGAAGAGGATCGAGGGCCCGCCGGGCGGGCACGACCGCGCCCAGGAGGGCGGCAGGCTGGCAGGCGTCGCCCGAGCCATCGTGGTTCTCGTCCGCCTGGTCGGGGTTGGCCACGGCCGGGCAGTTGTCGCGCAGCCGATCGACGCCGTCGCCGTCCTCGTCCGAGGCGGCCACGAGCACCAAGCCCGCCGAGGGGTTGGCCGCCTGGACGCCGGTCGGCACGCGCGGGCCGGGCCGCGCCGTGAGGCTCCCGTCCTCCGCGACCTGGAAGGCGGCGATGTCGTTGCTCAGGCGATCGACCACGTAGAGGGTACGGCCGCCCGTGCCGACCGCCAGGCCGGCAGGACCGTGGTCGCCGTCGGGCAGCGGCCGCGGCGAGCCGGGCGCGAGGGCCGGCGCGCCGGCCAGCAGCTCGTCGAGGACCGCGATCCGGTCGGCCCCGCTCAACGAGACGAAGAGGCGATCGCGCAGCGCGTCCCTCGCCAGGCCGAGCGTCCCGCCTCCCACGCCGAAATCGAAGGCGGCGAGCGCCCGCGGCCCGCCGGCCGCCGCCTCGACCAGCGACAGCCGTGCAGTCCCGGGCGGGGCCTCCCCCACCGCCAGCCTCCATGGCCGCCCGGTGCCCTCCGGACCCACGAAGAGGATCGGCCCGGGCCGCTCGATCCCCGGCAGGGCGGCCGGCCATCCCGGCACGGCGCCGAGGCCGCCCTCGTCGTCGATCGCGAAGAGCGCCACCCGGCCCGCTTCCGGCAGCCCCACCGCCAGCAGCGACCCGTCCCCCGCCAGCGCCACGCCGTCCGGCGCGCCGGGCAGCGGCACCGGATCGCCGCGCGGCGTGAGGCGGCCGGTGCGGGCGAGCGCGAAGCGCGCCACGGCGCCGCTGCCGCCCGAAAGACCCGTGACGTAGAGCGTCTCCCCCGCCGGGTCGACCGCCAGGCCAAGCGGATCGGCGAGGCCCACGGAGAAGGGCGGGCCCGGAGAAGTCCGCAGGGTGCCGCCGGCATCGACGCCGAAGACGGTCACGGAACCGGAGTCGGCGTTGAGCGCGAAGAGCGAGGGCCCGCGCTGCGAGAAGGCCAGGCCGGAAGCCGCCGACGGCGGCGGGCTGCCGTGCCGCCCCGAGTCCCCCGTGAGGAACGGCGATCCGGGCAGCGGCAGCAGCACCGAGGTGGTCTTGCTCTCGAAGCCGGCGACCCGATTCTGGGGCGACAGGGCGTTGAGGTAGAGGAACCCTTCGCGATCGACGCCGCGCTGGCAGGCGTCGCCGATCCCGTCGCCGTCGCTGTCCTCCTGCCCGGGATCGTAGACCGCCACGCAGTCGTCGCAGGCGTTGCCGGCGCCGTCGCCATCCAGGTCCTCCTGGCCGCCGTTCGGGGCCAGAGGGCAGTTGTCGGCGTCGCCGCACACGCCGTCCCGGTCGGCGTCATTCCGGGGATCGTCCGGGCACAAGTCGCACAGGTCGCCCTGGCCGTCGCCATCGCGATCGGATTGCCCCGGGTCGAAGTCGCCGGCGCAGACGTCGACCGCATCGGGCACGCCGTCGCCGTCGCGGTCGTCCTCGCAGGCGTTGCCGCGGCCGTCTCCGTCGGAGTCCTGCTGCGCCGGATCGAAGGCGTCCGGGCAGTCGTCGCAGGCGTCGCCGACCAGATCGCCGTCGCGGTCGGCCTGTCCCGGGTTGGCGACGGTCGGACAGTCGTCGAAGTCGAACTCGACCCCGTCGCCGTCCTCGTCGCAGCAGCCGACGAAGACGATCCCGTTGAGCGGCCGGCCCTGCGGCGCGCCGGTGCGCTCGGGGGGCCCCAGCGGCGCGAGGGAGCCGTCCGGCTGGATGCGGAAGGCCGACAGGCTGTCGCTCAGCTCGTTGGCGGCGAACAGGAAGCGGCCGGCCGGGTCGGCCGCCAGGCCGACCGGCTCGCCTGAAAAGGGCGCATTGGCGAAGGGCGATCCCGGAAGCACCACGAGCGATCCCGACGCTTCGATCCGCAGGACGGCGATCGAGTTGCTTCCCTGGTTCGAGACGTACATGTAGCGCTCGCGCGGGCCGATGAGGGCGACGTTCGAGTTGAGCCCGCCTCCCGAGGCCGGCGAGCGCGGCAGCGGCGTCGCCTCGCCGCCTTGCGAGAAGGCGTACGCGCCGATGCGCGACGCTCCGTTGGTGGCGTTGGCGACGTACAGCCGGTCGCCCGCGGCGTTGAACACCAGCCCCGCGGGGGCGCCGCTGGGATCGATGGCCAGCGAGGAGACCCGCCGCAGCGTCGTGCTGAGGGTGGTCACGAAGCCCTGGTCGGGCACGGCGATCACGATGAAGCGGCCGCTCGGGTCGTACGCGAAGCCGTTCACCTTCCCCGACAGCGCCGCCGGGGTCCCGGGCAGGAGGTCGAGCCGGCCGTCGGCGGGGGAGAGCCGGAAGAGGCTGAGGGACGCCGAGAGATCGTTGACCACGGCGACGGTGTAGCCGCTCGGGTCGAGCACGATCGCCTCCGGCCCCACCCCCTGCGTCGCCACCGGCGGGTGGGAGATTAGCGCGAGCGTGCCGTCGGGGTCGACGCGGAAGACGCTGACCGTGCCGCTCCCCTCGTTGGTCGCCAGAAGCAGCGGCGGCGCGAAGCGCCGGTAGGCCAGGCGCGGGGGGGCGAAGAAGGTCTGGCCGAGCGACCCGACGCCGCCCGTCGCGAACGGCGATCCCGGCAGCCGCCGCATCCGCCCGAGCGCATCGACGTCGAAGCCGGCCACCGAATTGCCCGGCGCGCCGGTCAGGGCGTACAGGCGGCCGATGCGGACGAACGGGGCCTGGCAGGCGTCTCCGACGAGGTCGCGGTCGGCGTCTTCCTGACCCGGATCGAAGACCGCGGGACAGTCGTCGCAGGCGTCCCCGATCCCGTCGCCGTCACCGTCGGCCTGGACGGCGTCGGCATCGTCGGGGCAGCGGTCGGTCGCGTCCGGGATCCCGTCGCCGTCCCGGTCGGCGTCGCAGGCGTCGCCCAGGCCGTCGCCGTCCTCGTCGCGCTGACCCGGGTCGGCGACCAGGGGGCAGTCGTCGCACGCGTCGCCGCGCCCGTCGCCGTCGGCGTCGGCCTGCGAGGGGTTCGGGACGCCGACGCAGTTGTCGGCCGTCGCGGCGACACCGTCGCCGTCCTGGTCGCCCGCAGGGACGAAGGCCAGCCCCGCCAGCGGGAAGCCGTCCACGCCGGTCTTCGGACCGTCCCCCGCCAGCTCGAGCGCGCCGCCGGCCGCGGCGCGGAAGACGGTGACCGTGCTGCTGAGCGCGTTGACCGCGTACAGGAAGCGCCCGCGCGGATCGGAGGCCATCCCGGTGGGAGCGATCCCGAGCGGCCCGTTACGAAACGGCGACCCCGTGGCCGCGACGGGACGGCCGTCGGTCCCGATGGCGAACGAGGCGACGGCGTTCTGGTTCGGCAGGCTGGCGGCCAGCGTGCGCCCGCCCGGCACGAGCTGCAGGATGTTGGCCCCTGCCCCCGGCCCCGTGAACGGCGATCCGCCGACTCGCTTCAGCCCTCCCGCCGGCCCCAGCGTGAAGAGGCTGACCAGCACGCTCAGCGCGTCGGCCTGCGCCACGTAGAGAAGCGCGCCTCCGCGGCCGAGCGCCAGGCCGTCCGCCGTGTTGGCGTCGCTCCGGAACGGCGATCCCGGGACGTGGCTCAGGCCCCCGTCGGCGCCGATCGCGAGCACCACGACGCGCGCCAGGAGCGGCAGGGTCACGACGAGGAAGCGGCCGTCCGGCGTGACCTCCATGCCGTCGGGAGGGGACTCC
>QHXZ01000203.1 GCA_003223165.1 Acidobacteriota bacterium
CACGATGCCGCTGACCAGCAGACGGGTGGCCTTCATTTAGGAGATCGGCATGGTCGGGGCGAGTGGATTTGAACCACCGACCCCTTGGTCCCGAACCAAGTGCGCTACCAGGCTGCGCTACGCCCCGACCTGCGCCGCGATGAGTGCGGATTCTATGCGAGTCGGCTGAGAGGGGTCAAGGAGGCCGTACCGCACGATCGAAGGCCTGTCAGCGGGTCCCGGGAGACCCGGACGAAGCAGCCGCGCGCGGCTGGCTCCCGTCCCGCCCGCCAGCGCTCTCCAGGATGACCTGCCCGGCGTCCTGGACGATCAGCGCCCCGCCGCGGTCGCGCGCGCGCGTGCGGCGCGCTCCGAGCGCCCCGAGGGCCCAGCGCGCCGCGGCGGCGCGATCGTCGAAGCGGGCGGCGTGCAGCACGCGGGCGTCGGTATCCGCGAGCGCGCGGCTGACGATGCCGATCCGCACGCCGCGGACGTCGGTCAGGCGTCTCAGCCGGACCGCCTTGTGGTCCCCGAGGGCATATCCCTCCCGCCGCACCAGGGCCAGCACGCTCGCATGGTCGGGCGCGCGCTCCAGGAGCCTCACGAAGCGATCGATGCCGAGGCCATCGTGGCAGGCCGCGTCCAGCAGGATGACCCCGCCGTCGCGTACCGCCCCCTCGACGTTCTTGATCCCCTTGTCGGCCTGGTAAAGGCTGCGATCGAGGGGTGGGGCGACGCGCGACACGACGAGATCGAGCGGCGCGGGGACCTGGCGCGCGAAGGTCCTGCGCACCCGGGGCAGCCCCTCGCGCAGGGCACGCAGCGGCGGCCCGGCGGTGCAGCCGAGGACGCGGCCCCCCGCCTGGATCAGGTCGACGGCGAAGAGCGAATGGCCGCTCCGCTCCAGGGCGGCGAGCGTCGCGGCGGCGCCCTCGAACACCGGGTTGCCCTCCAGGGCAAGAGGCGCGGCCCGCGGTTCCAGCGCCGCCTCGTGATTGGCGGTCAGATCCCCGAGCGCCATCACCCCGATGGTCAGCGCCTTGTGGGCGCCCGTCACTCCCGCGAAGTAGTGCGGCTCGAGGCTGCCGATGGCCACCCGATGGGCGCGAGGTCGGCCTCGCTGCGGGCGTCATGCCAGGCGCGCTCGACGAAGCGCGCCGACCACGGTCCGAGAAACGCCTCCTCATGGCGCCTCCGTTCCTCGGCGGTGAAGCGGTGGCTTCCGGTGGCCACCAGCAGGCGCAGGCGCGGTCGCAGCCGGAGGCGGTCGGCCATGCCGAGGATCGCCTCGAGCGCCGGCCGGGGCGCCGGAGGCCGCTGGGGGTCGTTGATGACCAGGGTCAGCGGAGCGTCCTCCCCCGCGTCCCGCAGGAAGGCGGCCAGCCCAGAGGAAGCCAGGCTGGAGGCGATCGTCTCGCGGGCCGGGAAGCGTTCGCGAGCCGGCAGGAAGGGTCCGACGGTCGCAGGCTCGAGCGGCGCCAGCAGGTCCTCCCAGGGCGGCTCGGAGGGCAAACCGGCACCACCTTTCAGCGCAGGAGCTGGCCGGCGTCCGGAAGGATCAGACGGCGGCGCCATTCGCGCAGGCCCGGAAGGGCCTCAGGATCCTCGAGCCCGGCCAGGCCGGTGGCCGCCAGGGCCTCCAGGGTGGACTGCGGGAACAGCACGCCCGGATCGAGCCCGAGATCCGTGGCGCGCGCGCGGCGCCACTCGCGCAGGCGCTCGATGCGGGCCTGGGTGGCGGCGCTTTTTCGCCGGCCGCGTCCGCGGGGAGGGGCCGGCAGATCGCCCTCGGGCCGCTCCAGGCCGCGCCGCGTCGCCGCGAGGACCTCGGAGCCGATGCGGCGGCGCACCAGCGGCGTCACGCCCTTGATCCCTTGCAGATCGGTCCCCTCCTGCGGGCTGCGGCGCGCCAGCGCCACGAGCGCCTCATCGCCGAGGATCCGGAAGGGAGGCACGTCCCCCTGGCGGGCCAGTTCGTCGCGCATCACGAAGAGCTCCCGGAGCACAGACGCCTGACGGGGCGTGAGATCGCGGGCCCCCTTCAAGCTCCAGAAGGCCTCGGGGTCGAAGGGGCGCGGCTCCCAGGCGCGGCGCGCCACGACCTCGAACTCCTCGCGGGCCCAGTCCAGCCGCCCGCGCGCTTCGAGGTCGGCGCGCAGCGTCTCGGCGAGGCGAATCAGGTGCCGCACGTCCTCCGCGGCGTAGGACTTCTGGTCCTCCGTGAGAGGGCGGCGCGACCAGTTGTCGCGCTGGCACCCTTTGTCCAGGCGGACGTTGAAGTGGGCCTCCAGGAGCCCCGCCAGCCCGATGCTGGCTTTGCCGAGGAGCTGGGCGGCGATCATCGTATCGAACAGAGGGGCCAGGCTGAAACCGTGATCGCGCCTGAGGTAGAGGATGTCCTGCTCGGCGGCGTGCAGCACTTTCAGGATCGCGCTCGAGCCGAAGACCTTTCCCAGCGGGTCGAGGTCCTTGAGGGCCAGGGGATCGATCAGGTAGGCGTCCTCGCCGTCCGAGATCTGGATGAGGCAGCACTTGTGGAAGTAGTGGTAGAAGGAGTCGGCCTCCGTGTCCACCGCCACCGCGCGGGCGCGCGCCAGACGATCGGCCGCACGCGCGAGGGCCGCCTCCGTGTCGACCCAGTGGTAGGGCGGCCCCTGGCTCACGGGCCGGCGGTCTCCCGCGCCGCCAGACGTTCCGCGAGCAGGTGGCGGCGGATCCACCAGGCGGCGCCGGCCACCATGAGAGCCAGGATGGCGACATGCAGGTAACGGAAGCGGCCCTCGAGCTCGCTCCAGTGCTGCCCCATGCGATAGCCGAAGTACGCCAGGAGCCAGCAGAAGGGATACGAGCCCAGGAAGGTGAAGACGACGAACGGCAGGAGCGGCATCCGGGCCAGCCCGGCAGGGAGCGAGATGAAGGTGCGCACCACGGGCATCAGGCGGCTGAAGAAGATGATGGGGCTCCCGTGACGCTGGAACAGGCGGTCGGCAAGGTCGAGGTCGCGCCGCGAGAGGAAGACATAGCGGCCGTAGCGCTCCACGAGCGGCCGGCCGCCCCAGGCGGCGATGGCGTAGGCCAGCAGCGAGCCGAGCACACAGCCGGTGGCGCCCCAGAAGGCCGCCCCGTGCAGGGTGAACACGCCCTGGTACACGAGGTATCCCGAGAAGGGCATGATGACTTCCGAGGGCAAGGGAATGGCGGCGCTCTCGATCGCCATGAGCATGCAGACACCCGGGTAGCCAAGGGTCTCGATGATGCCGACGATGAACCCGACCAGGAGCCCCAGGATCCTCTTCGAGACGCCCTCGATCACTCCGCGAATCCCTCCCGCCCGATGAGGCGGACGAACGCGCAGGGGTCCCGATCCTCGACCCGCGCTCCGCTCTCGGTGCGTTGCAGGACCTTGAGCACCTGGCGCGCCGCGCTTCCCACGGGGATCACCAGGTTTCCGCCCGGGGCCAGTTGCGCCAGCAGCGCGGGAGGCACCGACGGCGCCGCGGCGCTGACGACCATCGCGGCGAAGGGGGCCTCCGACGGCCAGCCGAGGCTCCCGTCGCCGACCCTGGCCCGGACGTGGGAGACGGCGGCGTGGCGCCAGTTCTCCCGGGCTCGCCGCGCCAGCGGCTCGAGGCGCTCGATGGTGTAGACGGCGCCGGCAAGCCGGGCCAGGATCGCGGTCTGGAAGCCCGAGCCGGTTCCCACCTCGAGGACCTTGTCGCCGGGGCGCAGCCCGAGCAACTGGATCATGCGCGCGATCATGTAGGGCTGCGAGAGCGTCTGGCCCCAGCCGATCGGCAGCGGCGTGTCGCTGTAGGCCCGGCCGCACAGCGCCTCGTCGACGAACAGGTGGCGCGGGGTCGCCAGGAACGCCTCGACGATGTCGGGATCGTCGATCCCCCGCCCCATGATCTGCTGCCGGACCATCCTCCGGCAGCGACGGTCGAACGAATCCCCTCCCGCCGGCGCGGTATCCCGCGTTCCGGCGCGGGGCGCGCCACGAACGCCGCGGGTCAGGAGCCGAGGTTCCAACGTCGCACCTCGTCGAGGACCTTGTAGTTCGTGAGATCCAGGTGCAGGGGCGTGATCGAAATGTACCCCTCCGCCAGGGCGCAGAAGTCGCTCGCGGCGTCGTCCTCCCACTGGGCGGGCGCCCCGCCGATCCAGTAGTAGGTCCGTCCCTTGGGGTCCTTCCGCTCGATCACGCCTCCGGGATAGAGCCTCTTCCCCTGGTGCGTCACCCGCACGCCGCGGGGCCGCCCCTTCGGGACGTTCACGTTCAGCAAGGTGTCGGGCGGCATCCCGCGCCGCAGGATCTCGCCGGCAAGGTCGCGCGCGAAGCGCGCGGCGGCCTCGAAGCTGATCGGGTCGTCGCCGATCTCCTGCGACATCGCGAAGGCAGGGATGGCGCAGAGCGTCGCCTCGAAGGCCGCCGACACGGTTCCCGAGTAGGTCACGTCGTCTCCCATGTTGATGCCGCGGTTGATGCCGCTCACCACCAGACCCGGCGGCCCGCCCAGAATGGTGTGCACCCCGAGGTAGATACAGTCGGTCGGGGTACCCTGGACGGCGAAGTGACGCGGGCCGCGGCGTTCGATGCGCAGGGGGTGGTGCAGGGTCAGAGCATGGCCCTGGCCGCTCTGCTCACGGTCGGGCGCCACCACCCAGACCGTGCCGAGACCAGAGAGGCTTTCTTCGAGGAGGTTCAGCCCCTCGGCCCCGAAGCCATCGTCGTTGGTGATCAGGATCGGGAGGGCGCTCATGGTGCGCCGCCCTCCCGGGCCCGCCAGGCGTTTTGCACGGAGCCTTCGCCCCGGGAGGGCCGTCCCACGGCCGGGCCGCGCCTCGCGTCCTCGAGGGGCCAGGTCGGATTGGTCGGGGCGACTGGATTTGAACCAGCGACCACTTGCACCCCAAGCAAGTGCGCTACCAGGCTGCGCTACGCCCCGATATTCGGCTTATCCACTCACGGTCG
>QHXZ01000041.1 GCA_003223165.1 Acidobacteriota bacterium
GCGCCGCGGCGGCGCGCACCTCGTCGAGGTGGCCGTGGGTGATCGCCGCCACGCCGCAGCATTCCTGCGGCGGCACGGCCACCGTGCAGCCGAGCGCCTCGAGCAGATCGATCGCCGGGCGGCCTTCGTTGTCCACATCCTGGTAGCCTCCGAAGCAGCCATGGAAGTAGGCCACCCGGCGCCCTTCGGGATCGAGCGAGGGGACTCGCGGCCGGAGCGGGCGCCCCGCGAGCGGTTCCATGCGCCTCCTCGCGGCCAATCCGGTGAGCCGCTCCACCGCCCGGCGCAGGGGTGCGGAGCGCAGCGCGGCGTTCGCCAGCGGTGCCATCACCGTCCCGAGGCGCAGCACGGGGCCGCTGGCCGTCAAGAGGCGGTCGACGAGCGGCTTGCCCCGCGACCGCACGTAGACTTCCTTCGCCAGGATCGCCATCCCCGGGATGTCGATCGCCGTCGGACACTCCGAATGGCACAGCCGGCAGTTGACGCAGAGGTCCATGACGCCCTTGAAGCCCGGCGTCGCCATCACGCCGGGCTCGAGGCGGCCCGAGATCACGGCGCGCAGCAGGTTGGCCTTGGCCCTGGCGCTCGCGGCCTCGTCCCCGGTCTCGAGCGCCACCGGGCAGTAGTGGGTGCAGGCGCCGCAGCCGTGGCATTTCTCGATCTCCCTCTGCCAGCGCTCGTCGTCGAGCGGCGTCGAGGTGGCGACGCGGCGGTACGAGGCGCCGTAGCGCAGGTCGTCCGTCAGGCCGTAAGAGCCGTCGTGCACGATGATCCCCGGGTTCAGCAAGCCCTGGGGGTCGAACAGGGCCTTCACCTCGGCGAAGACGTCCACCAGCGACCCGTAGGCCCGCCGCAGGTACGGAGTGCGCAGCCGGCCGTCGCCGTGCTCCCCCGACAGGGAGCCGCCCAGTCCGATCACCAGATCGACGAACTCCTCCGCCACCGCCTCCATGGTGCGCAGGTCGCGCGGGTCCTTCTGGTTCATCATCGGGTTGCAGTGCAGGTTGCAGTCTCCGGCGTGCCCGAAGATCGCCGCCTTGAGCTCGTACTTGGCGAGCAGCGCGCGCAGGCGGCCGACGAACTCGGCCATCCGCTCGGGATGGACCGCGGCGTCCTCGATGAAGCGCGTGTTGCGCAGCGTCCCCTCCCGGCGCGACAGGATCGGGGACGCGGCCTTGCGGATGGCCCAGATCTTCGCCGTGTCCTCGGGCCGCACGCCGCTCCGCACCTCGCTGGCGAGCCGCTCGCGCCCGGTGAGGCGGGCCGCGAGGCGGGCGAGGCGCGCCTGCACCTCCAGCGGCTCATCGCCGTCCAGCTCGACGATCAGGATCGCCTCCGTGCCCGCCGGCAGGCCGCCGCCGGCGCCAGGGTCGGCCTCGCGGATCACCTCCACGAAGGTCCGGTCGAGCAGCTCCACGGCGGAGGGCCTGGCGGCCAGGATCTCCACCACCGCCGCGCCCGCCTTCTGCAGATCGTCGAACAGCACCAGCGCCGTCGCCTTGACTTTCGGGAGCGGCACCACGCGCAGCGTCGCGTCGAGGATCAACCCGAGCGTTCCTTCCGACCCGACCATCAGCTGCGCCAGGTCGACCCGCCCGGCCACCGCCTCGCGCAGCGCGTACCCCGAGGCGTTGCGGCGCGTCTTCGGGGCGCGCGCCTGGATCAGGTCCCGGTGGCGCTCGGCGATCGCCTCCAGGCCGGCGGCCAAGCGCGCCTGCGGGTCGGACCCGCTCGGGGCGCCGCGCGGCATGCTCGCCGTCTCGATCAGACCCCCGTCGGCCAGCAGGACCCGGAGCGACACGACGTTCTCGCGTGTGGCGCCGTAGCGGATGGTGTGGGAGCCGCCGCCATTGTTCGCGATCATGCCGCCGAGGGTGCACCAGGCGGACGAGGAGGGATCGGGGGCGAACTGCAGCCCCTGCCGGCGCAGGACCCGGTTGAGCTGCGCCTGGACCACGCCGGGCTGGACCCGCACCGTGGAGGCGACGGGGTCGATCGGGCCGATCCTCCTGAAGTGCTTGGAGAAGTCGAGGATGATGCCGCGCCCGAGACTCTGACCCGCGAGGCCCGAGCCGGCGCCGCGCGCGGTGAGGGGGATCCGGTGGCGGCGGGCGTAGTCCAGCACGGCGCGCACGTCCCCCTCGTGACGCGGCACCACCGCGCCGAGCGGCGTCACCTGGTAGATGCAGGCGGCCGTGCTGTACAGGTCGCGGTGGAGCGTGTCGAAGAGGACTTCCCCTTCGACGATGCGCCGCAGTTCGGCGCCCACGTTCGGCGCCGTGTCGCGCTCCGTGCCGCTCATGTTCCTCATCCCCCGGCCTCCTCGAGGAGCTCCGCCATGTGCGGGAGCTCTGGAAGGATCAGCCGGCGCACCGCCAGGCGGACCGCCTTCTCCGAGCCGGGCATCGAGAAGACCAGCATGCCCCGGTAGGTCCCGGCCAGCGCCCGGCTGAGGATGGCGGCGGGGCCGACCTGGCGGTAGCTCAGCGCCCTGAAGATCTCCCCGAAGCCCGGCAGCCCTTTCTCGATCAGCGAGTCGAGGGCCTCGAAAGTCGTGTCGCGCGGAGCGATGCCGGTGCCGCCGCTCATCAGGACCACGCGCACGTCGCGGCGCTCCGCCAGGGCCTTGAGATGCGCCACGATGGGGGCCGGCTCGTCCTTGAGGATGCGGTAGTCCACCACGGGGTGGCCGGCCAGGAGCAAGGCCCGGCGGATGAAGCCGCCGCTCGCGTCGCCGGCCTCGTCGCGCGTGTCGCTGACGGTGACCACGGCGCAGGGCACCGCGGCAGGTCCCCCGCGTCGGTGCTCCCGATGACCCATCGCACACCTCCCGGGCCGGCGGCGGCGATCCGGCGGCCCGCGGGCCGGCTCAGGACGCGCGATCGAGCAGGAAGCGGATCAGGGTGCGGACGCCGGCGCCGGTCCCGCCCTTCTTGATGTAGGAGTATTCCTTCTCGCCGAAGGCGGGCCCGGCGATGTCGAGGTGCGCCCAGCGCAGCCCTGGGCGGACGAACTCGCGCAGGAAGAGGGCCGCCGTGATCGCGCCGCCCCAGCGGATGCCGGTGTTCTTGATATCGGCGACGTCGCTCTTGATGTGCTCGAGATACTCGCCGTAGAGAGGGAGGGGCCACATCTTCTCCCCCGCCCTCTCGGCCGCGCGCAGGATGTCCTCCACCAGGCCCGTGTCGTTCCCCATGATCCCGACCGCGGCGGGCCCCAGCGCGACGACGCACGCGCCGGTCAGGGTGGCGAGGTCGATCGCTTCCTCGAGCCCCTCGAGCGCAGCGGCATAGGAGAGCACGTCGGCCAGGACCAGCCGGCCCTCCGCGTCCGTGTTCCGCACCTCGACCGTCTTGCCATTCATGATCTTCAGGATGTCGCCCGGCCGCAGCGCCCCGCCTCCAGGCATGTTCTCGGCCATGCCCATCAGCCCGGTCACCTCCACCCGGGGGGCCAGCTCCGGAAGGGCCCGCAGCGTGGCCAGCACCGCGGCCGACCCCGCCATGTCGCACTTCATCGTTTCCATGCCGTCGGCGGTCTTGAGCGACAGCCCGCCGGAGTCGAAGGTCAGCCCCTTGCCGAGGAGCGCCACGCGGCGCGCCGGCTTCTCCTCCGGGCGATAGGTCAGGTGAATGAGGCGAGGCGGGTTGTGCGAGCCCTGAGAGACGCCGAGAAGGCCGCCCATGCCGAGACGCTTCATTTCCTCGGGGCCGAGGACCTGGATCTCGAGCTTCGCCTCGGCGGCGGTCTCACGGGCGATCTCGGCCATGCGCTGCGGCGTCAGCACGCCCGCCGGCTCGTTCACCAGGTCGCGCGCGAAGTTGGTCGCCGAGGCCGTGACCTCACCCAGCGCGATCCCTTCCGACGCCTCGCGCACCGCGGCGTCACCCACGGCCACGCGGATCTCCCGCAGGTGGCGCCGCCCCGAGCGCGGCTCGGAGCGGTAGCGATCGAAACGGTACGTGCCGAGCAGGACCCCTTCGGCCAGCGCCAGCGCCGCCTCGCGCACCGGGTAGGGCGCGGAGCCGGCCTCCAGGAGCGGCAGCGCGACGCTCGTGGCCCCCAGGCGATCGGCCTCGACCAGCGCCTCGCCCACGTGGCGGCGGTAATGCTCGAGGGTGCACTCCTCCTTGCGGCCGAGGCCGAGCAACAGGTAGCGCCGGCTCGGCAGCCCCTCTCCGGGTGGCGCGTGCCAGAGCAGGTGGCGCCCGGCGCGGCCCTCGAAGCGGTCCCCGCGCGCGATCTCGCCCAGGTGGCGCGCGATCCGCTCCCCGACCGAGCCGCCGATGTCCGACTGCCCCTTGAACTTGTAGACGATCGCCAGATCGGCGGGGAGGCTCTCGAGATCGCCCGCCTTGGCCTCGAGGCGCAGCGCAGCGCTCAAGCCCGCCCCCGGGCCAGCGCCCGCACGCGCGGCACCAGGCGGGCGGGGGACAGGCCGACCTCGTCCAGGAGCTGCGCCATCGAGCCGTGCGTCACGAAGCGGTCGGGGACTCCGAGATGGTGCAGGGCGGGCGCGGGCAAGGAGGTCTCCGCGAAGAACTCGTGCACGCCGCTCCCGAAGCCGCCCCGCAGCGTGTTTTCCTCCAGCGTGATCAGGACCGGGTAGCGCGCCTGGAGGCCGCGCAGCATCTCGGCGTCGAGAGGCTTGACGAAGCGGCAGTTGACTACGCCCAGCGCGATGCCCTCCTTCAGCAGCTCCTCGCGCACCGCCTGCGCCGCCTCGACCATGGACCCCACCGCGAGCAGGCAGGCGTCCTGCCCTTCCGACAGGACCTCCCAGGTGCCGATTGCGATGGTGCGGAAGGCCCGCTCGGGCGTGAAGCTCCGGCTCGGGCGCTTGGGGTAGCGGATCGCGAAGGGGTAGACCTCCTGGTCCACCGCCGTCTTGAGCAGGTCGCACAGCTCGTCGCCGTCCTTCGGCGCCGCGACGACCAGGTTGGGCACCGCCCGCAGGTAAGTGAGGTCGAAGACCCCGTGGTGCGTCGGCCCGTCCGCCCCGACCAGGCCGGCGCGATCGAGGCAGAAGGTCACGGGCAGGCATTGCACGCCGATGTCGTGGATGACCTGGTCGTAGGCGCGCTGCAGGAAGGTCGAGTAAATCGCCGCGACGGGCCGCATGCCGGAGATCGCCAGCCCCCCGGCGAAGGTGACGCCGTACTGCTCGGCGATCCCGACGTCGAAAAACCTCCCGGGATGCTCCTTCTTGAACGCCACCAGGCCGGTGCCGTCCGCCATGGCGGCGGTGATGGCGACTACCTTCTCGTTCTCCGAGGCGAGGCGGGAGAGCGCGGTGGTGAAGACCTTGTTGTAGTCGGGGGCCGCCGCCTTCCCGGAGGCGGCCATGGCGCCCGAAGCCGGATCGAAGGCCGTCACGCCGTGATAGACGCACGAGTCGGCCTCCGCGAAGGCGTACCCCTTCCCCTTCTTCGTGATGACATGCAGAAGCTTGGGGCCCTTGACGGACTTGAGGTTGACCAGCACCGGGACCAGCTCGCCGAGGTCGTGCCCGTCGATCGGACCGTAGTACTGGAAGCCGAGCGCCTGGAACAGGCCACCCGGTACGACCACGTCCTTGAGGCTGCGCTCCAGCCGCTTGGCCAGCTCACCCGCCTCCTCGCCCATCGGCATCTTCTTGATCAGGCCTCGGACCTCGTCCTTCAGGCGGTTGTAGTACTTGCTGCTGGTGATGCTGGTCAGGTACTTCGAGATCGCGCCGACGTTGGGTGAGATCGACATCTCGTTGTCGTTCAGGATGACCAGGATGTCGCGCCCCGAGCTGCCGGCGTTGTTCAGCCCCTCGTAGGCCAGGCCGCCGGTCATGGCGCCGTCGCCCGTGACGGTGACGACGTGGTAACTTTCGCCTGCCGCGTCGCGCGCCACGACCATCCCCATCGCCGCAGCGATCGACGTGCTGGCATGCGCGACCCCGAAGGCGTCATAGGGCGACTCCACGGGCGACACGAACCCCGAGAGCCCGTTGTACTGGCGCAAGGTCGGCAGGCGGTCGCGCCGCCCGGTGAGGACCTTGTGTCCGTAGGCCTGGTGCCCCACGTCCCACACGATGCGGTCACGTGGGGCGTCGAAGACATAGTGCAGCGCGATGGTCAGCTCCACCGTGCCGAGGCTGGGGGCCAGGTGCCCCCCGGTCTTGGAGACCACGTCGATGATGTATTGCCGCAGCTCGGAGGCCAGACGGCCGAGGTCGGCGGCCGAAAGACGCTTCAGGTCTGCCGGGGCCGCGATGCGCGGGAGCAGCGCCGCGGCGGCCTCGGCGTCCTGCGCCTCCGCCGCCTTCTTGGAGGCCGTTTGTTCCCTGCCCGTCGCGACCGGAACGCTCATCTTCCCCGTGATGGCTTCTGACATCGGGACCCCCGCCCTGGCTCACCGGAAGGAACGCGTGGATCAGGCAAGTGGCTGAGTCTCAGACCGCAAGGCCGCCTATCATAGACTCCCCCGCGGAGAGGGGTCAAGGAGCCGCCGGAAGCACCCTGTGTGAAGCGCCGCGCCCTGCGCCCGCCGGGCACCGGGTCCGGCTCGCTGCGCGAGCCTCCCCTCCGCCTCGCCTCGCGTCCGCCCACCGCGCTGGAAACCGCGCGGCGGGGCCCCGGACGCGAGGTCTCGGAGGGCCCGGCGGGCGCAGGGCGCGGCGCTTCACACCGGCGCGCCTCACGGATTCATGCCCCCACCGAGAGGAGCCACCGTCGCCGGACAGGAGTTCGTCGCTACCGGGAAGGAGGCTCCGCGATGGCGACAGGTGGGGCACACTGCGTCACGCAACGCGGGCTGGCCCGCCAGTCACCCCCGCGGATTCTTCAGTGCCTTGGAGAGGAGACCTCTATCCGGCGGCGTGCCGCGTGAGGGCGGAGGCGAACCGGCAAAGGCGCTCCGGTGTGAACCACCGCACCCTGCGGTCGCCGGGCCCTCCGAGACCTCGCGCCGGGGACCCGACGCGCGCTGTCCAGCGCGGCGGGCGGCGCGAGGCGAAGCGGAGGGGAGGCTCGCGCAGCGACGCCGGACCCGTGCCCGGCGACCGCAGGGCGCGGCGGTTCACACAGGGGATGCTTCGGGCGGCGCCCTCGGACTCGCGGGGGGCGGCGTGCTATAGTTTTCCCCCCCGAGGGCGATCGGCCATGCTCCCCCTGAAAGATGACAACCCGACGCGCATCGTGCCGTTCATCACGGTGTCGCTCATCGCCCTCAACGTGGCGGTCTTCCTCTGGACGCTCTTCCTGCCACCCGTGGCGCAGAAGGAGGCCATCCTGAGGCTGGCGATCGTCCCGTACCGGATCACGCATCTCGACGCGGGCAATCCCGCCTCGCTCCTGGCCGGCGCGCGCAGCTTCGTGGCGGCCATGTTCCTGCACGGTGACATCCTGCACATCGCCGGGAACATGCTCTACCTGTGGATCTTCGGCAACAACATCGAAGAAGCGATGGGGCACGGCCGCTTCCTGCTCTTCTACTTCCTCTGCGGGCTCGTCGCCTCGTTCACGCAGATCGCGGCCTCTCCGTCCTCGCGCCTTCCGATGATCGGGGCCAGCGGCGCCATCGCCGGGGTCCTGGCCGCGTACCTGGTGCTCTTCCCCACGGCGCGGGTCTTCACCCTGATCTTCCTGCTGGTCTTCGTGCGGGTGGTGCCGATCCCCGCGGTGATCGTGCTCGGGGTCTGGTTCCTGCTGCAGCTCCTGAGCGCCGGGAGCCTCGCGGAAGGGGGGGTGGCGTTCTTCGCCCACATCGGCGGCTTCGTGGCCGGACTGGCCCTGGTGGTGCCGTTCCGGCGCCGGCGGACTCGACAGGCGCTCTACTGACGCGCGGGCCTGGGAGCCTGTCCGGGAGGGGCGAGTGTGCCGGGTCAGAGCCCGACGCCGAGATCGGCGAGGGTCCGGCGCACCTTCTCGTGCAGTGATTCGAGCGTACCTTCGTTGTCGATCCGCACGTCGGCCAGCGCCAGGGTCGCCATGAGCTGCTGGCCGGCTTCCGTCGTCGAGTTCTCCCGGGCTTCCTTGCGCGCGAATTCCTCGAGCGTTGCGCCGTCTCCCGTCCGGCCCCGGAGCAGGGAGCGCTCGAAGCGCAGCGGCCGCGGGGCGTCGACACCGATCAGGTAGAAGCGCTCGATCCGGCGCAGCTCGGCGACTTCGCCGGGATTGCGGATCGAGTCCACGACCGCGCGCGCTCCGAGGAGCGGGATGACGCGGCGCGCCAGCGCCCCGGGCCCGTCCTGCGTGCGCATGCGCACGCCGATTTGGATCAGGTTGTCGCGGGTGTGATCGAGCCCGAGCCGGGTGGCTTCCTCGCGCACCACGTCCGAGAGGGAGTGGACTCCAAAGCCGTGGCCGGCGAGGAATTTCGCCACCTCACCCTTGCCGGAGGCGTTGGGGCCGGTCAGCCCGATGACGAGGGCCGGCGGGGATCCGGAGGGCGCGATTCTCAGTTCTCCTCGGATCCCGGGGCTGCGCCGTCCGAGGGAGGTGCTTCTTCGACTGTCGGCTCGTTCTGCGTCGCGGCGTCGTCCCCGGCGTCGGCTGGGGCGTTCGCGTCCTGGCTCGCGGGGGGCGGAGGCGGCGGCGCCGCGGCGGGCTGCTGTGTCTGCGCGGGGGCCGTGGCCGCGTCGGGCGGTGGCTGGTAGCCGTACAGGACCGGCCGTCCCCGCCCGCGCCCGCGCCCGCCCATCCCCGGTCGGCCGCCGGCACGCGCCGGACCGCCCAGGCCGGGGCCGGGCATCGCACCTGCGGGGCCGCGGCCGCCCATCCCAGGACCCATGCCGGTCGCCTGGCGCGGGTAGGCCGGGGTGGCCGCACCACCTCCGTCGTTCCCGACAGCGAGCGGGCGGAGGCCGGCCAGACCCTGCGCCCCCAGCTGCGGAATGCCGCCCATGCCGGGACCGAGCGCCGTGGGGAGGGGTCGCGGGAGCCCGATGGCCGGTGGAACGCCGGTCCCCGGGATGACGGCTCCCGGATTGCCTGACGGTGTCGTGGAAGCGACCGGCTGCTCGACCGGGGCAGGCGCGGGTGCGATGGCCGCGACCGGAGCCCCCGCGGCCGAGACCTCGTACTCCTCGATGCGCACGATCTGCTCGGTCGGCACGCCCATGCGGCCGCCACCATCCATTTCGAGGACGGTGAACTTGTCCCCTTTTTCGACGCTCTTCACCATGATGGCCTTGCCGTTCACGAAGTAGACCACCTGGTCGGCGAAAGCCGCCGGCAGGCTACCGAGGCATAGGGCCAGAGGCAGGGCGGTTGTCAAACGAAGGAGGCCGCTACCCTTCCGATTCCATGTCATGGTCGTCACCTCTCGGGCCGCGAAGCGGATGTGCGGGAAACGCAGCCATTCTCCCCCCGATCCGTCCGAAAGTAAACCCTGGCCCCCGAAGCTCAACCGGAGTTTACGGCGAAACCCCGGTCCTGGCAACGGGTTTCCGGCCTTACGATTCCGTGACGGAGACCCCGCCCTGGACGTAGCGGGCGTCGAGGATCCGGGTCCCCAGCCCCGCCATGCACTCCCGGACGGCCTCCCGGCGCCCTTCGCGGGCCCAGAAGACCAGGCAGCCCCCGCCCCCGGCCCCGCAGACCTTGCCCGCCACGGCCCCGGCCTTGCGGCCGGCCTCGATCAGGGCGTCGATGGCCGGCGTGCTCACGGTGTCCGACAGGTCGCGGCGGGCCTTCCACTCGCGCCCCAGGGATTCGCCGGCCCCGTCCCAATCCGCGGCCTCGAGCGCCGCGCGCATGTCGTGGCTGGCGCGGTTCACCTTTTCCAGGGCTTCGATGACGCGGCGGTCGCCGTCGAGGTGGCGCTTGAGCATGTCCCAGTTCGAGACGCCGGAGGAGCGCGACACCCCCGTGTAGACGAGCACGGTCCGGCGGCCGAGCGCCTCGAGGTCGACCGGGAGCCGCTCCACCTTCGTCCCCTCGACGGTGTAGTGCAGCGCCAGCACGCCTCCTTCGAGGGCGGGATGATAGTCCTGCTCGCCCGTCGGGATGCGCAAGACCTGGGTCTCGATGGCGCGCGTCAGCGCCAGGAGGCGCTCCCCGGCGAGGCCGCGCCCCACGAAGCGGTCCAAGGCGCTCGCCAAGGCGATGCCAAGCGCCGACGAGCCGCCGAGCCCCGAGCCCGCGGGGGCCTGGCAATCGGTGGTGATCCGGCACGCGGGCCCGGGCCCGCCGCGCGCCCCATCTTCTTCCGGGCCTCCCGGGTCGAGGAAGTGGGCCGCCAGGCGGAGGAGGAACTCGATCTCGGACGGGGCGCCCGTGATCGCCTCGCGCAGTTGCCGCGCCGAGCCGTAGCGCCCGCTTGCGCCGCGGTCCGCCGCGACGACTTCGATGCCGCCGTCCGTCTTTTCTTCCAGGCGCGCCAGCGCGAAAAGGTCGATGGCGGCGTTGACCGTCACGGGCCGCTCGTGCAGCAGGTAGAGGGGCCAGATGTCGATGGTGCCGCCCGCGAGATCGATGCGGGTCGGAGCGCGCGCCTCGATGCGTCGGGCCACGGCGATCCCTCCAGCGAGCCCGGCCATCATATCCGCCCGGCCGAACGAGGGTCAACCGACGCAGCCTTCTGACGGCGGCGCGTTGCGGACGGACGATCTGTGTGCTACCATCCGGCTTCTTTTTGGCGTGCGCCGCGTAGCCGCGTTCCGGGCCAACCTTCATGCAGACCCTGACATCGCCGAGCCGGGCCGAGCGGCTGACCACTTGGCTCGTGTCCGCTGCCGTCTTCCTCATCCCCCCGGTGCACAGCGGCTCCCTGGCCGACCCGTTCGCCTTGCCCAAGGAGATCCTGATCATGGTGACGGCGCTTCTGCTCGGCGCCATCGCCATCACCTCTTTCCTGTTCGAAGACGGCACCCCGGGGACGAGATTGCCGGCCCTCTGGATAGCCCTGGCCTTCCTGCTCTGCGCCGCGGCCGCGGTGCTTCCGGCCACGAACCGCGGGCTGGCGGTCCGGGGCCTCGTGCACCTCGCCGCCCAGGTGGCGGTCTTCTGGGGAGTGTCCCGCTTCGTGAGGCGGCCGTCCGGCGCCGCGCCGATCCTGTGGGCCGCCCTGGCGTCGGCCTCGCTGGTCGCCCTGGGGGCTCTGGCGCAGATTTTCGTGCCGGGGATCTCCCTCCGCCTGGCGGGGGTCTCGATCCTCCCGCCGGGGAGCGGCGGGGCGACGCTCGGGGGGGCGGGGATCGCGGTGCAGGTGCTGATCCTGGCCCTGCCGGCGGGGCTGGCGGCCGCGGGCCTGTCGTCGGTGCGCGGGCGGCTCTTGGCGGGCGCTCTCCTCGGGCTGGTGACCAGCGCGGTGGTCTTCATCGGCCGGCCGGAGGGCTGGATCATCGGAGGGATCGCCGCCGGCCTGCTCCTGCTGGCCCGCCTCGTTTTGGTGGCCCTGGACGGCCGTCGCTGGGGCGACCTCGCCCCCGATCTCGGGGGCGCGAGCCTGCGCGCCTTCCTGGTCGGCGCACTGGTGCCGATCGTCCTCGTCGCGCTGGCGCGCTCTGCGGCGCTGCTGCCCGGCGGGCGGCCCGTCTCGCCGCTGGACGGCGTCTCGCTTCTGGTGCCGACCAGCGGCGATCCCGTGGCCGACAGGCTGGCGGCGGCGCGGGGGACGGCCGCGCTGCTGCTGCGGCATCCCTTCGGAGTCGGGCCGGAGACCTGGCGCCACGCCTTCCTGGAAGTCGCCTGGACCGCGGTCCCGAACTCTCCGTTCACGCTCAGCCACCAGGCGATGCACGCCGGCAACGCCTTCCTCGAGATGGCGGCCGAGACGGGGATCCCGGGAGGGATCGCCTTCGCGCTGCTGTTCCTGGTCCTCCTCGCCCAGGCCGCGCTCGCGGCGTCGAAAGCCAGGGACGCCTGGCGCCCGGTCGCCTTCGCCTGCCTGATGCTTCTCCTGGCGACCGGTCTCGCCGCCTTTCTAGGCGGGGCGTTCCAGGAGCCGGCGATCGCCCTGACCTTCTGGGTCGCGGCGGGCCTGACCCATGGGGCGCTCGCCGCCGCGGGTGAGAGCGAGGGCATCCCGCGCCTGCTGAGGCCGGGCGCACGCCCCTCACCGCCGCTGGCGTTGCGGCGGCGCGGCCCGGGATACGCGGCCGCGCTCGTCTGGAGCGCCTCGGCGATCCTCCTCGCGTGGGACGTCGCGGGACGCGTGGCGGCGTCCCGCCTCTCCCTCCTCGGCCAGAGCGCTTACTACTCCGGGCAGTACCAGCAGGCGCTGCTCGCCTTCGGGCAGCCGGCGGCGCGCCTCTCCCCCGATCACCTGCCGCGCGTCCTGGCCGCCGGCGCCTACCTGCGCCTGGGCTTCTACGACCAGGCGCAGCGCGAATTCGGCGAGGCGCTCGCCCGCTCCCCTTACTTCATCGGCGCCTTCCTCGGCCGCGCCGCGGCCCGCCAGGCGCTCGGCTATTACGATCTGGCGGAGGAGGACCTGCAGGCGGCGCTGCGCCTGTGGCCCGGCAATCCCGACGTCCACGTGGCGCTCGGGAAGCTGGACAGCGCGCGCGGCCGCCCCGACGCGGCCCTCGACGCGTACCGCAAGGCGCTGCAGATCGCGCCCTCCCTGGCGGAGCCGTATTCCCTCATGGGGAACATCTTCATGCGCCGCGGGCAGATCGACGAGGCGATCGAGGCCTACCGCATCTGCCTGACCAAGAACCCGCGCTTCCCGAAGCTCAACGTCAGCCTGGGGGAGGCCTTCTTGAAGAAGGGCCTGCCGGAGATGGCCCTGCGCTACTACCAGGCCGCGGCGTCCCTCGACGAGAAGGAGGTGCAGCCGCGTCTGCTCATCGCCAATACCTACCACCTGCTCGGCCAGTTCTGCGAGGCCAGGGAGGCGCTCGAGGCGGCGCGCGACCTCGAGACCGACACGCCGAAACGGAAGGAGATCCTGGACCTCATCCACGAGGTCGAGCCGGGATGCGCCAAGCAGCTCAGGAAGCAGGCCCGGCAGAGGTGAGGCCGGCGCAGGCGAAACCGGAATCGCCCTGAGGGGCCGTCCCCCTATTCGATCCAGATCTCCACGCGCCCCTCGTCGTCCTCCGCCTCCAGGAGCTTGCCGGCCCCGGCCTTCTCGATCGCCTGGAAGATGTGGTCGAGATCGATTCCCTTCTTCTCGGCTTCCTGGCGCAGCTCCAGCCGCTGCTCCTCGTCCACCGCGTCGAGGAGCATGCGGGCGAAGGCGATCGGCAGGTTGATCTTCAGATCGTAGCGCCCGGCCTTCTTGTCGTACACCGTCATGCGGATCAGGGTCGGGGCCTTCTTCCCCCCCGGCCGCGCGCCCTCCACCGGCGCGCCCGGGGCGCCGCGCGGCGCCGCCGGCTGCGGCACCTCCTTCGGATCGATCTTGAGGATGGCGATCAGCACCTCGTCGCGGATCTCCGGGTCGGTCTCGCGGTCGTAGGCGCGCTTGAGGAGCGGCAGCGCCCGGCGCCGCACTCCGGCGTCCGGGACGTCGCTCGCCCGGATGGCGGCCTGCGTCACGACGTTCGGCGAGCGGCTGCCGAGCCCCTCGCGCAGGAGCGTCACGCACTCGCCGCCGGCCCGGCCGCGCGCGTCGCAGGCGAGACGGAAGAGATCGGACCAGGCCTCCTCGACCAGGACCTTCTCGTCCGGGTAGTCGACGAGAAAGCGGCGGTAGGCGGCCGGCGCCTCCGCCTGTCGATCGGGCAGGTGGGACAGCGCCGTGGCGCGGTAGAAGGCGGCCTGGGCCATCGCGGCGCCGCGCGGGAACTGCCGCAGGATCTCCTCGCAGCCGCGCAGCACGGCGGGCCAGTCCTGGTCGAACACGTCCACCTTGAGCTGCCGGAAGAGCGCTTCCTCGGGCGCGGCCGGGGCCGAGGCCGCGCACGCCCAGGGCAGGGCGAGGACGACGGCGACGGTTCTCAGGAAGCGATCAGGCACGCGGCGCCCTCCCCTGCATCTCGCGTGTCACCAGGTCGATGCGCAGCAGGATGCGACGCCGCTCAATCTCCGCGTGCAGATCGTGGAGCTGGCGCGCGCTGGCGCAGTCGCGCAGGGACGCCACCTGCATCAGCAGCGCTTCGAGCTGAGCGAGCAACGCCGCCAGGCGTTCGTCCCCCGCGCCCGTCAGGGTCCCCTGGTACAGGTTCATCCGGCGCAGGAGGTCGGCGCTGCGCTCCTTCTCGAGACGGATGTCGAACGCCGCGTCCGACTTGCGGCAGGCCATGCGCGGCCGGGCGAGGTTCACCAGGACCTCGCGTCCCGCGGCCAGGTCGCGCTCCGCGCGCCGCCGCGCCAGCCGCCCCTGGACCACCCGCAGCGCGTCGGGCGTGGTGCCGCCCGGCGCGGCGTCCGTTCCAGCGTCCCCCGGGCCCGCCGGGACGAGGCGCGCCTCGCCCCGTCCGGGGGCGGCCGGGCGCAGGAGGGCCAGGGCCACTGCCGCGACGATCGCCGCCGCGGCCGCTGCGCCCGCCCAGCGGAGCGGCAGGGGCCAGCGCGCGAGGCGCCCCGCTTGCCGGGCCGCCGCGGCCCCGCGCGCCCGCGTCGCGATGCGGCGGGCAAGCGCCGGCCAGTCGACCTCCGCCTCGCGCGGGAAGGCGGACTCCGCCCGCACCATGCCGAGGAGGCGCCGCGTCGATTCCCACGCGGCGGAGCAGGCGAGGCAACCCGAGAGATGGCGCTCGACCGCGCGAGCGTCGGCCTCGCCGAGCGCGCCGTAGTAGCGCAAGGGCAGCGAGGCGCGCGTGCGGCGGCACTCCCGTGCGGCGCGTCTCCTCACGTCTCGCCCTCCGCGCCCGAAGGCGGGGCCGGCACGGCCCCGGCCAGCAGGCGGTCGCGCACGGCGGCGGCGGCGCGGTGCAGCGACGACTTGACGGTACCCAGGGCGCAGCCGAGCGCCGCCGCGATCTCCTGCAGGCTTTGCTCCTCGAAGTGGCGCAGAACGAACACCTCCCGCTGGCGCGGCGGCAAGGTCGCCACCGCCTCCTCCACGCGGCACCTCAGCTCCCGCCCCTCCTGGTCCCGGTGCGGGTCGTCGGGCGAGCGGCCCTCGTGCCGGCCCTCCACCGGCCCGTCCTCGCGCCCGGGGTCGAGCGGCTCGGTCGGGCGCGCGCGCCGGTGACGCAGCCGGTCGATGCAGTGGTTTGCCAGAATGCGCGACGCCCAGGTGAACGGATGCGAATCGGGCCGGTAGCGGCGCCGGGCGACGAAGACCTTCACCATGGCCTCCTGCACCGCGTCGAGCGCGTCCTCGTGGTTGCGCAGGTAGCCGTAGGCCAGCCGGTAGAGCCGCCTCTGGTACCGCTCGACGAACCGCTCAAAGGCTCCCTCCCGGTCGGTCCGGACTCCCTCCATCAGGCCGAAGTCGTCCGGCTCCAAGCCCCCCTCCCCCGTGCCCTCACCGATCCGAACGGAAGGAGCCGCCCCGGGGTTTACCGGCGCAGGCGCTCCGCGATGAAATCCTCGAGGACGGCGCGGGCCTCCGCCGGCACGTCGTCGAAGCGCACGCCGACGCCCGGCAGGAGGTGGCTGCCGGCCGAGCTGCCGATGACCCGGCGCACCTCGGCCCCCAGCACGAGCGGCGGCCGCCCCCCGGGAAGGTGCAGGGTGAGCCGCAGTCGCGTGCCGGAGGGGAAAGGGCGCGGGCTCTTCAGGAACGTGCCGTGGGGGCTCAGGTCCTTGGTGAAGGCGGTGTAGGTCGCCGTCCCGACCTGAAGCTCCGTCCGCACGCTCACCGGGATGCGATGCTCCTGGCGCTCGAGCAGGTCGACGAACCGGCGCACCTGTTCGAGGAACGCCTCCTGCGTGACCGGCTTGGCGACGACGGCGTCGCAGCCGGCGGCGTGGCACTCATCCTGCCGCTCCGCGGGGGCCAGCAGCACCACCGGGATGGCGCGCAGCAGCGGGTCGTCCTTGAGCGCGCGGCAGATCGCGAGACCATCGGCCCCGGGCAGGCCGGCGTCGAGGAAGACCAGGCCGGGCCGCTCCTTGCGGCACAGGGCCAGGGCCTCCGCGCCCGTGCGGGCGGTGAGCACGCGGCAGGTCGCGCGCTTGAGGTAGTTCTTGAGCAGGTCGAGGAAGCGACGCACCTCGTCGACCAGCAGGATGCGGGCGATGGCCTCGCCGTCGGGCGGCGAAGCGGCGGTCCGGCCGGAGGAGCGGCGTACCATCTAGCCGCCGCCCGCCCCGCGGCGCTCCAGGGTGTAGCCGACGAGGAAGAGGACGGCGCCGATCAGCAGCCATCCCAGCTCGGCGTCCATGTCCTGCTCGCCGAAGCCGTAGACGAACAGCGCGACGCCCAGCGTGAGCATGCCGGCCACCTCGAGGATCTTGCCGAGGACGAAGGCGTAGGACATGGCGGCGCCACTCTAGCGCAACCCGCGCGGCACGGGCAATGTAGGATCGGCGGGCGCGTCCGGCCGTAGGGATGCGTCCGGGGAGGAGTCCATGAAGGCATCCGGGGCGGGCAGGGCGGTGCCGCGCAGCGTGGCGATCATCGGAGGCGGGCCGGCGGGGGCGCAGTGCGCGCGCCGGCTGGCGGAGGCCGGGTTGGCGGCCACCCTGTTCGAGCCGCGCATCGCGTTCGAGAAGCCGTGCGGCGGCGGCGTCCCGGCCCGCGCCATGGCGCGCTTCCCCTTTCTTCTCGACCCGCGGCTGCCGGTGAAGGCGATCGGCACCTGCGCCCTGGTGGCCCCCTCGGGCCGCGAGACGGAGCTCCCGCTGCCCGATCCTCTTTACGTCTTCAGCCGCGCCGACCTCCACACGCACTTGATCGATCGCGCCCTCGCCGCCGGCGCGCGCCTCGAGCGTGCGCGCGTGCTCTCCTTCAGCCGGGAGGGGGCCGGGGTGGGCCGGGGCGGCGCGGACGGCTGGAGGCTGCGCACCGCCGGCGCGGTGCATGGGCCGTTCGATTACCTGGTCGGGGCGGACGGGGCGTCCGGCGGCGTCGGCCGCAGCTTGGCCGGCGGCCCGCGGCAGGGCGGCTTGACGCAAGGGATCGGTTACTACGTGCCCGGCCTGGTGGAGGAGCGGATCACCCTGAAGTTCTACGAAGGCCTCCATGGGTACCTCTGGGTCTTCCCGCGCGGCGACCATGCCTCCGCCGGGATCTGCGGCACCTTGGGCGAGCGGCCGGTCGCCGATCTGCGGGCGCTCATGGACCGTTGGCTCGCCGAGCGCTACGGCCCCGGGATCCCGGAGCGCTCGGAGCGCTACGCGGCGCTCATCCCCGGCGCGCTCCCCGGGACAGGCCAGGCCCCTCTGCAGGGGGACGGCTGGGCCCTGGTGGGGGACGCGACGCGGCTGGTCGATCCCCTCACGCGCGAGGGGATCTACTACGCCATGCTGTCGGGCGAGATGCTCGCCGACGCGCTGGCCCGCGGGCGCCCTGGTGAGTACGCCGCCGCCTGGAGATCCCGGCAGTCGGAGGAGCTGGCCTGGGCGGGGCGGCACGCGGAAGGTTTTTTCGACAGGCGCTTCAGCGAGCGCCTCGTGGCGCTGTGCGCCGCCAGCCCACGGCTGGCGCGCGTCCTCGCCGACCTGATCAGCGGGCGGCAGCCGTACCGCGGATTGAAGCGTCGCCTGCTGCTGGCGGCGCCCCTCGTCGCCGTCGAAGCCTTGCTGCGCCTCAGGCGCGTTCGTGGCAGGAGAAGCACTGATCGTTCAGGGGATGGTTGCGGTCCCGCGGACGCTTCCCGGCCGGGCCATGGCACGCAAGGCACCCCGCCGGCTCGAAGGTCCTCACGTGATCGGCGTCGGCCGGAATCGGCGGCCGGCGGTGCGTGACCGTGTAGACGACCAGGAGCGTGGGGACGGCCAGGGCCACCGCGAGGAAGACGGCCAGCCTGACGCCGGCGCCCCCCTCGTGGCTCACCGCGAACGCCCCGCTCCGCTCACGACGGCCGGTCGACCCGGCGCTTCTGGACGTGCGTGGAGATCTTCTCGGTGGCCAGGACCTTCCCCTGCAGGAAGGCGTCCTCGGCGATCGCCACGATCGAGGCGCGGATGTCGCCGCGCATCCGGCCGGTCGGGCGCAGCTCGAACTTGCGCGCCACGACGACCTTTCCCTCGACGGTCCCCTCGACGATCAGATTTTCGGCGGTGATGTCGCCGCGCACCGAGGCCTTCGGCTCGATGACCACCGAGCCGGAAGTCGTGACGTTCCCTTCGACCCTGCCGCGCAGCCGGATGTTCTCCTCGGAGACGATCTCGCCGACCAGGATGATGTCCCGGTCGACCAGCGTCAGGTGGTCGTCCGGTCCATCCTCGATCAGCGCGGCGTGGCGGCGGTCCTTGAACAGGGGCATGGGCGCTCCCCGGAAGGGGCGATGATAGCAGCCCCCCCATCGTGGATCAACCGCCGGGTCGCCCGCCGGCCGGACATGTCGCCTGGAGACGCGCGGCGCCGGGAGGCGCCCCGCTCAGCTCTGGGTCCCTTCGGGCCATTGGAAGAAGTGGCCGTCCACGAAGAGGATGTCGCAGTTGAAGTCGGTGGTCATGCCGCCGGTCCGGGTGCTCGCGGTGCCGTCCTTCCCGAGGCTGGTCACCGTGTAGTCGGAGCCGCTCGACGTGGTCGCGGCCTCCCACGGGTTGCTCCAGCCGTCCGCGTCGGGGGGGTTCTTGATGAAGTAGGGGTTGATGATCCCCTTGAGGGTGGGCCAGTCCGGCATGCTCATCGGGTACTTCGCCGTGTCCACGGCGTACGACTCGACGGCGGAGCAGATCGTCCTCAGGTCGGACATCGACCGCTTCTGCTTTCCCTTGTCGACGGCGTTCATCAGGTTGGGGATGGCGATCGCCGCGATGATGCCGATGATCGCCACGACGATCAGGAGCTCGATCAGCGTGAACCCCCGTTCGGTCTCGCTTTCATTTCGCGCCCGATGTGGCCTCATGCCTCGCCCCCTCCGGTCGCCCGGCCCTCCGCTCGTCCCCACCCCGGGAAAGAAGGGCAAAGGGGATGCCAGGGCCGCGGGCGCGCAAAACGCCCGGCTAACTTCCAACGAACACAAGGTATGTCGCGGATCACGCTTCGGCAAGCGCGCCGGCCGGGGGTGCCGCTGGTTGCCTCATGGCTCCCCCGCGGTGACACTCCGTGTCAGCCCGGCACGGGGCGTGGCGCGGCCGTCGCGACCTCGAGGCGGGCGACGGCTTGCATCCCGGGCACCGCGCGCATAGACTAGCGCTCCCTTAGGGCTTGGGCGTCCGACTGCGGCGCCGACGTAGCTCAGTGGTAGAGCAACTGATTCGTAATCAGTAGGTCGCCGGTTCAACCCCGGCCGTCGGCTCCAGCCTTTCCCCGGAGCGTCCGCCGCGCCGCGGCCCCGAGGACCAGCCGATGCCCCTCACCAGGACCCCCTTCCTCGAGTCGTTGAAGGACGGAGCGCTCGTCTTCGACGGCGCCATGGGGACGCAGCTCTACGAGCGCGGCTACTTCATCACCCGCTCCTTCGACGAGGCGAACCTGTCGCGCCCGGACCTGGTGCTCGCGATCCATCGCGATTACGTGGCGGCCGGGGCGCAGATCATCGAGTCGAACACCTTCGGCGCCAACCGGGAGCTGCTGCGGCGGTACGGCGCGGACGACCGGCTGCGCGACATCAACCGGGCCGGCGTGCGGCTGGCGCGGCAGGCGGCCGGCGAGGAGGCCTACGTGGCCGGATCGGTCGGACCCACCGGCCGGATGGCGGGGAACCTGACCGACGAAAGGCGCGCCGCTCTCGAATCGGTCTTCAAGGAGCAGATCGCGGCCCTGCTCGAGGAGGGGGTCGATCTCCTGGTCCTCGAGACCTTCATCAGCGCCGGCGAGATGGAAGCGGCCCTGAAGGCGGCGCGCGCGCTCTACGAGGGGCCGATCGTGGCGCAGATGTCCTTCAGCGAGGAGCGCCCTTCGATCGACGGCCTCTCCCCCGCCCTGGTCTCGGAGTTCCTGGGGGACCGCGGCGCCGACGTGATCGGGGTCAACTGCGCCGAGGGTCCGGCCTTCGTCTACGAAGTGGCGCGCGAGATGCTGGGGCGCGGGATGCCGGTCAGCGCCCAGCCGAACGCCGGCCGGCCGCGGCGCCTGGACGAGCGCACCATCTACATGACCACCCCCGAGTACTTCGGCGTCTACGCCCGGCGCCTGTTCCAGGCCGGCGTGGCGCTGGTCGGCGGCTGCTGCGGCACCGGCCCCGAGCACGTGCGACGCGTCGTGGACGCCGCGGCGATGGTGCGCGGCGGCCGCGTGCAGGTCGAGGCCGCCGCGGCCGCGACCGCCAGGCCCGAGGTCGGCCGCCTGGCGTCGATCCCTCCCGGGAAGAAATCGCCCCTCGGAGAGAAGCTGGCGCGCGTCTACAGGGAACGGATCGATCCGTCGGGACCGCGGCGCGGGGTGAGCGGGCCCGGGTCGTTCGTGGTGAGCGTGGAGGTGAACCCCGAGCCGGGCCTCGATCTCGACAAGCCCCTGGCGGCCGCCGCCATGCTGCGGCGGGCGGGGGTGGACGTCATCAACATCGCCGACGGCCCGCGCGCCGCGGCGCGCATGAGCAACCTGGCGCTCGGGCTCAAGGCGCGCGAGCAGGCGGGCGTCGACGTCATCCTGCACGTCTGCTGCCGCGACCGCAACCTGCTCGGGCTGCACTCCGACCTGCTCGGCGCGTGGGTGCTCGGCATCCGCAACCTGGTCGTGATCACCGGCGACCCGCCCAAGATGGGCGACTACCCCGCCGCCACGGCGGTCTTCGACCTCGACTCGATCGGCCTCCTGCGCCTGGTCGACGCCCTCAACCACGGCATCGACCCGGCCGGCAAGCCGACGCGCGACCGCACCGGGTTCCTGTGCGCATGCGGGGCCGAGCCGGCGGCGCACGACTACGACCGCGAGCTGCGGCGCCTGGAGGAGAAGAAGCGCGCCGGGGCCGAGTTCATCATGACGCAGCCGGTCTACGACCCTGCGCTCCTGCGGCGCTTCCTGGACGACACCCGCCCGCTGGGCCTGCCGATCCTCGCCGGCCTCTGCCCGCTCGCGAGCGCCCGCAACGCCGAGTTCCTGCACAACGAGGTGCCGGGGATGCAGGTGCCGGAGCGGATCCGCTCCCGCATGGCCGCGGCCTCGAGCCCGGAAGCGGGACGCCGCGAGGGGGTGCTGATCGCGCGCGACATGCTCGAGGAGGTCAAGGACGACGTGGCGGGGGTCTACCTCATGCCGCAGTTCGGGCGCGCCCGCACCGCCGTCGAGGTGCTGCAGGCGGTCGGCTATCGGTTCGCCCCGGAGGATGACGCGGATCCGCAGCCCTGAGGCGCCGGCGGCAGCGACGCGCCGCCGCGACGGGTCTTCCGTCCGCCGGAGAGCCGGTATACTTGCGCCGTGCCTGGGATCGACCAGGCACGACTTCACCGAGGAGGGTCGACATGCACAAGGCCGCGGGAAAGCTGCTCGTCATCGTCGCGCTCGCGCCGCTCGCCACGCTGGCGCCGGCGCAGACGGGGGACCAGCCACATCAAATGACTCCGGCGCAGAAGGCCGAGATGGAGGCCTACATGAAGGCCGGCACGCCGGGGGCTCCGCACCAAGCGCTGGCGTCCGCCGCGGGGAGCTACGACCTGAAGGTCAGGAGCTGGCACGACCCGGCCGGGCCGGCGATGGAGGATGCGGGGACGGCCACGCGCACCATGACGCTCGACGGACGGGTGCTGGTCGAGGATGTCAGCTCCTCGATGATGGGCTCGCCTTTCACGGGTCACGGCATGATGGGGTACGACAACGTGACGGGCAAGTACTGGTCGACCTGGAACGACACCATGTCCACCGGCCTGATGGTGAGCGAGGGCACCTGCGACCCACAGGGCAAGACCTGCACCTTCACCGGTGGTTGGAACGATCCCGTCAAGAAGACGCGGGTCAAGGCGCGGATGACCACCCGGTGGACCAGCCCGACGACCGAGATCTTCGACATGTACGGCCCGGGCAAGGACGGCAAGGAAATGAAGATGATGGAGATCACCTACACGAAGAAGTAGCCTCGGCCCCGAAGAGGCTGACGGCTTTCGCGCAGGTGTTCGATTCCGCGCAACCGCGACGCGTCCGGAGCATGGCCGATCGTCCCGGGACGCCGCGCGGCAACCAGCGCCCACTCAGCAAGTTCCGCGATCGGCTGTCACCGGTCGCCGCCCTGGCACGGGGCTTGAAGAGAACGGCAGCGTGACCCGGGGGGCCACGACGAATCCTATTCGGTCGATCTCGGAGAGGAGACAGCGATGAGCGAACGGTTCAAGAACAAGGTGGCGGTGGTCACCGGCGGGAACAGCGGCATCGGGCTCGCCACGGCGAAGGCGTTCGCCCGCGAGGGCGCCAAGGTGGCGATCGCGGGGCGCAGCGATGCCACCCTGAAGGCCGCCCAGAAGGAGATCGGGGCGGACGTCCTGGCGATCAAGGCCGACTTTTCTCGCGTCGCGGAAATCGGCGGCGCCATGGACCGGATCAAGGAGCGGTTCGGCCGGATCGACGCGCTGTTCGTCAACGCCGGCATCGGGAAGTTCGCCCCTCTCGAGCAGGTGACCGAGGCGTTCTTCGACGAGACGATCGCGACCAACCTGAAGGGAGCCTTCTTCACGGTCCAGAAGGCGATCCCGCTCCTCACGCGAGGCGCCGCGATCGTCCTGAACGCGTCGATCAGCGCGCACATGGGGATGCCGGGCTCCAGCGTCTACGGAGCCTCCAAGGCCGCCGTCGTCAGCCTGGCGAAGACCCTGTCGGCCGACCTGCTGGCGCGGGGAATTCGTGTGAACGTCGTCAGCCCGGGGCCCATCACGACACCGATCCTCGATCGCATGGGCCTGCCGGAGCAGGAAGTCCGAAAGCTCAGGGAGCGGATGGCCGAGCAGGTCCCGCTGAAGCGGTTCGGCGAGCCGGACGAGATCGCCTCCGCGGTCCTGTATCTCTCCTCCCCCGAATCGGCTTATGTCGTGGGGACGGAGCTGGTGGTCGACGGCGGCATGATCCAACTCTGAGGAGGCAGGTCGCGCGGCGCATCTTAAGGAGTCGGGCGTCGACGGCCGGGCGGGAAACGGCGGGGGCCACAAGCCAGCGTCGAGATTCGCGGGTGGGCGCCCCCGCTCGCCCGACCCGCCGCACGACGCTGACGGTCGATGTTCATCGTTGCGAACTGATGCGGGTCAGCGCGACGACTTCTTCTGATCGCCGGAGGGCGGTGCGCCCTGGATCCGGCTGATCCCCTGGTGCTCTCCGTTCTCGTTGTCCTGGCAGGTTGCGACCACGTTCTCGCCCGCCTTCAGGGTCTTGAGGGTTCCCGCGGCGGCGTCCAGGACGGGGTAGGTCATGCTCGTGCCGGCGTCATCCTTGAGGGTGATTGTCTTCCCCTCGACGTTGACGGCGACGACCAGCCCCTTCAAGTCGTGCGTCTTCCCCATCGCGGCCGAGGCCGGGGCAGGGACGAGCAGCGCGACGGCCATGAGAACTGCGACCGACAGGACTGCGACTCGGGTCATGGCTCCTCCTTACCTTGAGCGGATTTCGCTCTCCTTGGATCGGTTCACGAAGCGCTCGCAACGATGGCACCGTGGGAAGCAATCCCGATGCCAGCGTCCCGATCGGCACGCAGCGAGGGCTCCGGTGCCCGGCTCCACGGAGGGAAGGGTGAAGCGGAGAGGTTCGTGTCCACTGAGGCGGACAAGTCCGCCCTCGCGCGGTGTCGCTGAAGCCCGTGGTGATTGTTCGACCGGATGTCCAGGGTGTCACGGCGCTCGCCGCCGTGCGGAAGATGGGAGTTGATTCAGGGTGCCGGGCTGGTCGCGACCTCCATGGGGCGCTCCTGCTGCTGCAGGCGCCACATGCCGGCGTAATGCGCGCCCGCGGCCAGGAGCTCGTCGTGCGTCCCCCGCTCGACGATGCGCCCCTGGTCCATCACCAGGATCTGGTCGGCCCCCATCACCGTGGACAGCCGGTGCGCGATGACCAGCGTCGTGCGGCCGACCTGGATGCGCTCCAGCTCGGCCTGAATCGCCTTCTCCGAATGGGAGTCGAGCGCCGAGGTGGCCTCGTCGAAGATCAGGATCGCCGGGTTCTTCAGGAGCGCCCGGGCGATGGCGACGCGCTGCTTCTCGCCGCCGGAGAGCTTCAGGCCGCGCTCGCCGACCTGGGTTTCGTAGCCGTCGGGGAGGCCCACGACGAAATCGTGGATGCGCGCGGCGCGCGCCACCGTCTCGACCTCCTCGCGCCTCGCGTCGGGCCGGCCGTACTGGATGTTGTAGTAGATCGAGTCGTTGAACAGCACCGTATCCTGCGGGACGATGCCGATGGCGGCGCGCAGCGACTTCTGCGTCACCTCGCGGAGGTCGTGCCCGTCGATGCGGATGTGCCCGGCGTCGATGTCGTAGAAGCGGTACAGCAGCCGCGCCAGGGTGGACTTGCCCGAGCCGGAGTGGCCGACCACGGCGACCGTCCCGCCCGGCGGAATCTCGAAATCGACCCCGTGCAGGATCGTGCGGCGCGCGTCGTAGCCGAAGCGGACGCTCTCGAAGGACACGCGCGGCCGCCGCGCGACCAGCGGCACGGCACCCGGGAGGTCGCGCACGTCGGGATGCCTGTCGAGGAGCGCGAACAGCCGCTCCATGTTGGTGATCGACTGCTTGACCTCGCGATACATCATGCCGAGGAAGAAGAGGGGCGAGGAGAGCTGCAGCAGGTAGGCGTTGACCAGCACCAGGTCGCCGACCGTGAGCCTCCCGGCCACGACGCCTGAGGCGGCGCGCCACATCATCGCGGTGACGCCGAGGGCCACGATCACGGTCTGGCCGAGGTTGAGCAGGGCGAGCGTCTTCTGGGCCAGGACATTGGCGTCTTCGAGGCGGCACAGGTTGGCGTCGTAGCGCGCGGTCTCATGGAGCTCGTTGTTGAAGTATTTGACCGTCTCGTAGTTGATCAGCGAGTCGACCGCCCGCTCGTTGGCGCGCGTGTCGGCCTCGACGGCGGCGCGGTAGTAGCGCGTCCGCCATTCGGTCACGAGGAACGACCACGCCGCGTAGGCCGAAAGCGTAAGCAGGATGATGAGCGCGAACCCCCAGTCGTACTTCCACACCAGGAAGCCGGTGACGAGCAGCACCTCCATCGCGGTCGGCACGATGGTGTAGAGCGTCCAGTCGAGC
>QHXZ01000081.1 GCA_003223165.1 Acidobacteriota bacterium
TCGCGAAGTCGAACGTGCCCACGAGCCTCAGGGCCCGCCAACCCTTCGCGCTTCTCGTGTCGGCCGGGATGTTCTCCTCGGGGCAGACGATCGACAGCTCGTCGCGCGTGCGCGTGATCGAGAAGACCGGAGCGCGCGTCGCCCAGGCAGGCAGGTCCTCCGAAGGGCCGAGGCGGCAGACCGCGAACCGTTCGGGCAAAACCGCAAGGGTGAGCTTGATGTCGGCCACGGGGACGGCCCTCCCCGAGGAAGGGTGCTGGCCGATGATCCATCAAACGGGGGCCGGCGATCAAGCGCTCCGTCGCAGAATCCGGTGGTGCCGGGTGCGGTGCGGCCGGAACCGTACGGGTCGAAAATCGTTGCAGTGCGGGCGGCTTGAGGGTATTTAGCCACCACGCGCCCGCCGCAGCGCATGCAGGAGGAAAGTCATGCCCAGGATCAGGCCCATACTCTTCATCATCGCCCTTCTCGCTCTGGCAGCGGCTGGAATCCACCTGCTCTGGGGCCAGGCGGGCGCGCCGGGCGGATCGGCGCCTCTCAACGTTCTGGTGAACAACGGACCCCCAGGGGTCGATCAGGCGGAGGCGGGGATGGCGGCCAATCCCGTCGACCCCTCGAACCTGGTCGCCGTCTGGCGGAACTGGGGCACGCGCATCAACCTTGGGGTGGGCACTTCGAGGGATGGGGGCGCCACCTGGCAGAACCAGATCGTCGACGTTCCGGGCACCGATTTCCTGTGGGACCCGTCGGTGGCGGCCGACAGCAAGGGGAACTTCTACCTGTTCTTCGGAGTCGATTTCCTGCCAGCGGGCACCACCTACGCGGGCCTTCTCATGAAGAGCAGCGACGGCGGGACGACCTTCTCGGCGCCGGTTGACACGGGACCCTGGTTCGACAAGCCGTTCATCGCCATCGACCCGGCGACGGACGCCATCTACCTCATCGGCAACGCCCTCGACAGCAGTGGCAACGGCGGGGTCTTCTTCAGCCGGAGCCTGGACGGCGGAGCCTCATTCTCCCCGTTCCTTTTGGTGGACGGCCCCACCGCCGGCGTCCCCAACGCGCCCGCCATCGGTCCGAACGGCGAGATCTATGTGACCTGGCCTTCCGCCCGGGCAATCGCGTCGGCATCTTCTTCAACCGCTCGCTGGACGGCGGTGGCACCTGGCTCCCTGCCAGCACGGAGATCTCCGAGTTCCGCGCTGAATCGAGCAATTTCACCGGCGACATCTTCGTCTACAACTTCAGCGCCACCGCCGTGGACCGCACCAACGGTCCGTACCGCGGCCGCGTCTACGTGGTCTGGCACGACGCGCACCTGGGCAGCCCCGACGTGATGCTCTCCTACTCCTCCGACCGCGGCGCGACCTGGAGCGCCCCCTTGCGGGTGAACGACGACTCGCCGGCGAACGGCGCCGACCAGTTCCTGCCGTGGGTGAACGTGGACGACCAAGGAGCGGTGCAGGTCACCTTCCTCGATCGGCGCGCCGATCCGAAAAACCTCCTGTACGCCATGTACCTGGCCACCTCGACCGACGGCGGCGCCTCCTTCGGCCCGAACGTCCGCGTGTCGGACGGCAACTACCCCCCTTCGAGCCTCTTCTTCGTGGGTGACTACAACGAGACCGCCCTGGGTGGTGGGTTCATCCACCCGATCTGGGTCGACGCCCGGCTGGGCGACCTCGACGTCTTCACCCGCAGCCTGGACCTCTCGGATTTCGACGGGGACGGCGTCCTGAACGACGGCGACCTGGACGGCCGGTACGCCGACCATCGCTGCACCGGCGGCCAGACGCGCGCCTGCGACGACAATTGCCCCGGCACGCCGAACAAGAAGCAGGCCGATGCCGACGGCGACCTGGTCGGGGACGCCTGCGACAACTGCCCCACGGTCGCGAACACCGACCAGTTCGACCTCGACCGCGACGGCCTCGGCGACGCCTGCGACCCGAACCCGCACCGGCCCTGAGGGTCAGAGGCGCAGCGGCATCCCGGGGGGTTCTGGCCACGTCCATCCTCAGAAAGCAAAAGGGCGGGGCCACCGGCCCCGCCCTTCCTATCCTGACCTGTTCGCGGGCCGCAGGCAGCGAGCGTCAGCTCCCCGTCCCCTCCAGGAACGCCTTCAGCCGCTGGCTGCGCGAGGGATGCCGCAGCTTGCGCAGGGCCTTCGATTCGATCTGGCGGATGCGCTCGCGGGTGACGGCGAAGGACTGGCCGACCTCCTCGAGGGTGTGCTCAGAGCCGTCGCCGACGCCGAAGCGCATCTTGAGGACCATCTCCTCGCGGGGCGAGAGGGTCTTCAGCACTTTCTGCGTCTGTTCCTTGAGGTTGAGCTGGATGACCGCGTCGACCGGCGACGTGACTCCGCGGTCCTCGATGAAATCGCCGAGATGCGAGTCCTCTTCTTCGCCGATGGGCGTCTCGAGAGAGATCGGCTCCTGGGCGATCTTGAGGACCTTGCGCACCTTCATCACGGGGATGCCCATCTTCTTGGCGATCTCCTCGGGCGTCGGCTCGCGGCCGATCTCCTGCACCAGGGCGCGCGAGGTGCGGATGAGCTTGTTGATCGTCTCGATCATGTGCACCGGGATGCGGATGGTGCGCGCCTGGTCGGCGATGGCGCGGGTGATCGCCTGGCGGATCCACCAGGTGGCGTAGGTCGAGAACTTGTAGCCGCGCTTGTACTCGAACTTGTCCACCGCCTTCATCAGCCCGATGTTCCCTTCCTGGATCAGGTCGAGGAACTGCAAGCCGCGGTTAGTGTACTTCTTGGCGATCGACCAGCTCGGACTTCGCCTTCATCGCCATCGCCTCGCCGGCGCGGATGGCGGCGGCGGTCTCCTTGATCTCGCCGGGGGTGGTCTCCATCTCCCGGGCGATGTGGGCGATCTCCTCCTCGGCGCCGCGCACCTTGTCGCGCAGGTCGCGGCGGGCCTTGGGGTCGCGGGTCAGCTTGAGGCGGCGGTGGTACGAGCGGATGTCGAGCTCGAGGTCCTGCATCTTCCCCGCCGTGTCCTTGATCTTCTTGGCGAGCTCCTTCACCTTGCCGGTGACGATGCCCATGTCGCGGATGACGCGGCCGATCTGGACGCGTACCCGGGCGATGGCGTGCTGGATCTCGCGGTAGCGCTTCGATCCGTCGGTCAGGCGCGCCAGGTGCTTCTGGTGCTCCTCGAGCTTGAGGCTGAGGCGGTTGACGCGGTTCATCGCGTCGAGGACCTGCCGGCGCTTGCGGTCGGCCGAGTCCTCCTCCTCGTCGTCCACGATGATCAGGCTCTCGACCGAGATCTCCTTGGTGCGGATGCGCTGCGCGAAGTCGAGCAGGCGGTTGATGACGTACTGGCTGCGCGACAGGGCCTTGACGACGTTCTTCTCGCCGCGCTCGATGCGGCGGGCGATCTCCACCTCCCCCTCGCGGGTGAGCAGGGGAACGGTGCCCATCTCGCGCAGGTACATGCGGACGGGGTCGTTCGTCTTCTCGAGCGTGCCGGGAGAGAGGTCGACCTTGGCCTCCTCCGGCTCTTCCTTCTCGGCCGACTTCTCCTCCTGCTTGGCCTTCCACTTCTCCTCGGAATCGACCATCTCGATGCCGAGGGAGTCGAAGAGGAGGAACATGTCGTCGAGATCTTCCGGCGAGTGCACCTCCTCGGGGAGCACGTCGTTCACCTCGTCGTACAGGAGGTAGCCGCGCTCGCGCCCGAGGTTGATCAGCTGCCGGACCTCTTCGTACTTGTCTTCGATACCCAAAGTGGGTCTCCTCATCATGCCGGGGCGTCCCGGAGAGCTTCGATTTTCCTTTTCAGATGTACCTTGCGGCGGAGCAGCTCATCGGTCTCCGCCGGGCCCCCACCCGCTTCCAGCCGCTTCTGGATCTCGCCCATCTGCCGCTGGAACCGCGTAGCGCGGAGCGCCTTGAGGCAGCCGCGCCCTTCCTCCAGGGTCGCGGGGGGATGGGGCAGGGCCGCGATCCTGGTCAGAAGATCCCGGGCGTCGTCGCTGATTTCCGAGCCCACCCGAGGATAAGTCACCTTCTCTCCCTTTTCCACCAAGCGCCGGATGCCCTTCACGATCTCGGCGATCCGGCAGCGCTCCAGGTCCTCGTCTTCGACCAGCTCCCCAAGGAGCGTCTCGCGGACGATCTCGCTGTCCATCACCGACCGCAGGAGCCGCGCCTCGGCCTCGCTGACCAGCCGCGCGCCGCCCGCCACCGCGGCCGCGGCGCCCGCCGCGCCCAAGGCCTTGCGGCGCTGGCGCACCGCGTCCTGCAGCGACTGCAGGACGAGCCGGTCTTCGATGCCGAAGACCGTCGCGAGATTCTCGACCCAGCCCGCCCGGCGCACCGGGTTGTCGATCTGCGCCAGGAACGGCAGCACCGCGTCCAGCGCCTCGACCTTCCCTTTCGGCGCCGCCAGGTCGATCCGGCCCGCGGCCTCGCGGGCCAGGTACTCGATGCACGGCGCGGCCGCCTTCAGGCGCTCGCGATACCCCTCGACCCCGTGCTCCCTGACGTACAGGTCGGGGTCCTTCCCCGGGGGGAGCGCCACGACCTGCACCTCGAAGCCGTTCTCCAGCAGGACCTCGAGGCTCCGCCGCGTCGCCGCCCGGCCCGCCGCGTCGGGGTCGAAGTTCACCACCACGCGGTCGGTGTATCTCTTCAGGAGCCGCACGTGGCCCGCCGTGAAGCCGGTGCCGAGCGTCCCGACCGCCTGCTCGACGCCGGCCTGGTGGAGGGCGATGACGTCCATGTACCCTTCCACCAGGACCGCGTGCCCTTCTTTGCGCATCGCCTCGCGGGCGAACAGGATCCCGTAGAGGTTCTCGCCCTTGCTGAACGCCGCCGTCTCCGGCGAGTTCAGGTATTTCGGCTCTCCCTCCCCGATCACCCGGCCGCCGAACCCGATGGTCTCGGCGGCCAGGTTCAGGATCGGGAAGATCACCCTCTCGCGGAACCGATCGTACGTCCGGCCCGTCTCTTCCTTCTTCGCCAGGAGGCCGGCCAGCACCGCCTGGTCTTCCGGGACGCTCTTCGCCAGGTGCCCTTTGAGGCCGCTCCACCCCTCGGGGGCATAGCCGATCTGGAACCGATCGGCCGTCTCCCGCGTGATGCCGCGTCCCGCAAGGTACTTACGCGCCCTGTCCCCGCCCGGTTTCCCGTACTGCTCCCGGAAGTAGCCGAGGGCACTCTGGTTCGCCGCCAGCACCTTCTGGCGCTCGCTGCTCTGCCGCGCTCCCGCCCCGCCGGGCGCCGGCAGCGCGATGTTGTAGCGGCCTGCGAGCGTCCTGAGGGCCTCGGGGAACTCCATCTTCTCGTACAGCATCAGGAACTTGAAGACGTCCCCACCGGCCCCGCATCCGAAGCAATAGAAGAGCTGTTTGTCCGCGTCCACGTAGAACGACGGGGTCTTCTCCGTGTGGAACGGACAAAGGGCCCGGTACTTCGACCCGCTGCTCTTCTTGAGAGGGAGATAGTCCGAAACGATCTCGCGCAGATCCGCAGAGGCCCTCACGACCTCGACCGCGTCCGACCTGTCTCTCGCTCCCACGGTGCTTTCAAGCCTCCGCCGGGCCCTGCGATAGGTCCCCTGCGATCAGTCGTTGAAACGCCTCTCCTGGGCGAGTCGCTTCAGGGCCTTCTTCCGGGCCGCGAGCGCCTTGATCTTCCTCTTCTGGCTCGGCTTCAGGTAGTGCTGCCGCTTCTTCAGCTCGGAGAGGATCCCCGACTTCTCGCATTTCCTTTTGAAACGCCTGAGTGCATTCTCCAGCGACTCGTCCTCGCGCACTCTCACGAGGGGCATCTATTCCATCCCTCCTTTCAATGAACTCTTTAGAGACCCTGTACCCCGGGGGAGGTGCAAACCCCCGTTAAACCCCGCTGGAGGCGGTTAAGAGTCCTCAGTGGCGATCTGTACAAGGCTGCCGAGCCGAGGATAAGGCTTGGCTCGACAAAGAATTACCCGGACCCACAGACCAACGCATGTGTAATATACGAAGCGGCCGGAATCTTGTCAAGAACCGGGTCAAAAAAGGCGAAAATTACCCATGGGTGATGTTCAAGGGGTGAAAAATGAGCCTGAGACTGGCGAAAGGTCGCCCAGTCTCAGTCGCCGGAATGTCCTGAGTGGCGATTAATGACTGCGGCGGAATACCCCGCACCGAAGCCGTTGTCGATATTCACCACCAGAAGGCCCGAGGAGCAGGAGTTGAGCATGCCCATCAGGGCCGCCACCCCCTTGATCCCGGTTCCGTAACCTACGCTGGTCGGAACCCCTATCACCGGGACGTCCACCAGTGCCGACACGATGCTCGGGAGAGCCCCTTCCATCCCGGCCACGGCCACTATGACGCGTGATTTCAATAACTTATCCATGTGATCGAGAAGCCTGTGCAGGCCGGCTATGCCCACGTCATACACCCTCTCTACCCGGTTACCCATGATCTCGGCGGTCAGCGCGGCCTCCTCGGCCACCCGGATGTCGGAGGTCCCCGCGGCGACCACCAGGATCCCGGGCTTGCCAGACGGCTCCCGGGCCGCTTTCGGCCCGCGCGACCCGGCTTCGAGGGTGATCGCCCGGGCCTCGGGGTGGTAGCGGGCCTTCTTGAAGCGGCCCCGGACCTTGCGGTAGACCTCCGGCGCGACCCGGGTCACCAGGACCGGCTGCCTCTTCGAGGCAACCTTTCCCATGATGGCGATGATCTGGGGGACGCTCTTCCCCTCGCCGAAGATCACCTCGGGGAAGCCGCGCCGCAGCGCGCGGTGATTGTCCACCTTGGCGAACCCGAGGTCTTCGTACGGCAGCGTCTTCAGGCGGCGCATCGCCTGCGCAGTGGAGATAGTCCCGCGCCGCAGGCGGTCGAGGATGCGCTTTTGACCTCCTCCACGGCCGATTATAGCCGCGCTTGCACGGCCTCGCTTCGCCTCACGCGCTTCGCTTGACAGCCGCCCCCCGCCTGGGTACCATGTCCCGCGAATGACCAGTCACACGGGCCTTTCACGCGCCTCCTGACAGACCAACGCAAAGGGATGAGCGCATGAGCAATCCACCGTCCAACGACAAGCGACGCCACCCACGCGTCGAAAAACGGCTCCGTGTACGGTCCGACTTGCGGGAGGCCGTGGAGCTGGAGACCATCGACCTGAGCGCCGGCGGTCTCTCCTGCACGGCCCCCGTCTTTCTTCCTCTCATGACCAAGATGGCCGTCTCTCTGGTCCTGCCCGCCAACGCCGGGTCGGTGCTGCCCGAGGAGCGGGTGGTCAAGGGCGAGGCGGTGGTGGTGCGCAGCGAGCCGCCGATCCCCTCGAAGGCGGAGGACGCTTCCTACCGCGTCGCCCTGTTCTTCTCGCGCATGGACGAGGCGGACCGCGACATCCTGCAGAAGTACCTCAAGGGCCTGACCGGCAAGTCGGGCAAGGCCTAGGAGACCGGCCTTGCGGCGCTACATCGTCGGCGTCACCGGCGCCAGCGGGTCGATCTGCGCCCGCTCCGTCCTGCGCCACCTGATCGCCCACCCCGAGATCGAGCGCCTGCACGTCGTCCTGAGCCATTTCTCCCTCCAGACCCTCGGCGTCGAGCTGGGCGTCGCGGCGAAGGACGAGGCCGAGGGGCTGCGCGCCCTCCTGGGCGGCGAGGGCCCGCAGGTCCCCGGCGGCAAGAGCGGCGCGGGCGACAAGGTCGTCCTGCACCGCTCGGGCGACATGGCGGCGGCGATCAGCAGCGGGTCGTATCCCTGCGACGGGATGATCGTCGTGCCGTGCAGCGGCGGGACGCTGGCGGCCATCGCCAACGGCACCTGCACGAACCTGCTGCACCGGGCGGCCGAGGTGACGCTGAAGGAGCGGCGCCCGCTGGTCCTGGCCTTCCGCGAATCGCCGCTGAGCCTGGTGCACGCCGAGAACATGGTGCGCGCCACGCGCGCCGGGGCGATCGTGTTCCCGCTCACCCCCGCCTTCTACAACCGGCCGCAGGGGATCGAGGAGATCGCCGAGCAGTTCACCGCCCGCATCTTCGACCTCGTGCGCCTCCCCCACTCCTTCGGAAAGCGATGGGGGACGGCGCGCTGACGGCGGGGGACGGCGCGGGCGCGGGCCGCGCGCGCGGCCTGCGCGCCCTGGCCGCGACCCTGTCGATGATCAAGTTCCAGCACACCCTCTTCGCCCTGCCGTTCGCCTTCACCGGGGCGTTGCTGGCGGCTCGCGGGATCCCTTCGGCGCGCCAGGCCGGCTTCATCCTCGGGGCGATGGTCGGCGCCCGCAGCGCCGCGATGGCCTTCAACCGGATCGCCGACCTCGACTTCGACCGCCGCAATCCGCGCACGGCGGGGCGTCCCCTGGTGACCGGGGCGCTGGGGTTGCCGTTCGCCTGGTCGTTCCTGGCGGGGGCGTGCGGCCTCTTCGTCCTGAGCGCGGCGATGCTGAACCGCCTGGCGCTCTGGCTGGCGCTGCCGGCGCTGGCGCTCATCCTGTCGTACTCCTATGCCAAGCGGGTGTCCTGGCTGACGCACCTGCACCTCGGGGCCTCTCTCGGGCTGGCGCCTCTGGGCGCCTGGATCGCGGTGCGGGGATCGATCGGCGCGGCGCCATGCGTGCTGGCCGCGGCGGTGACGGCCTGGGTGGCGGGGTTCGACGTCATCTACTCCTGCCAGGACGCCGCCTTCGACCGACGGGAGGGGCTGCGCTCGATCCCGCTGCGCTTCGGGATCCGCCGCGCCCTGCGCATCTCGTCGGGACTGCACGTGGCGACCGTGGTCCTGCTGCTGGCGCTGCCTCTTTTCGCGCCGCTGGGCCCCGCGTACCTGGGCGCCCTGCTGGTGGTCGCCGGTCTCCTGGTCTACGAGCACCGCCTGGTGCGCCCGGACGACCTGAGCCGCGTCAACCAGGCGTTCTTCACGCTGAACGGCTGGGTCAGCTTCCTGATCCTGGCCGGGACGGCGGCCGACCTGGCGCTGCGCGCTTGACGGGAGGCCGCCCCGCGGGCGGCGTACTCTGGGCCCCGGTCAGGAGCAGGTAGAGGTCGCGCACGTTCGTCCCGGTCGGCCCGGTCACCAGGGCGTCGCCGAGCGCGCTGAAGAGGCGGTAGCTCTGCGCTTCGCGCAGGGACTTCTGCGGGTCGAGCCCGGCGATCCGGGCGCGCTCGAGCGTCGTGCCGTCGACGAACGCGCCGGCGGCCGGCGAGTTGCCGTCCACGCCGTCGCTCTGCAGGGCCAGGAACGACCAGGGGCGCGACCCGAGCCTGGCCATGCGCAGGGCCAGCCGCAGCGCGAACTCCTGCGCCCGGCCGCCCAGCCCCGGCCGACCCGGAGCGGTGAGCACCTCGCCGCCGAGAATGAGCAGGCGGATCCCGGGCGGGGCGCTCTCGATGGCCCGGGCGACCGCCTCGACGCTCTCCTCGACGCCGCCCGTCACCTCGGTGAGCACCGCCTCGGCCGACAGGCCGCGAGACAGGCCCGCCCGCACGGCGCCGTTCCTCAAGTCGCGGTTCGACAGGAGCGACTCCCACTTCGAGCGCCGGAAGACGGCGGCGCGCGGCTTGGGGGTCTCCGGCAGCCTGCCGGCGCGCAGGGCGTCGAGCACGCGCCCCGGGAGCGCCGGCGCGATCCCGTAGCGGTCGATGGCCTCCACGAAGTCGTCGAGAGTGCCGCGGTCGGGCATCGAGGGACCCGAGGCGACCTCGTCGTAGCGTTCCGGATCGACGTCGCACAGGACGAGGGTCGTCTGGCTCTTCGCCCGGCGCGCCGCCACCGCCAGGCGCCCTCCCTTCAACGCCGACAGGTGCTTGCGCACCGCGTTCACGGTGGAGATCGGCGCGCCGGAGGTCAGAAGAAGGCGGTGCAGCGCGATCTTCTCCGGCGCCGCGATGAACGGCTCGAGTGGCGCCGCCAGGAGCGCCGACCCTCCTCCCGAGGCCAGGAAGATGACGTCGTCGCCGGCCCCCGCCCGGGCCAGAAGGCGCAGGGCCTGGCCGCCCGCGCGGAACGAGGCCTTGTCCGGCAGCGGGTGCCCCGCCACGATGCGCGTCAGGCCGAGCGGAGGCTTCGCCCCGCCGCCGGCCGCGGCCTTCCCGGGCGCCTGCTTTCCCGGCGAGGCGTCTTTAGGAACGACCAGCAGGCCGCGGATCTCCCGGCGGCTCCCGGCCTGCTTCATCGACTCGGCCAGGCCGGCGGCCATCGCTCCGGCCGCCTTGCCGAAGGCGACGACCAGAAGGCGCCCGCGCTTCTGGAGATGGAGGGTCCGGCCGCAGACCGTCATCTGCCCCTCGGCGGGGCGCGCGGCCCGCGCCACGGCGCGCGCCGGATCGCACGCAGCAAGCGCGTCGCGCGCGATCGCGAACAGGACCTGCGCCGCACGCGACGAGGGCGATTGCTCAGAACCCTTGACCATCAAGCACTCTTCGGCATACGGTGAAAACCCTACAGCGACGCGGATCGCCCACGGTTCCTCGCCCAATGGCGCGCCCCATGCGTCTTGACAAGGGATCCTCCCTTTGGTATAACCCGAGCCAACCGTGGTGGGTTGCGTCAGGCACTTTCACGTACGTCTCACTTTGAGGAGGTGGGTCCATGAACAAGGCCGATCTGATCGACAAGATCGCCAAGGACGCCCGCATCAGCAAGACGGCCGCCGGCAAGGCCCTCGACTCGCTGGTAGACGGCGTCACGAAGTCGCTCAAGAAGGGTGATCGCGTCGCCCTCGTCGGCTTCGGCACCTTCACGGTGTCCAAGCGCAAGGCCCGCGTCGGCCGCAACCCGCAGACGGGGGAGCAGATCGAGATCAAGGCCCGCAAAGTGGCGCGCTTCCGCCCGGGCAAGGAGCTGGCCGCGGCGATTCGCTGATCGGCCGGACCCTCGAACCACCGTCGAGCAAGACGGCGTGAAGACATCTATGGGGGCGGCGTCCCCGCCGGGGCGCCGCCCCCCACTGTTTCCGGACCCGATCACTCGACCACAAGAAGCAAGGCGCCCGCCTCGACGGTCTCGCCGGAGCGCACCCGCACCGAGGTCACCCGCCCGTCCTTGGGCGCCGGCAGCTCGTTCTCCATTTTCATCGCCTCGACCACCACGACCCCCTGCCCCGCCTTCACCTCCTGGCCCTCCTGGACCAGGAGCGCGGCGACCTTTCCCGGCATGACCGATCGCACCTCGGCCGGCCCTTCGCGCCGCAGCGCCGCCCCGATGGATCCGACCCGCAGCGGGTCGAAGAGCCGCACCGAGTAGAGCCGCGCGCCGATCAGGACGGCGTAGCTCCTCTCGCTGCCGCCCGCCGTCCCCGCCGACCCGGCTCCCGTCTCGCGCACGACGACCGCTTCGATCGTCCGGCCTCGCTCGCCGGCCAGCAGGATGGATCCCTCGCCCCGGCGCGCCTCGACGGCCTCCTCGCGCCCCTCGACCCGGGCCGCGTGCCGGCCGGGGCCGAGCCTCTGGAGAGAGATGACGATGTCGCGGTCGCCGATTCGGGCCGTGTAGCGCATCGCTCAGGGCGTCCTGTGCTTCGGCGCGCGCCCCTCCATCAGCGCCCGGCGCCCCGCCAGGGCCCAGGGGCCCGGCCCCCAGGCCCGCGCGGCGGCGCCCGGTCCGGTGACGGCGCCAGCGCTCTCCTCGGCGGCGGCGACCGCGGCGGCGATGGCGGCGGCTTCGGCGTCGGGGCCGGCCTCCCGCATCGCCGCCGCCAGTCGCGGCAGGGCGCGCTCGGCGTAGCCGATGTCGATGCGGCCGGCCTGGAACTCGGCGTCGGCCAGCACCTCGCGATGGAACGGGATCGAAGTCCGAATGCCGCTGATCAGGAACTCGTCCAGCGCGCGGCGCATCCTGGCGATGGCCTGCCCGCGGTCGCGGCCCCAGGCGATCAGCTTCGCCACCAGGGCGTCGTAGTGCAGGGAGATCGTGTCCCCGGGCTGCAGGGCCGAGTCGACCCGCACGCCGGGGCCCGCGGGGAAGCGGAGCAGGCCGATGCGCCCCGGCGAGGGACGGAAGGAGTGTTCGGGGTCCTCCGCCACGATGCGGCACTCGATCGCCCAGCCGCGCGGCTCCAGCGCCTCCTGGCGCAGCGCCAGCCGGTCCCCTTGCGCGATCTCGATCTGGGCTCTCACCAGGTCGATGCCGGTGACCATCTCGGTGACCGGGTGCTCGACCTGAAGCCGGGCGTTCACCTCCATGAAATACGCCTTCCCGCCCGCGTCCAGCAGGAACTCGACCGTGCCGGCGTTGACGTACCCTGAGGCCTTGACCACGCGCAGCGCCAGATCCCCCATTCTGCGGCGCGCCACGGAGGTGATGGCGGTCGAGGGGGCCTCCTCGATCAGCTTCTGGTGCCGGCGCTGCACCGAGCACTCCCGCTCGCCCAGGTGCACGGCGTGCCCGTGCGCGTCGGCCAAGACCTGCACCTCCACGTGGCGCACCCCTTCGAGATACTTCTCGGCATAGACGCCGTCGTCGCCGAAGGAGGCCTTCGCCTCGGAGCGCGCCGCGCGCAGGGCCGGATCGATCTCCTGGTCGCGGCGCACGACGCGCATCCCTTTGCCGCCTCCTCCGGCCGCCGCCTTCAGGATGATCGGGTAGCCCGCCTGGCGGGCGAACCTGCGCAGCGTCTCCGCGTCCGCGGCCCGGTCGGTGAGGCCGGGGATCACCGGCACGCCGCGCTCCGCCATCAGCCGGCGTGCTTCGACCTTGTCGCCCAGGGCACGCATCGCCCCTGGGGGCGGGCCGATGAAGACCAGCCCCGCGCCGGCGACCGCTTCGGCGAACTCCGGATTCTCGGCCAGGAACCCGTAGCCGGGATGGACCGCGTCGGCCCCGCCCTCGCGGGCGGCCCGCAGGATGGCCCCCACATCGAGGTAGGAAGACGACGCCGGGGGCGGGCCGACAAGGTAGGCGGCGTCCGCCAGCCGGACCGGGAGCGAGTCGCGATCGGCTTCCGAGTAGACCATGACGGGCGACAGGCCCATCTCGCGGCAGGCGCGCAGGACGCGCAGGGCGATCTCGCCTCGGTTGGCGATCAGGACGCGGCGCAGGGGGGCGCGCGCGGCGGCGGGCCCGGCGCCCCGGGCCAGGGCGCGGCGGCGCGGCGCCGGGATCGTCCGGGCCGCCGGAGCGGCATGCCGGCGGCGTCGCATCGGGGCCGGGCGCTTCATAGCGGGATGTTGCCGTGCTTCTTCGGCGGGTTGGTGTCCTTCTTCGTCCGCAGGAGCCGCAGCGCGCGAATCACCTTGGCGCGGGTCAGACGCGGCTCGATCACCTCGTCCACGAAGCCGCGCTCCGCGGCGACGTAGGGATTGGCGAACTTGTCGCGGAACTCCTCCACCTTCTGCCGGCGCAGCGCGTCGGGGTCCCCGGCGGCCGAAAGCTCGCGGCGGTACAGGATGTTGACCGCCCCTTCCGGGCCCATCACCGCGATCTCGGCCGACGGGTAGGCGAAATTGAAGTCGGTGCGGATGTGCTTCGACCCCATGACGCAGTACGCGCCGCCATAGGACTTGCGGGTGATGACGGTCACCTTCGGCACGGTCGCCTCGGCGAAGGCGTACAGGAGCTTGGCGCCGTGCTTGATGATCCCGCGGTGCTCCTGATCGGTGCCGGGCAGGAAGCCTGGCACGTCCTCGAAGATCACGAGCGGCACGTTGAAGGCATCGCAGAAGCGCACGAAGCGGGCCCCCTTCAGCGAGGCGTCGATGTCGAGAGTGCCGGCCAGGACCGCCGGCTGGTTGGCCACAACGCCCACCGCGCCGCCGTCCATGCGCCCGAAGCCGACCACCAGGTTCCGGGCGTAGTGCTCGTGCACCTCGAGGAAGACCGCCTCGTCCAGGACGGCGTGGATGATCTCCTTGATGTCGTACGGCTTGTTCGGGTCGGCCGGGACGATGGCGTCGAGCCGCTCGTCCTCGCGGTCGGGATCGTCCACGGGATCGCGCCGCGGCGGATCCTCCATGTTGTTCGAGGGGAGGTACGACAGGAGGTCGCGGATCAGCGCCAGGGCGGCGCGATCGTCGGCCGTCGCGAAGTGCGCCACCCCGCTGACCGCGGCGTGGGTCAGGGCGCCACCCAGCTCCTCCTTGGTGACCTCCTCGTGCGTCACCGACTTGATCACGTCGGGGCCGGTGATGAACATGTAGGACGTCCCCTGCACCATGATGTTGAAGTCGGTGATCGCCGGCGAGTAGACGGCGCCTCCGGCGCAGGGGCCCATGATGGCGGAGATCTGCGGCACGACACCCGAGGCCAGCGTGTTGCGCAGGAAGATGTCGGCGTAGCCGGCGAGCGACACGACCCCCTCCTGGATACGCGCTCCGCCCGAGTCGTTGAGGCCGACCACCGGCGCCCCGACCTTCATCGCCAGGTCCATGATCTTGCAGATCTTCTGGGCGTAGGTCTCGGAGAGGGAGCCGCCGAAGACGGTGAAATCCTGGGCGAACACGAAGGCCGGACGGGCGTCGATGGTGCCGTGGCCGGTGACCACGCCGTCGCCCGGGATGCGCTGCTTCTCCATCCCGAAGTCGTAGCTGCGATGGACGACGAAGCGGTCGAGCTCTTCGAAGCTGCCGGGGTCGAGAAGCAGGGCGACCCGCTCGCGGGCGGACAGCTTCCCCTCGGCCTTCTGGCGCGCCAGGCGTTCCGGGCCGCCTCCGGCCTCGGCCTCGCGGTTCCGGCGCCTCAGCTCTTCGAGCCGGTCGCGCGTCAACTCAGCCTTTCCGGGCGGCTTGGGGCAGCTTCTCCCAGTCTTTGAGGAACTTCTGCAGGCCGATGTCGGTCAGCGGGTGCTTGATGAGGGACTCGAGCACCGCGAACGGCATGGTGGCGATGTCGGCCCCGAGGGTCGCCGCGTCGACGACGTGCAAGGGGTTGCGGATGCTGGCGGCGAGGATCTCGCACGCGTAGTCGTAGTTCTCGAAGATGGCCTTGATCTCGCGCACGATGTCCATGCCCACGTGGCTGATGTCGTCCAGCCGGCCGATGAAGGGGCTGACGAAGGCGGCGCCCGCCTTGGCCGCCAGGAGCGCCTGCGAGGCGGAGAAGATCAGAGTCGTGTTGATCTTGATCCCCTCCGACGAGAGCGTCTTGATGGCCCGCAGCCCCTCGCGAATCATCGGGATCTTGATCACCACGTTCGGCGCGCCGATGCGGCGCATGATGTCGCGCCCCTCCTTGATCATCTCATCGGTCGTGACCGAGACCACCTCGGCGCTGACCGGGCCCGTGACGATGGAGCAGATCTCCCGCACGACCTCGTAGAAGTCCCGCCCCTCCTTGGCCACGAGCGAGGGGTTGGTGGTGACCCCGTCGAGGATCCCCCAGCCCGCCGCCTCGCGGATCTCCTTGACGCTCGCGGTATCGAGAAAGATCTTCATGAGAGCCTCCCTGGTCGCGCCGTCCGCCGCCTCGCGCGGCGCCGCCGGCGGTCGGACCGTCTCCTAGGCGTCGCCGGCTTCGCCATCCCCGGGGACCGGGGCGATCGGTCGGACCGGCCCGACCTCCGCGGCCCCCTCCCCGTTTCCCGGGCCCTCGGGCCCTGCACCGTTGTCGATGTCCTTCTCCGCCACCCTCTCGACCGCAACCACCCTGTCGCCCTCCTCCAGGTGAATGAGGCGCACGCCCTGGGTGGGGCGGCCCATGAGCGAGATGGAGCGCACGTCGGTGCGGATGATCTTCCCGAAGGCGGTGATCACCATCACCTGGTGGTCGTCGTCCACGTGCATCGCCTGCACGACCGGGCCGTTCTTGTCGGTGATCTTGCAGTTGATGATCCCCGACCCGCCACGCCCCTGCAGGCGGTACTCCTCCACCTCGGTGCGCTTGGCGTAGCCCTTCTCGGTGACGGTCAGAATCTTACCGCCTTTGGTGCGCAGGGAATCCATCTCGACCACGACGTCACGCTCTTCGCGCGCCTTCTCGGGGAGCTCGGCCAGCCCGGCGAATGGCTTCGTCAGGCGCATGCCGATGACGCCGCGGGCGCCGCGCCCCATCGGCCGGACTTCCTCCTCGGGGAAACGGATCGACTGCCCCTGGGCGGTGGCCATGAAGATCTCCTGTTTGCCGTCGGTCAGCTTGACCGACAGCAGCTCGTCCCCCTCGTCGATGCCGGTGGCGATGATCCCGCCGGCGCGCGGGTTGCCGTAGGCCGACAGGGGCGTCTTCTTGATGATCCCGCTCTTGGTGCAGAACACGACGTACTGGTCGTCGCGGAACTCCTTGGTGGCCACCAGCGCCGCGATCTTCTCTTCGGGCGTCAGCTCGACGAAGTTGACGATGTTCTTCCCCTTGCCGGCCGCGCCGATCTGCGGGATCTCATGCACCTTGAGCCAGTGCACGCGGCCGCGCGTGGTGAAGATCAGGATCGAGGCGTGCGTCGAGGCGACGAAGAGGTGCTCGACGAAGTCCTCCTCGCGCGTCGTCATGCCGATCTTTCCCTTGCCGCCGCGCCTCTGGCTGCGATAGAGCGTGAGCGGGTTGCGCTTCACGTAGCCGGCGTGGGAGACGGTGATCACCATCTCTTCCTCGGCGATCATGTCCTCGACCGAGATGTCGCCCTGCTGGCCGATGATCTCGGTGCGCCGCGCGTCGGCATAGTTCTTGCGGATTTCCCGCAGCTCCTCGACCATCACCCCATACACCAGACGATCGTTGGACAGGATCTCCTTGAGGCGGGCGATCTGCTTGAGGGTCTCGGTGTACTCGTCCAGGATCTTCTGGCGCTCGAGGCCGGTCAGGCGCTGCAGCTTCATGTCGAGGATCGCATGCGCCTGCGCGTCCGAAAGCTTGAAGCGCAGCCGCATCGCCTGGCGGGCCTCGTCCGGGGACTTGGCGGCGCGGATCAGGGCGACCATCTCGTCGAGATTGTCGAGCGCGATCTTGAGCCCTTCGAGGATGTGGGCGCGCTCCTCGGCGCGGGCCAGCTCGAAGGCGGTGCGCCGCACGACCACCTCGCGCCGGTGATCGATGAAGTGGCCGATCATCTGCTTGAGGTTGAGGACCTGGGGCCGGTTGTTGACGATCGCCAGGAAGATCGCCCCGAAGGTCTCCTGCATCTGGGTGTGCTTGTAGAGGTTGTTCAGGATGACCTTGGGCACGGCGTCGCGGCGCAGGTCGAGCACCACGCGGATGCCGTCGCGGTCGGACTCGTCGCGGATGTCGGTCACGCCGTCGATCTTCTTGTCGTTGACCAGCCCGGCGATCTGCTCGATGAGGCGCGTCTTGTTCACCTGGTACGGGATCTGGGTGACGACGATGCGGTCCTTCCCCTTCCTGCCCCCCTCTTCGACCGTCGCCCGCGCGCGCATGGCGATGATGCCCCGCCCGGTCCTGTAA
>QHXZ01000204.1 GCA_003223165.1 Acidobacteriota bacterium
ACCTCGTTCCGGGCCATCCCCCTGGCGCTGGCCGCGTTCCTGGCGGTGCGCCTGCTGGCGGGAAGGAGGGGAACGCGGGAGCCAGGCGCGATCAGGCCGTGGCTGGCGGCGGCCGGGGTGATGGGGGCGATCGCCGTGATCCTGGTCGTCTTCTCGCCCCTGAGCCTGAGGGGCTTCCTGGAGCGCGGGGCCTACGCCACGCTTTCCCCGCAGGCCCGCCACGGCACCGACCTGCTGCACGCCCTGACGATGATCAACTACCTCCCGGCGCGCTACGCCGTGGTGCAGAGCAAAGAGTTCATCAGCGACGGGGTCGCGACCACCTACGGCCTGATCGGCCTGCCGCCCGAGACGATGGTGACCGCCGCCCTGGCCACGCTCGGTCTCCTGTACGCGGCCTGGCGCGCCGCGCGGCAGCGCGACGCCGCCTGCGGCCTCCTGGTCCTCGCCTTCCTGGTGTTGAGCCTGACCGTCGGCCTCGCCGGGCCGAGTCCGACGCGCCTGCTCCTGAACCTCCCGTGGCTGTGCCTGTTCGCCGCGCTCGTCGCCTGGCGGCTGTTCGACGACCTGGCGGTCCTGCGGCCGCCGCTGACCGCCGGCGTGGCGGCGGCCGCGCTCCTCGGGCTTTCCGGCGCGGCCTGCGCGCAGGGGTACGGCCAGTACTTCCTGAAGGCCGGGCGCTCGGACGAGGCGATGCAGAACTTCGGCCCGGTGCAGACGATCATGGGGCTGTTCGTGCGCTCCCTGCCGCCCGGGCAGGAGATCTACGTGCTGCACACCCTGCGGGTCGACACGCTCCAGTACCTGATCGGCAACCGTCCCGAGGTGCATCTGGTCACCGACCCCGGCAGCCTCGACTACGAGGCCATCGGCCGCCTGCCGCGCACCGTGACCTTCGTGGTCGAATACGTGCGCGCCTTCGCCGAGCCGATGCGCCTGCTCGTGATGCACCATCCCGAGGGCGACATGTCGCAGGTCGCCGACGCCCGCCTCGATCCCGACAAGACGATCTTCTTCACCTTCACCCTCTGGAAGGACGAGAGCGGCCAGCCGATGCCGCCGCCCGGAACGCCGCGCCCGCCCTCTTGACATTCGCCTGATTTACACCTACCCTTCCTGGTGACGGCCGGGGCCTCGTTCTCGGGACAGTCTCCGGGGGGAGCTCTTCCGGGGAGGCCCCCGGCCGCGAACGTCTCCACACCTGGCGCGGATGGAGAGCCGGCCATGGATCTGACCGAAAGACAGCGGGCGATCCACGACTTCATCAAGGACTACATCGGCCGGCGCGGCGTCGCCCCTTCGTACGAGGAGATCCGCCGGGCCTTCCGCTTCCGCTCCTACAACTCGGTGCAGAAGCACCTCAAGCGGCTCGAGGAGAAGGGGTATCTGAAAAGCCCGTGGGAGAGCCGCAAGCGGGCGCTGGAGCTGGTCGATCCCGGCCCCTCCTCGATCGTCCTGCCGCTCCTGGGAACGGTGGCGGCCGGCCGCCCCATCGAGGCGATCCGCGACCCCGACACCATCGAGGTCCCCGCGGTCCTCCTGAAGGGGGAGGACAACTTCGCCCTGCGGGTGGTCGGTGACAGCATGGTGGACGAGGGGATCCGCGACGGCGACATCGTAATCGTCAAGCGGCAGCGCGACGCCCTGGACGGCCAGACCGTCGTGGCGCTCATCGGCGACGACGCGACGATCAAGCAGTTCCACCGCCGCGGCGCGC
>QHXZ01000040.1:0-8588 GCA_003223165.1 Acidobacteriota bacterium
GAACCCGTTCATCGCCGACACGCTGGCCTCGATGGCGGGCGAAGGACGGCGGCGCGCGGTCGGGCTGATCCTGGCGGCGCATCCATCCGAGGCCTCGCGGGAGGCTTACGTGCAGGCGGTCTCGGAGGCCCAGGGCCGCCTCGGGCCCCGGTGCCCCGCGGTCGATTTCGTCGGCCCCTGGTTCGACCACCCCCTGTTCATCGAGGCCGTGGCGGCGCGCCTGGCCGAGACCCTGTCCAACCTCCCCGCGGACAGGCGCGAGCAGGCGGCCATCGTCTTCACGGCCCACAGTATCCCCCTCCGCATGGCGGAGGCCTCGGGCTACCCGGCCGCCGTGGCGCGCACCGCCGATCTCGTGGCGCGACGCCTGGGCATCGGCTCCTGGTCGATCGCCTACCAGAGCCGTAGCGGGAGCCCGCGCGACCCCTGGCTCGAGCCGGACATCTCCGACACGCTGTCGGACCTGAAGGCCCGAGCGGCGCGCGACGCGGTGGTGGCGCCGATCGGCTTCGTCAGCGATCACGTGGAGGTCCTCTACGACCTCGACATCGCCGCCCGCGCCACGGCCGGCCGGATCGGCCTGGGCTTCCACCGCTCCGGCACCGCGGGCGACCACCCGGCGTTCCTGCGCATGATGGCCGCGCTGGTGCGCGAGGTCATCGCGCGGCCCGGAGCATGACCCAGGCCGGGGCGCCGCCGCCGGGCCGCAATGAGGAGGGCCGGTCACGGGAGGAGGCCCTCGCGGGGCGCGGGCGGCGGGTGGTGATCGTGGGCGCGGGGATCACCGGGCTGGCCTGCGCCTGGCGCCTGTCGGAGGTCGCCCGCGAGCGCGCCTTGTCCCTCGACCTGGCGCTGCTCGAGGCGGCGGAGCGGCCGGGCGGGGTCATCGCCACGGAGCGGAGCGACGGGTTCCTCATCGAGGGCGGCCCCGACAACTTCATCTCCGAGAAGCCCTGGGCCCTCGACCTTTGCCGGCGCCTGGGCCTGGAGGACCAGATCCTGGGGACGAACCCGCACTGCCGCCGCTCCTTCGTCGCGCGGGACGGCGGGATGAAGCCCGTGCCTGAGGGGTACCAGCTGATGGCCCCCTCCCGCATCCTGCCGTTCGTCGCCACGCGGGCGCTGAGCCTCCGGGGCAAGGCCCGCGCCGCCTGCGACCTGGTCCTGCCGCGAGGCCCTCAGGTGCCGGACGAGAGCCTGGCCTCCTTCGTGACGCGGCGCTTCGGGCGCGAGGCGCTCGAGAGGCTGGCGCAGCCGCTCATCGCCGGCATCTACCATGCCGACCCCGAGAGGCTGAGCCTGCGCGCCACGTTCCCCCGCTTCCTCGAAATGGAGCGCGCGCACCGCAGCGTGATCCTGGCGCTGGTGCGCGGCCGCCGCCGCTCGGGGGCTTCGGGGCGGGGCGTCAGCGGCGCCCGCTACTCCCTCTTCGTCACCCTGCGCGACGGGCTGCAGATCCTGGTCGACCGGCTGGCGGCCCGCCTGCCGCCCGGGGCGCTGCGCCTCGGCGAGCGGGTCATGAGCCTCGAGCGGCGCGGACCCGGGTGGCTGGTGGCCACCCAGACCGGCGATCGGCTCCCCGCAGACGCGGTCGTCCTCGCCCTGCCGGCGCACGCGATCGGCTCGATCCTCCGCGACGTCGACGCCGGCCTGGCGGCCCACCTGAAGGCGATCCCGTACGGCACCTCGATCACGGTGAGCCTCGGTTACCGGCGCGCCGACGTCCCCCACCCGCTCGACGGCTTCGGGTTCGTCGTGCCGCGCGCCGAGAAGCGCGCCCTCGTCGCCTGCTCGTTTTCGAGCGTGAAGTACCCGGGCCGGGCTCCGGAAGGGGCCGTGCTGCTGCGCGCCTTTATCGCCGGCCCGGCCGCCGGGGCCGCGGAAACCGCGACGCCGGAGCGGCGGGCGCGCGACGAGCTGCGCGACATCCTGGGCGTGACCGCGCCTCCGCTCTGCGCCCGTACCTGGGTGTGGCCACGGTCGATGGCGCAGTACGATGTCGGCCATCTGGAGCGCGTCGCGGGCATCGACGCGCGCCTCGCCCGCCTCCCCGGCCTGCACCTGGCGGGGAACGGCCTGCGCGGCGTCGGCGTGCCCGACTGCGTGCGGGGGGGCGAGGCGGCCGCCGAGGCCGTGGCCGCCGGCTGGGCGCCCTGAGGAGACGATTCGCCAAGGAGGACGACGATGGATCTGGGACTGGTGGGGCTGGGGAAGATGGGAGGCAACATGGCGCGCCGCCTGGCGCGCGGCGGGCATCGCGTGCTGGGCTACGCCCGAACCCGCGAGAGCGTGCTGGCGCTGGAGAAGGACGGGGTCGGCGCCGCGGAGTCGCTGCCGGATCTGGTGGCGCGCCTGCAGCCGCCGCGCGCCGTCTGGCTTATGCTGCCGGCGGGGACGCCGACCGAGGAGACGGTGACGCGCCTCGGCGGTCTCCTGTCGCGGGGGGACCTCCTGGTCGACGGGGGCAACACCTACTATAAAGATGATGTCCGCCGCGCGGCCGCCCTGGAGCCGAAGGGGATCGGCTACCTCGATCAGGGGACGAGCGGCGGCGTCTGGGGGTTGCGCGAAGGATACTGCCTCATGATCGGCGGCGCGGCGCCGGAGGTCGAACGTCTCCGGCCCGTCTTCGCCTCCCTGGCCCCCGCTCCCGACCGCGGCTGGGGCCGCGTCGGGCCGGTCGGGGCGGGGCACTTCGTGAAGATGATCCACAACGGCATCGAGTACGGCATGATGCAGGCCTATGCCGAGGGCTTCGATCTGCTGCACGCCAAGCAGGAGTTCTCCCTCGACCTGGCCGCCGTGGCGCGCCTCTGGCAGCACGGCAGCGTGGTGCGTTCCTGGCTCCTCGACCTCGCCGCGGAGGCCCTGGGCGAGAACCCCCGCCTCGAGGGGATCGAGCCGTGGGTGGCCGACTCGGGCGAGGGACGGTGGACGGTCCTGGAGGCGATCGACAAGGATGTCCCGCTTCCCGTGATCGCCCTGTCGCTCATGGCGCGCTTCCGCAGCCGGCAGCAGGCCTCCTTCGCCGACCGGCTGCTGGCCGCCCTGCGCAACCAGTTCGGCGGCCACGAAATCAAGAAGGCGGGCCGGTGAACCCCGTCCGCTCCCGGCCCGGACCGCCCACCATCGTCATTTTCGGCGCCTCCGGCAGCCTCACGTCCAGGAAGCTGATCCCCGCCCTCTTCAGCCTGCACCGCAAGGGCCGGCTCCCCGCCGGCACGCGCGTCCTGGGCTGCGCCCGCCAGGAGCTCGGCGACGATCGCTTCCGGGACCTCCTCGAAGCGGCGCTACGCGAAGACGGCGTCCCGTTCGATGCCGGGGCCTGGCGCGAGTTCGCCCGCGGCCTGCGCTACGCCCCCGGCGACGTATCGAGCGGGGGGAGTCTGGCCGCCGTGAAGCGTTCCCTGGACGAGGCCGGACCGGGAGGCCGGCTCTACTACCTCGCCCTCGCCCCCTGGCTGTACGACAAGGCGCTCGGGGCGCTGCGCGACGCCGGCCTGGCCGGTCCGCCGCCCGGCGAGGAGGAGTGGCGCCGCCTGGTGATCGAGAAGCCGTTCGGGGACGATCTCGAGTCGGCCCGCGTGCTCAACCGCATCATGCTCCAGGCGTTCGGCGAGTCCCAGGTCTTCCGCATCGACCACTACCTGGGCAAGGAGACGGTGCAGAACATCCTGGTCTTCCGCTTCGCCAACATCATGTTCGAGCCGCTGTGGAACCGGAACCTGATCGATCACGTGCAGATCACGGTGGCCGAGTCGGGACCGGTCGGCCACCGCGGGGCCTACTACGACGGCGCCGGGGTCCTGCGCGACATGTTCCAGAACCATCTCCTGCAGCTTCTGTCGCTGGTGGCGATGGAGGCCCCCACCCGCTTCGAGGCCGATGCGGTGCGCAATGAGAAGGTGAAGCTCCTGGACGCGGTGCGGCGGCTCGCGGATCAGGACGTGCCTCGCCACCTGGTGTGCGGGCAGTACGAGGGATACCGGGCCGAGGCGGGCGTGCGCAAGGACTCACGCACTCCGACCTTCGCGGCGGTCAAGCTGTTCGTCGACAACTGGCGCTGGCAGGGGGTGCCGTTCTACGTCCGTTCGGGGAAGGGGATGGAGCGCCGCGTCAGCGAGATCGTGATCCAGCTCCTGGCGCCGCCGCACAACCTCATGAAGCTTCCCTCCGGCGAGGCCCCCGAGGCCAACCGCGTCAGCCTCGGGATCCAGCCGGACGAAGGGGTGCACATCCGCTTCCAGACCAAGGTCCCGGATGCCGGCATGCAGGTGCGCTCGTCGGTGCTCGCGTTCCACTTCGGCGACCAGGCGGCCGGGCCTCCCCCCGACGCTTACGAGCGCCTGCTCCTGGACGCGCTGGCCGGGGACGCGACGCTCTTCATGCGCCAGGACGAGATCGAGACCGCCTGGTCGCTCATCGACCCTCTGACCCGCTTCCAGGAGGCGCGGGAGGCCCCGGCGCCCCAACCCTATCCCGTCGGATCGTGGGGACCGGCCGAGGCGGACGGCTTCATCGCCCGCGACGGACGCGCCTGGGTGCTCGAGAGCACGAGGCCGGACCACGGAGCGACCTGATCGCGCGCGGCGCCCGGGACGCCCTCACCGCGTCATGAGCCGCTTCGCTTCGATGGCGTCCAGCGCGGCGCGCACCCCCTTCGCCAGATCGATGGCCGGCCCCACGCCCCAGTAATGCAGGAACAGCAGGCGCGGCTCCTCCCCCGACATGTGCTGGTGGATGGCGACCACGTCGAGGCCCGCGCCCCGCAGCGCCTTCAGGACGCCCTGCAGCTCCGATTCCAGCATCACGACGTCGCCGTCCACGACCGCCCTGTCGTCCGACCCCGCGAAGGCGGCCCAGGTATTGATCCCCATGGCGGCGCCCACCGGGCGGCCGTGCATGGTGGCGGTCCGGCCGACCACGACCTTGTAGACCCCGTCCTTCAGGTCGCCTTTCACCTTGAGGGCCCTGTCGATCTTCGAGGGGTCGAGCGTCGTCCCGGCGGGATCGATGCCGGCCGCGGGAGGCTCGGCCGCGGCGCCGCTCGTCTCGCGGATACGGGCGAAGACCTTGCCGACCGCCTCGGCGAGGCCGGCCTCCTGGCCCATCCCGCCGATGTGCATGAACATCACCCTCGGGGAGTCCCAGAGGAAGTGGTTGTGCAGCGCGGTCACCTCGAGGCCGCTGTCCAGCGCGGCGCTCATCACCGGGTTCACCTGTCCCTCGAGGAGGACCAGGTCTCCCATCACCATCGCCTGCTGCCCCACCCGCTTGAAGGCGGCCCAGGAGGTCAGCCCGAGCGCCGGCGTCACGTGGACGCCGCCGACGGTGAGCGACAGGTCGGTGCGCGGCACCGAGACCTTGAACACCTCTTCCTTCGCGTCGAGCTTCCCCGTGGCCCCGGTGAGCCGCTCGATCTGCTCGGTGTCCAGCGGCGCGGCGGCGCTGGATTTCCTTCCCTTCGATGGCGCGGCGGCCGCGCACAGGGCGAGGCCGACGGAAACGGCTACCAGGGATGCGATCAGCGGTTTGAGCATGGTCTCGTCACCTCCTCGACGCGAGCGCGGCGGTCAGCGCCAGTCGCCGGTCGCGACGAACGCGCCCCACGACGCGGGATGGGTGCTGCGGCCGGCGCGCCGGCGGGCGTCGATCATCTCCCGGCTCGCCCGGCGCACCGCCTCGGCCGTGCTCCGTCCGGAGAGGCGCGCCCCGTAGAGGGCGCGCATCCACTCGCGCGCCGAGGCGTCCTCGACCGACCACAGGCTGAGGATCAGCGTGTCGGCGCCCGCGATCTCGAAGGCCCGTCGCAGGCCGAGCACCCCTTCGCCGACCTGCACCGTGCCGACGCCCGTCTCGCAGGCCGACAGCACGGCCCACTCGACGCCCGAGAGGTCGAGCGAGGCGATCTCCTCCGCGGTCAGCAGGCCGTCGTCGCCTTCCTCGCCCGTCTCCTGGCGCCGGTTGGCGCCGGCGAGCGCCAGCCCCGACAGCAGCAGTGGATCATCGCCGGGGCCGGTGCCCGGCCCGGCCCCGTCGCGCCCGGGCGCCTGGCCGCGCGCCCGCTCGAGGGCTGAAGGGCAGCGGTCCTGGGCGAAGAAGCCGTGCGTCGCCAGGTGCACGACGCGGCGTCCGGCCACGCTCTTCTTGAAAGTCTCCTTGTCGGCCCGCGGTCCCATCAGTTTGAGGACGGTCTCCGGCCCGCCCGATCCTGCGGCCGGACGCCTCTTCCAGAGCGACTCGATCTCCTCCACCTCGGCCCGGGAGTCGGGAAGCGGCGCGAAGCGCAGCGAGCGGAAGCCGGCGCACGTGGCCTGCCGCACTCCCTGCGCCACCGGGACTTCGGGGCCGGCCGAGCCGGCGGAAGCCGGGAGCGCCCGGTCGCGGAACGCGCCGGGACGCCCCGCGCCCGACGCGGGCGCGGCGGCCTCGATGAGGCGCGCGTCGAAGTCCACGCCCCCGACCGCCAGGAGCCCCCGACCGGCCTTCCGCACGGCCGCGGGGCGCACCGCCGCGCGCTCCGAGGAAAGGTAGTGCAGCAACGGACCATCCTCGACGAGGTAGCGACCGCCGTCCGAGGGCAGGGTGGCGAGGCTGACCAGATTGAGGACCCCATCGGGCACGACGAGCACCGTCCCGGCCCCCGCCAGATGGCGGGCGACCGGGTCCCACACGGCCCGCTTCAGGGGCGCCGCGACCGTCCGATAGCGCTCCTCCCCTTCGCCTCCCGCCCCCGCCAGGCCCTTGGGCGGACGCGCGACCTCCTGGCGCCAGTCGCGCACGAGGGCCTCGATGCCCGAGGCCGGCCCGAGCGGCACCACGTCCGGCTCGCTCCCATCCGGGCGCAGCACCAGCGCCAGGTAGGACGGGACCTCGCGCGTTCCGGACGGCGCGAGCTCGGTGTACAGCACGTACGCCACGAGGGCCGTTCGGGGCGGCAGGGCGTTGCGGACGTCCCTCAGGCCCAGCCGTCCCTCCGCCAGCTCGCGGCGGAAGGCGGCGCTGACCGCCGCCAGCGCCCTCTCGGCGCTCTCCTTCTCCTCCCGCGCCCGCACGAGGCGGGCGGCGTACTCTCCGGGGTCGGCCCCCTCGGGCCCTTCCACCACCACGCGCGCCAGGCGGTTGCGCGCCTGCTCGAGCTCGCGTGCCGGGGCCGCGGCGCGGCTGTGCTCGCCGGAGGTCGCCGTCCGGTGCCGCAAGGCCATCTCGTCGAGGACCATGCCACGCGAGCGCACCAGCTCGTCCCAGATCTGCGCCGCCATTCCGGCCGCCCGCTCCGCCCCGGGGGTGGCCACCAGGGCCGACAGCGCCACGTCGAGACCGGAGGATCGAATCCGCTCGTAGTTCAGCGCCTCCCGCTCCGACAGGCCGCGGGCCGTGGCGCGGAACTGCTTGCGCGCGATCGCCTCCGAGCGCAGGGCGCTCTCGAGGGCCGCCGCCCGGTCTCCGCTCAACATCTGAAGGCGCGCCAGCCCGCTCAAGGTCACCGCCACGTCGGGGTGCTCGGCGCCGAGCCTCTTCTCGCGGATGTCCAGGGCCCGCTCGAAGCGCGGCCGGGCCCCCTCCAGGTCGCCCCGCCCCAGCAACATCTCGGCGTAATCGTTCAGATCGACGCTGACGCCGGGCGGATCGGCCCCGCCGATCGCCTGCCAGAGGTCGATGTCGCGTTCGTACAGCTGGCGCGCCCCTTCGAAGTCCCCCGTGTTGCGCCGCAAGGTCGCGAGCGTGTTGACGGCGATCGGCAGGTTGGGGTCGCCGGGGCGCTTGGACTTCTCGTAGATCGCCACCGCGCGCTCGGCCAGCGGCCGGGCGGAGGCGGAGTCGCCAAGGTTGGTGAGCAGCAGGGCGAGGTTGTTGAGGCTGGCCGCCACCAGGGTGTCGTCCGGCCCGAAGGTCTTCTCGCGGATCTTCAGCGCCCGCTCCTGCAGCCGGCGCGACTCTTCGAAGTCTCCGAGATAGTAATGGTAGAGGCCCAGGTCGTTGAGCTGGTTCGCGACGTCGGAGCTCTCCGGCCCCATGATCCGCTCGCCGTCGGACAGCGCCCGGCCGCGCCCCGGCGTAGTCACCGAGGTGCCAGACGGCGATCGCCAGCCAGGCCACGGTACGGATGTTCTGCGGATGGTCCCTGCCGAGGGTCTTCTCCTGCGCCGCCAGGAGGCGCAGCAGAAGGGACCGGGCGCCGGCGTAGTCCTCGTCGGGCAGCATCACTTCCTTGGCGATGCGGTAGAGCGTCGCCGACACGAGCGGATGGTCCGGTCCGAAGACCTTCTCGCGAATGGCGAGGGACCTCCGCAGCACCTGCAGGGCGGTCTTGCGATCCCCCAGACGCGCCCTGAGAATCCCCATCGTGTAGAGGCTGGCCGCCACCTCGCGGTGCTCCGGCCCGAATACTCTCGTCCGGATGGCGAGCCCCCGTTCGGTGAAAGGGAGAGCCTCCTCCGGCTTCCCGTCGAAGATCAGCGCCAGGCCGAGGCCGTCGAGGCTCGCGGCCACGTCAGGGTGATCGGGGCCGAGGGCCCGCTCGCAGATCTGCAGCGCCCGGCGCAGGAACGGCACCGCCGATTCGAGCGTGTCGAGCTCGTCGATCA
>QHXZ01000040.1:8596-25516 GCA_003223165.1 Acidobacteriota bacterium
CCTCGGGGTCGTCCGGTCCGAGCGCGCTCTCCTTGAGGCGGATGGCCCGCTCCGCAGCCTCCCGCGTCGTGGACAGCCGGGACTTTCCGTTGCGGACGAGCGACTCGACCAAGAGGTCCAGCGCCCGCGCGGTCTCCAGCGAATCGGGCCCCGACCTCTTTTCCACGCTCGCGACCAACGCCTGCGCCGTGCTCTCGGCCTCCCGGTAGCGGCCGGAGTCGATCGACCGGCGGACCGTCCCGGGCGTGGCGGCGGTCGGGGCGCCGCCGGCCGGACCCGGGCCGGGGGCCTCGAGCGCCGGGTCCGCTTCGAGCGCGCCATCGGCCGGCCCGCGCAGATCGGCCTTCGATCCGCCCGGGCCGATCAGGATCCCGAGCCCGAGGGCCAGGACCGAACCGGAAAGCGCGCGCCTTGCGTCTCGAAATCGCATCGTCGTCGTACCGCCTCAGCGAAGAGGCCGGATGAACGCGGGCGCTCTCACTGTTACGCCGAGAACGACGGCGCGGCAACTGAAATCCCGCATCGCGTGGCGATGGCCGCGGCCGCGCCTCAGCGGCCCACGACGATTCGGATGAGCAGGTAGGAGCCGGCCGCGATCGCCGCCGAGATCGGGATGGTCAGGACCCAGGCCCAGACGATCTGGCGGGCCACGCCCCAGCGGACGGCGCTCAGGCGGTGCGTGGCACCCACCCCCATGATGGCGCCCGTGATCGTGTGCGTGGTGCTGACCGGGATGCCGAAGAACGCCGTCCCGAGGAGCGTGATCGCTCCCGCCGTCTCGGCGCTGAAGCCGCCGATCGGCCGCAGCTTCGTGATCTTCATCCCCATCGTCTTGACGATGCGCCAGCCGCCCGCCAGCGTCCCCGCGGCGATGGCGGCGTGGCAGGTCAGGATGACCCAGATCGGGACCCGGAAGGTCGGCATGTAGCCGGCGGAGAAGAGCAGGATGGAGATGATCCCCATCGTCTTCTGCGCGTCGTTGGTGCCGTGCCCGAGGCTGTAGAAGGCGGCGGAGACGAGCTGCAGGCGCCGGAAGCGACGGTCGACGACCGACGGCAGCGAGTCCTGGTGCAGGCGCAGCAGCAGGCTCATCATGCCGAAGCCGAGCACCAGGCCGAGAAACGGCGACACGACGATGAACAGCAGGATCTTCCCCAGGCCGGCCGGGATCAGGACCGACCACCCGCCCTTCACCACCGCCGCCCCGGCCAGCCCGCCGATGAGGGCGTGCGACGACGAGACCGGCAGCCCCAGCCACCAGGTCGCCAGGTTCCAGGCGATCGCGCCGGCGAGGCCGCCGAGGACCACCCAGCGATCGACCACCCCGGGCTGCACCACCCCCTTGCCGAGCGTCGTGGCCACCTTCACTCCGAAGCCGAAGGCGGCCAGGAAGTTGAAGGCCGCGGCCCAGGCGACCGCCAGGTTCGGCGAGAGGGTGCGCGTCGAGACGACGGTGGCCACGGAGTTGGCCGCGTCGTGGAAGCCGTTGAGGAAGTCAAAGACCAGCGCGACCAGGATGATCACGATGACGGAGAGCAGGACGGGGTCGATGGCCGGCTCCCCTACTGGTGCTTCAGGATGATCCGCTCGAGGATGATCGCCACGCTCTCCCCGGCGTCGGTGGCCGCTTCGAGGGTCTCGACGATCTCCTTCGCCTTGATCACGAAGATCGGATCCCGCCCGGACTCGAAGATGCGCGCCACGGCCTCGCGGTAGAGGCGGTCGCCCTCCTTCTCCAGATCGTTGATCCGCCGGCACGCCTCGAGGACCGTCTCGGCATCGCGCAGGTGCACCACGGCCTTGCGGATCTCCTCGGCCTGCGTGTGGATGACGCGGGCCAGGCCGGAGGCGTCGGGGATCTCCCCCTCGACCTTGAACAGGACGGCGCGGCTGGCGGCGGCGTCGATGAGATCGACCACGTCGTCCATGGCCGACCCGAGGTCGTGGATGTCCTCGCGGTCGATCGGCGTGATGAAGGTGCGATGCAGGGTCTTGACCAGCTCGTGCACGAGCTTGTCGCAGCGATGCTCGATCTCTTTGATCCGGGTGGCGTGCGCGGCATAGCCAGGAATCCCGTCCCGGAACATCTGCTCGAGGATCAGGGCCGCTTCAGCCGCCCCCGCGGCCATGGCGTCGAAGGTGTCGAAGAACAGACGATCGGTCTTCTTGACGCTCAGCATCGGCGCTCCGCTCTTTCGGGATCCGGCGGGAACCTAGCCTAGTGCGCCACGCCTGTCAAGCCGCCGCTCGGACAGCGCTCGCCCGCCAACGCGCGGAAGGATCCCCGGAGGTCGTGGGTGGGGCACACCGCGCGCTGCATTCGCCGGGCACCGGGTCCGGCTCGCTGCGCGAGCCTCCCCTCCGCTTCGCCTCGCGTCCGCCCACCGCGCTGGGGAGCGCGCGGCGGGGCCCCGGACGCGAGGTCTCAGAGGGCCCGGCAAATGCAGCGCGCGGTGTGCCCCACCCGTCACCGACGGTGCTCATTCCGTACGGTCGCGGCGGAGTCCTTTCCGGCAGCGGCGTCTCGTCTCGGTGCTGGAATGACTCGGTGAAGGGCGCCCGGGAGTGAAGCGCCGCGCCCTGCGGTCGCCGGGCCCTCTGAGACCTCGCGCCGGGGACCCGACGCGCGAACTACAGCGCGGCGGGCGGCGCGAGGCGAAGCGGAGGGGAGGCTCGCGCAGCGAGCCGGACCCGGTGCCCGGCGACCGCAGGGCGCGGCGCTTCACTCCAGGACTCCCTTCCCGGATCGTGGCTGCGCCAAGGCGGGGCGCTACTTCCGGACAGCACTCCGTCGCCGCCGCGTTGGTGCGACCGGGGCGAGCGTTCGGTAGGCGCTGCCGAACCAGATCAGCGGCCGCCCCTCCGTCTGGCCCGCCGCCTCGACCCTCCCGACGAACAGCGTGTGGTCGCCCCCCTCGTGCGACGCCACGAGAGCGCAGTCGAGCCAGGCGAGGCAGTCTTCGAGGACGGGGGCGCCGGTCGCCACCCGCCTCCAGGCGACTCCCTGGAGCCAGTTCCCCTCCTCGCCCTCCCGTCCGGCGGCGCGGTCCGACAACGGGCGCTGGTCCTCGCGCAGGATGTTGACGGCGAAGGCCCGCCGGGCCGCGATTAGATCATGGCTGCGCGCCTCGCGGGCGATGCAGATGACGACCAGCGGGGGGTCGAGGGACAGGGAGCTGAAGGAGCTGACGGTGATGCCGAGCATGCCCTCGCCGTCCCGGCGGGTGGTGACGATCGACACTCCGCTGGCCCAGAGTCTCAGGGCGCTGCGGAACTGGTCGGCGTTGACCGGCACGGCTCCCCTCGCTGCGACGGATCGCGCGGCGGAGCTTACACCAAAGGCCGCGGGGGCGTGTAGCATGGGGGCCGATGCAGCGGATCGAATCGATCTTCATCGCCGGCCCGGCGGGACGCCTCGAATGCTTCCTGAAGCACCCGGCCGCGCCGGAAGCCGGCCGCGCGGGGGGCCCGGGGACGGCGGCGGTCGTCTGCCACCCTCATCCCCTCTTCGGCGGGACGATGCACAACAAGGTGGTGCATGCCGCCGCCGAGGCGATGGTGCGGCTGGGCATCCCTGTCCTGCGCTTCAACTTTCGGGGCGTCGGCGTCAGCGGCGGCACGCACGACAACGGCGTCGGGGAGCAGGACGATCTGCGCTGCGTTCTCGATCACCTCGCCGGGCGCTTCCCGGGCCGGCCGCTCCTGGCGGCCGGCTACTCGTTCGGATCGTACATCGCGCTGCGGGTCGGGTGCGCCGATGCCAGGGTCGGCGCCTTGATCGCCATCGGCGCCCCCGTCGGCCTCTTCAACTACGGCTTCCTGCAAGACTGCCGCAAGCCCCTGGCCTTCATCCAGGGAGATCAGGACTCGTTCGGTCCCCTCGGTCTGGTGCTGACGCTCGCCGCCGCCCTGCCGGGCGGGGCGCGCGTGCTGGTGGTCCCGGGCGCCACGCATTCCTTCGCCGACCGGCTGGATGATCTCGCGATCCGCGTGGCCGAGGCCGTCCCGCCGGACTTCCGCGAGGCCGAGGGCAGCGGCGGCAGTTGAGCCGTGGCGGTGGCGGTGATATCGTACCTTGCTGGCCAGTCGGGGACGTCGTGTCGCCGGCCGTCGCGCCGGGAAGGAGCCGCAAGCATGAGACGGATCGCAGCCGCCCTCATCCCGTTGATCCTGGTGTTCGCGCTGGCATCGGTCGGCCGGGCCGAGGAGCCCGCGAAGACGGACGCGGCCTCCCTCGACAAGGGGAAGGGAGTCTACTCCGCCCAGCACTGCTCGATGTGCCACGCCATCGCGGGCAAGGGAAACCCGAAGACCCCGCTCGATGATGTCGGCGCCAAGCTGAAGCCGGAGGAGATCCGGAAGTACATCGTCTCGCCGAAGGATGTGAAGGTCGACAGCAAGATGCGGGGCTACCCGGGCCTTCCCACCGCCGATCTCGACGCGCTGGTCGCCTACCTGTCCAGCCTGAAGAAGAAGTAGCCGGGCCTAGCATGCGTCGTCCCTGCCGCCCAGGAGCCGGCCGCGCGCGTCCTCTACGTGCGTGCCGGCACGCTGCTCGACGGGACCGGCGGCCCGGCGCGGCGGGACATCGCGATCCTCGTCCGGGGCGAGCGCATCGAGAAGGTGGAGCCGGCCCGCTCCTTCCCGCCCCCCGCCGGCGCCGTGATCCTCGACCTCTCGGGGAAGACGGTGCTGCCCGGCTTGATCGACTGCCACGTTCACCTCACGGGCGAGCTGAAGAAGGGCTGGGAGTGGGAGCCGGTCACCCGGACCCCGATCGACGCGGGCATCGCCGGCACCGTGTACGCCCTCCGGACGCTGCGCGCCGGCTTCACGACCGTGCGCAACCTGGGGGACGAGGGCGGCGCCAGCGTGCCGCTGCGCCGCGCGATCGAGGCCGGCCTGATCGAGGGGCCGCGGATCATCACGGCACGCCGGTCGCTGTCGATCACCGGCGGACACGGCGACGATCTCAACGCCTTCCGTCCCGACCTGCGCCTCGCCGGGGTCGAGCCGCTCGATGCGGGGGTCTGCGACTCCCCCGACGCCTGCCGGGCCGCCGTCCGCTACCAGGTCAAGTACGGCGCCGACGTCATCAAGCTCCTGGCGACCGGCGGGGTCCTCTCGTCCGGAGACGAGCTGGGCGCGCGCCAGCTCTCCGACGAGGAGCTGCGCGCCATCATCGGCGAGGCGCACGCCCTGGGCCGCAAGGCCGCGGCGCACGCCCATGGGACCGCGGGGATCAAGGCCGCCGTCCTGGCCGGGATCGACTCGATCGAGCACGGCTCGATCCTCGACGACGAGGCGGTCCGGTTGATGAAGGAGCACGGCACCTATCTCGTGCCGACCCTGATGGCGGGCGAGGCGGTGGAGAACCTGGCCAAAAGCGGCGAGATGCCCGAATTCGCCGCCGCGAAGGCGCTGGCGGTGCGTCCGCTGATGCAGCAGTCGTTCAGGAAGGCGGTCGCCGGCGGCGTGAAGATCGCCTTCGGGACCGACAGCGGCGTCACCCCGCACGGGCGGAACGCCCACGAGTTCGAGCTGATGGTGGCCGGCGGCATGAAGCCGATGGAGGCGATCGTGGCCGCCACCCGCTCCGCGGCCGACCTCCTGGGACGCGCCCGCGACCTGGGGACCGTCGAGCCAGGCAAGCTCGCCGACCTCGTGGCCGTGGACGGCGATCCCCTCGCCGGCATCGCCGTCCTCAAGGCGCCCGCGGCCGTGATCAAGGGGGGCCGCCCGGTCGACCTCGGCCGCGACGAGGGCTCGCGTCCCGGGGGACGCCCGTGAGCGCCCCTGCCGGGCGGCCGCGCCACCGTGCCTGAGCGCCGCGCCACCGCCGCCGCCACCCGCGACTTCGCGGCCCGCTTCGTGGCGACGGCGCCGCACGGCCACGCGCCGCTCGGGACGACGGGGCTGACCGCCAGCCGCATCGGCTTCGGGGGCTACCGGGTGGACGCGGAGACGCCGCTCCACCGCCAGTCGCTCGAGGAGGCCCTCGCGGCCGGCTGCAACCTGGTCGACACCTCCACCAACTACACCGACGGCGGCAGCGAGCGCCTGGCCGGCCAGGTCCTGCGTGACCTGGAAGGGCGCGGCCGCCTGGCCCGCGACCAGGTGATCGTCGTGTCCAAGATCGGCTACGTGCAGGGACAGAACCTCGATCTGGCGGGGGAGCGCGAGCGCGCCGGGCGGCCATTCCCGGAGATGGTCAAGTACGCGGAAGGGTGCTGGCACTGCATCCACCCCGACTTCCTGCGCGACCAGCTGCAGCGGTCGCTCGAGCGCCTGCAGCTCGAGAGCCTCGACGTCTGCCTGCTGCACAACCCCGAGTACTTCCTGTCCGACGCGGCGAAGCACGGGGAAGGCGACCTCGAGGCGGCGCGCGCGGAGTTCTACCGCAGGGCGCGGGAGGCCTTCACGTTCTTCGAGGAGGCGGTGCGCCAGGGGCTGCTCCAGTGGTACGGCGTCTCGTCCAACACCCTGGTGTCGCCCGCCGGCGACGGGGAAGCCACCTCGGCCTCGCGTTTCCTGATGGCGGCGCGCGAGGCCGGCGGCCCCGGGCACCACTTCCGCGTCTTGCAGATGCCGATGAACCTGTTCGAGCCGGGCGGCGCCCTGATCGCGAACACCGGGGAGGAGGGGCGCGCCACGCCGCTCGAGGCCGCCTTGCAGGCCGGCCTCGGCGTCCTGGTCAACCGGCCGCTCAACGCCTTCGCCGGCCAGCGCTTGCTACGCCTCGCCGACCCGCCGGTCCCCGGGGAGTCCGCGAGCCTTCCCGATCTTCTGGCCGCGCTGTCGCGGCTGGGAGACGAGTATCGCGCCTCCATCGCCCCGCACCGCAAGGGGGACACCCTGGGCGGGGTGACTCCCGATCACCTGTTCCAGCTCGTCGAGGAGGTCGCCACGCTCCCCGGCCAGGTCTCCGACGCGTCGCACTGGCAGCAGATCGAGCAGCAGTACGTCGTGCCGCGCATCAACTACGTGGTGCGCGCCTTGGCGCAGGGGCTCGAACCGGAGATGGCGGCGGCGTGGCAATCCTGGTGGGCGCGCTTCCTGCCCTCCCTGCAGGCCCTGTTGCGCGAGGTCGGGCGGCAGGCTTCGCTGAGCGGACGGGAGCAGGCGCGCACCATCGCGGCGGCGATCGACCCCGCCCTGCCGGCCGCGAGGCGCGGCGAGCCCCTGTCGCGCAAGGCGCTCTGGACCGTGGCCAGCACGCCGGGCGTCAGCTGCGTCCTGGTCGGCATGCGCCGTCCGGAGTACGTGCGGGACGCCCTGGGGGTCCTGGCCTGGCCGCCCCTTCCCGACCCGCAGGCGGTCTACCGGAGCCTCCAAACCTAGGATGCGGCGAGGGGCCTGAGCAAGGCTCGAAGCATCGCCGGCACGGCCGCCCCGATGGCCGGGGCGAAGAGGCGCGCCTCGGCGCGCATCCGCGCCGCCCCCTCTTCCCCCCCGAAGTCGGCCGCCTCGGACGCGCCGGCCGCGATGAACCGATCGACCATCTCCGGCGTCACCTCGACGTGGAACTGCAGGCCGTAGGCGCGCGTGCCGATGCGGAACGCCTGGTGGGCGTACCGCCCTGAGGAGGCCAGGAGCGTGGCGCCCGCGGGCAGATCGAAGGTGTCCCCGTGCCAGTGGAAGACGACCGGGTCGGCGGGCAGGAGCCCCAGGAGCGGATCGGCGCGCCCTTCGGCGCTCAGGCGCACCGGGTGCCAGCCGATCTCCTTCACCGGTCCGGGGAAGACGCGGGCCCCCGCCGCGGCAGCCAGGATCTGCGACCCGAGGCAGACGCCCAGGACCGGCACGCCCCGGCGCAGAGCGTCGCCCGCCAGGAGGATGGCGTCGGCCAGGTGCGGGTGCCGCGCGGTCTCGTAGACCCCCATCGGCCCGCCCATCAAGACGATCGCCGCGAAGTCCTGCGCGGCCGCGGGCACGCGCTCCCCGCGCCAGGCCCTCACGGTGCTCAGCGTGAGGCCCATCGCCGGAAGAGGCGCCGCGAGCAGGCCCGGCCCCTCGGCCTCGGCCTGCTGCACGACGAGCACGGTGCGCGTGCTATCCTCGGCGCCGATGGCGACCTCCCTGCGCATCCTGGCCTTCGCCGGCTCCCTGCGCGCCGGATCGTACAACCGCAAGCTGCTCGCCAACGCCGTGGAATCGCTGCGAGGCAAGGCCGAGATCGATCTCCTCGACCTGCGCGAGGTGGCGATGCCGCTCTACGACGGCGACCTGGAGCAGGCGTCGGGCCTGCCGGAAGGGGCGCGGGCCTTCAAGGCGCGTCTCGCGGCCGCCGACGCGATCGTCCTGGCCACACCCGAGTACAACACCACGGTCCCCGGCACGCTCAAGAACGCCATCGATTGGGCCTCGCGCGGGCCCGACAACCCCTTCAGGGGGAAGGCCGTCCTGGTGATGGGGGCCTCGCCGGGGTCGTTCGGCGCGGTGCGCTCCGTGATGGCGGTGCGCCAGATCCTGACCGGCCTGTTCGCCGTCATCGTCCCTGCGGCGGTCCAGATAGGCAAGGCCGACCAGGCCTTCGACGAAGCGGGCCGGCTGAGGGAAGCGCGCAGCCTGGCGACGCTCGAGAAGGCCTGCGCCGAGCTCTTGCGCATCGCGACCGCACTCAAGGGCTGACCGGGTGAGGGCCGGGTGTCGCGACGGCGTCAGCGCAGGTCGTTCTTGACCACCCGGCCCCCCTTCATGACGAAGCCGACCCGCTCCAGGGCGCGCACGTCCGACAGCGGGTCGTCGCGGGTCGCGATCAGGTCGGCCAGCTTGCCCGGCTCGACGCTGCCGACGCGGTCGGCGAGGCCGAGGAGCTCCGCCGCCTGCGTGGTCGCCGCCTGGATCGCCTCGATAGGCGTCATGCCGTACTTCACCATGTAGGCGAACTGCCGGGCGTTGTCCCCGTGGGGGTAGACGCCTCCGTCCGTCCCGAAGGCCATGCGCGCTCCGGCCCTCACCGCCCTGGCGAAATTGTCGCGTTGCAGCTGCCCGAGCTTGCGCTCCTTCTCCAGCGACTCGGGGAGCATGCCGACCCGGGCCCCCTCCTGCAGGATGAAGTCGTCGTTGTAGATGTCCATCACCAGGAAGGTGCCGTGCTCCTTCGCCAGGCGGATCCCCTCGTCGTCGATCAGGCTGGCGTGCTCGATCGAATCGACCCCGGCCAGGATGGCGTCCTTGATCGACTGCGTCCCGTGGGCGTGCGCCGCCACCTTGCGCCCGAGCTTGTGGGCCTCCTCGACGATCGCCTTCAGCTCCTCCAGGGTGTACTGCGGCGTCCCCGGCTGGTCCCCCTTGGAGAGGACGCCCCCGCTGGCGCACACCTTGATCAGATCGGCGCCGTACTTGACCACCTCGCGCACCTTGGCGCGCGCCTCCCACGGACCGTCGGCGACCCCCTCGTCCTTGAAGTGATACTCGTACGGCAGGAGGTTGTTGTCGCAGTGCCCCCCGGTGATGCCGAGCGGGGGGCCCGAGACCAGCAGGCGCGGTCCCGACAGGTCCCCGTCGACGATCGCGTCCCGCAGCGCCACGTCGGAGAAGCCGGCGGCGCCCACGTTGCGCACCGTGGTGAAGCCGGCCAGCAGGGTGCGGGCGGCGTTGGTGGCCCCGTACAGCGTCTCGCGCGGCAGGGAGACGCCGAGCGACTTGTAGCCCGACTGCTCGGGGTTCGCGGTGAGATGGTCGTGGCAGTCGATCAGGCCGGGCAGCAGCGTGGCGCCGCCCAGGTCGATCACCTGGGCCCCCGCCGGCGGCTTGATCCCGGAGCCGACCTGCACGATGCGGTCGTCTTCGATCACCACCACCGCCGGCGCGAGGGGGGTCCTGCTCTTGCCGTCGATGAGCCGCGCCGCCTTCACGACGACCCGGACCGGCTGCTTCTCCGTCTGCTTCTCGGCCGCGAGCGGGGGCCGGGACGCGCCCGCGAGCACCAGGACCCCGAACGCGGCCGCGGCGAGCCCGGGTGCGGGCGCAAAAAAAGAGCCTCCCCGCCATGAGCGGCGGGGAGGCGACGAGGAAGCCTTTGGTAGCGCTACGGGGATTCGAACCCCGGTCTGATGGCTGAGAACCATCCGTCCTAACCCCTAGACGATAGCGCCGCCCGGGCTGGTTCCGGGACAGGGATTCGAACCCCGATACCATGGTCCAGAGCCATGTGTCCTACCATTGGACGATCCCGGAACGCGCGCGAATTCTAGCGAAGGGCCTCGGGGGTGTCAATCCGATCGGCCTCGAGATAGTAGCCGCGGCGCGGGTCGAAATGGAGCTCGCCGGAGGCCTGGCAGCGCCGCCCCTCGAGGCCCGCAAGCCGCGCCAGGACCGGCCCGCGCAGGCCGACACGATTCGACTCCTCGTCCTCGAGTACGAAGTGCTCTCCGCCCTCCCCCTGGAAACGGCGCACGGTCCCCGCCATCCGCACACGGGACCCCCGCAGGTCCTGGACGTGCTGGTAGGCCTGGGGGATCGAGACCAGGACTTCGCGGGCGCAGCCGGCCGCGGAGAGCGCGGCCAGGCAGAGAGCGGCGAGAGCCGCGACGGCGGCCGCGCGAGCCGACCGCTCCGACCGGGATGAGGGGAGCACGCGCGCGCTCCTAGGATTCCAGGAAGGCGACCAGCCGGTCGAGGCGCCGCAGCGCCCTCTCCTTGCCGACCAGGACGAGCACCGTGAAGATGCCCGGGCTCACCGCGCTGCCGACCAGGGCGACGCGCAATGGATGGATGAAGGTGGCCGCCGGCTCGCCGCGCGCCTCGGCCAGGGCGCGCAGCGCCCCCTCCTTGCCGACCAGGACGAGCACCGTGAAGATGCCCGGGCTCACCGCGCTGCCGACCAGGGCGACGCGCAATGGATGGATGAAGGTGGCCGCCGGCTCGCCGCGCGCCTCGGCCAGGGCGCGCAGCGCCCCCTCCGTCGTCTCCTCGGTGAACGGCTCCACCCCGGCGAGCGCGGCGCGCAGGGCCCGCATCCTCTGGGCGATCGCGGCGGGGCCGCCGCTCCTCCCCCCTCCCCTCAGGTGCTTCTCGAGCGCCTCCTCGCGGTACTCGAACTCGTCCGTCAGGAACGGGCGGACGTCGCGCCCGAAATCGCCCAGGAGCTTCGCGCGGGCCTTGAGCGCCTCGATCACCCGGAGGTACCACTCGCGCCGCGCGCCCCCTTCATCTAGGTCGGCGACGAGGAGTCCCTGCCGCTCCAGGTCCGGGCGGATCAACCCGGCGATGCGGGCGGCGGGCAGGTCGTGGATGTACTGGCTGTTCAGCCACTCCAGCTTCTGCTCGTCGAACACCGCCCCCTTGCGGTTGATCGCCTCGAGCGTGAAGCAGGCCGTCATCTCCTCCCCGGTCATCTTCTCGCGCCCATCGCCTGGGGACCAGCCGAGCAGCGCCAGGAAGTTGAACAGCGCCTCGGGCAGGTATCCCCTGTCGCGGTATTCGGTCACCGACACGGCGCCGTGCCGCTTGCTGAGGCGCTTCTTGTCGGCGCCCAGGATGAGCGGCAGGTGGGCGAAGCGGGGCGGAGAGGTCCCGACCGCGCGGTACAGGAGGATCTGCTTGGGGGTGTTGCTGATGTGATCGTCGCCGCGGATCACGTGGGTGATGCGCATGGCGATGTCGTCCGAGACGCAGGAGAGGTTGTAGGTCGGCGACCCGTCCGAGCGCAAAAGGACGATGTCCTCGATCGCCTCCGCGGCGAAGGACATCGGCCCGTGCACCAGGTCCTCCCAGGCGACCTCACCCTCCGGGACCCGGAAGCGGAGCGCCGCCGGCACCCCCTGGTCGAGACGGCGGCGCACCTCGTCCGGCTGCAGGCGCAGGCAGGTGCGATCGTACTTCCAGGCCGCCCCCTCCGCCTCCGCCGCGGCGCGCTTGCGCTCCAGCTCCGCCACCGCGCAGAAGCAATGGTAGGCCCTCCCCTCCTTCAGGAGCCGCAGGGCCATGGTCCGGTGCGCCTCGACGCTGCGCGCCTGGAAGAAGGGCCCCTCGTCCCAGGTGATCCCGAGCCAGGCGAGCCCCTCGAGGATCGTCTTCACGCTCGCATCGGTCGAGCGCTGCAGGTCGGTGTCCTCGATTCTCAGGATGAAGACTCCCCCGTGCCGCCGGGCGAAGAGCCAGTTGAACAAGGCGGTCCTGGCCCCTCCCACGTGCAGGAAGCCGGTCGGGCTGGGGGCGAAGCGCACGCGGACGTCCGGGGCGGGAGGGGCCGTGCCGGCGGGGGCCGCGTCGTGGCTGTCGGTTCGGCTCATGGGAGATGGATTAAAGCCGATCTGTCGGTGCCGGGCAACCCGGATTCATGTTGCGCCGGGAGGGATCCGGCCGTATAAGGGATAGGCACCACCTCTATTGAGGTCACTCGATGCACCGAGCCTCGCCGTATGGGGGTGCGCTGCGCCGCCGGGCGCCTCTCCTGGCGGCGGCCCTAGGGATCGCCGCCTTGCTGTCCGGGACGCAGTCCCCCCTGGCCGGAGGTCCCAGCCGGCGGCTTCCGGGCCGGATCCCCAAGAGCCCTCCGTTCGTCGCCGGCTTCCCGATCCCGTTCCCCCGGCCGTCCGACTACCGGGCGCGCCAGGGGTCGGTCGTTCCCATCGATCTGGGGAAGGAAAGCGGTCCCGGCCTCGTGGTTTCGCTCTCCGCCGGACTGGTGACGCTCCTCCGGCCGGATGCGACAGGCGTGTTCCAGCCGGCCGACGGCTGGCCGCGCACCTTCGAGGACCGGCCGCAGCCGGCCTACCCCCTCGGGGCGCCCGGGGTCGGCGATCTCGACGGCGACGGGATTCCGGAGATCGTGACCTGCGTCGTCTCGGGGAATCTGCAGCGCCAGAACTTCCTCTACGCCTTCCATGCCGACGGAAGCGATCTGAAGGGTTGGCCGGTCGAGATCCTGCACGATGGAGAGGGCTACTACTCCTGCTCGCCGGCGGGGGTATTGCTGGCCGACCTGGATGGAGATGGACGGCCGGAAGTGGTGCGCGGGATGAACCAGGGGGAAGTCCAGGCCTTCAGCGCAGATGGGCTGCCGCTGCCTGGCTGGCCCTTTCAACTCGGGCTCGACTCCTTCGGCCGCCCTCGCGGCCTCAATGCCGACCTGGCGGCGGCCGATCTGGACGGCGACGGCGCGGACGAGGTGATCGTCACCGAGTCGGGCTTCCTGCCGCGGCTGGTGGCAGTGCCGGCCGATCGCCACCGGCCGCCGGTGTTCCTGCAGATCCTCCCCTCGCTCGTCGAACGCCAGGCGCCGGTCGTGGGCGATCTCAACGGGGACGGGCACCTCGAGATCGTGCAGTCGACCCTCCCGTTCACCGGCGACATGCTCCCGGTTCTGCCCTACGCGGATGGACGGGCGACGGGACGTACGGGGTCGGGCCGGAGCGCACCCGACTCGAGAGGATCCGCTGGAACGGACCCGGTGCCGCCGTTCGCCGCGGCCGAGATGATCGTGCTGCGCGCCGACGGATCGCCGGCGGCGGGTTGGCCCCGCACCCTGGCGAGCGGCGGGCCCTGGGGCGCGGTGCTGGCCGACCTGGACGGCGATGGCCACCCCGAGATCCTGCAGCAGGACGGCGGGCTGCTCTACGCGTTCGACGCCACGGGCGGCGTGGTCTCCGGCTTCCCCCAGCGCCTCCACCGCGACTTCCTCAGGTCCCAGGCGATCGAGGAGTCGCCCTGGCTGGCGACCGACCTGGACGGCGACCGGAAGATGGAGCTGATCCAGGCGCGCAGCGATCTGTACGCCGGCTTCTCCTACCTGCGCCTCTTCGGCCTGCGCGGCACCGGCCAGCCGGTGCCGGGCTTTCCGTTCGAGGTCGAGGGGCTGCTCGCCGCCTCGCCGCCGGTCGCGGTCGACCTGAACCGGGACGGGGTCCAGGATCTGGTGATGCTCACCACGGCGGGGCCCAGCGGTCCCTGGAGCCTCGTGGCCTGGGACCTCGGGGCCCGAGGGCACGGCCGCCTCTAGCGGGCCATTCGCGGCTTCCGGAGATGGCCGCCGGGGCGGCGGCTCAGTCGCTCTCCTCGCCCCACACCCTCTTCACGATCTGCTGCGCGCTCAGCAACAGGTCGATCTCGATGTGGGTCTTGCCGCTGCCGCCTTCCTTCATCTCGGGATGCTCGGGGAGCGGGCGCAGCGGCGCGACGATGTCGATCTTCAGCGTGCTCGGCACGCGGAAGGCGAGGAAGACACCGCGCCGGACGTCGAACTCGGCCGTCCCCTCGCCGCCGCCCGACAGCGTGCAGGTGGTGCCGGCCGCCTTGGAGGAGGCGGCGGGATCGTTGGCATAGGTGACCGTGACGCCGAAGACGGCGCGCTCCCCGTTGACCTCCTTGAGAGTGTATTCGCGCGCGACGCGCATGCCGATCTCCTCCAGCCCCGCGATGTGCAGCGGCTCCGGGAGCGGCAGGGCCATGGTCTCGACGAAGCTCTCGCCCGCCTTCAAGTCGCGCGCGGCCGGCGCCTCTGGAAAGGCCCGCTGGATCAGCGGCAGGCTGAGGCTGGCGATGTCGGCGTTGTCCTTGCCGGCCGTCTTGCGCATCTCCTTGAGGTTGCCGAGCGGGTCGAGCGACCCCTCCCAGACCTGGCTCTTCACGTCATCGGGAAGGGTGCCGTACGGCTCGCTCGGCTGCCCCGCTCGCATGAACTCGACCTGGAAGCGGGGCACCGTGCGGCGGAAGGGGATCGTCCCATCCTCCGCCACGTCCTGCGTGTAGGTGATCAGCTCGATCAGCTCGGATTTCTTCTGCCCCTTCATGCGATTGCTCCAGAAGGCGAAGCTCTGCTGGTAGGCCTGCGGCGCCTCGAAGGTGACCTCGCGCGTCGTGGTCTCCAGGCGAATGTCGGCCGTGTAGGTGGAGAGCCTGCGGGCCTTGGGGGCGAAGCGCAGCGTCATCGGCGCGGCGCTGCCCGCCGGCGCCTGGGTACCGGCCGGCGGGACGGCGGCCGTCGGCGCCGGAGGAGCGGGTGGCCCGGCGATGGCCTGACCCACCGAGGCCAAGGCGAGGATCAGGAGCGCCGCACAGGCAGCCTGGGGCGGGGCGTCTCCCCGGGGCCTCACATCAGGGCTCGTCGCTTTCCTCGCCCCCCTCCGGCTGCTGCTTCCAGTACTCGTCGATGGCGCGGCGGATCTCCGCCTCTTCGGGGACGCGCTGGTTGTGGATGCCGCCCAGGAGCAGGACCGCCTGGCCGACCAGGGCGGTCTCCTGCGGCAGGTAACGACGCAGAGGATCGATCAGCTCGCGCGCCCCGAGGAGCGACATCCAGCGGGCGGCGTCGCCCGGGCCGGCCGCGTCCATGAAGAACTCGAGGTGCTCGAGCACCAGGCGCAGCGCCTCGCGCGTGCCCCGCTCGCACAGCACGATCAGCAGGCTGTGGCCGGCCTCCTCGTCCACGGTGCCCGCCTCCAGCCGCGCCCGCGCCGGCTCCACCACGGCGTCCTCCATCATCGACAGGGCGTGCTCCGCCGCCTCGTAGAGATAGGAGTTCTCCTCCGCCAGGAAATCGAGGATCTCGTTGATGGCCCCCACGGAGCGCAGTTCGCCGAGCGTCTCGAGCGCCGCGCCTTGGGGGAAGAAGGGACCGCGGGCCGCCAGCAGGGCGAGGCAGCGCTCCTCGGCCAGTCGCCGCGCCGCCGAGCGTTCGGGGCCGCCGGCCGGGCCGGCCGCCTCGACCGCGGAGCGGATCGCGTCCGGCAGGCTGTCGAGCATCATCGACGTTTCGACTTCCATCATGCGCAGCAACGCCTCGAGATCGCCGGCGGCCCGCCGCACCTCGAGATCGTGGTTGCGGTAGCGGGCCATCTTGAAGACGGCCGAGAGCAGGAAGCCGATGACCCACTCGCGCAGATGAGGGCCGAGCCCCTCCACCGCGCGGGCCACCTCGGGATCGGCCCAGAAGACCGACGCCTCGACGATGCGGTCGGCCAGGTCGTCCCCCGGCGCGCGCCGCACGCGGCGGGCCTGCTCGAGGATGGTGCCGGACAGCGCGGCGGCGCTGGTCTCGAAGGCGCCGGCCATGAGGGTGGCCGCGATGCGGGCGCAGGTCTCGTCGCCGAGCGCCGCGCGCACCTCGCAGTCGTAGCTCGATTCGACCGCCTTGAGGGTGCGGGCGAAGTCGATCCGCCCGCTCAGCTCGGTGCGGAAGCACCAGCCGCAGTCGTCGATCTCGAGGTGGTCCATCAGCACCCGGAAGCTGTCGCCGGCCCCGCCGCCCCCCGCGCCGCGCCACTGCAGCGAGCGCAGCCAGGCCTGCAGGACCGGACGGTACTCTCCCGGGCCGGTCACGTTCAGCGCCGAGCGCAGGATCGGCGGCGAGCCGAACCAGTCGGCCCGCCTTTTCAGGAACTCGGCCAGGACGGCGCGGGCGGGCGGATCGCTGCGCTCGGCCAGCGCCTCGAGCAGGGCGGACCAGCACTCCTCGTCGAAATCGCGCCGATCGAACGCGGAGCGCGCAAGGTCGATCGCTTCCGGGGCGCGCAGCCGCACCAGGGCCTCGAGGGCGCGCGCCGCCGCCATGCGACGCTGCGTCCGGACCGCCCGCACCAGCTGCGGCACGTGCGCCGGCGCCCCGTGGCGCCCGAGGTACCCGGCCACGAGCTCGGGCGTCAGGTCGTGATCGTCGAAAAGGTAGGGCGCGAGGAGATCGGCGGCCTCGTCGGGGTGGTGCCGCGCCAGCCGCTCGGCCGCCCAGTAGCGGACCTCGGGGTCTTCGTAGCGCAGGAAGCGCGCCAGATCCTTGAAGGGCCAGAGACGTTCGCTCATCGTCTTGTGCCGCGCGGGCGGCCGATCGGGATTATAGCCGATCCGCCGCCGGCGCCCCACCGGCCCGGCCCTCCCTGCGACGGGGCCGCGCCCGGATGGTGGTTGACCCGGACCCGGCATCGCCGTACAAGTTTCCTTAACTGGAAACGCTCCCGACAGGAGGTGCTCCCATGCGCA
>QHXZ01000205.1:0-1927 GCA_003223165.1 Acidobacteriota bacterium
TGGTTGACACCGCCCGGCCCGCGGCGGAGAATACGCGCACGACTTCCAAATCCAGAGTCGGTGACGCGGGACCCGCGGCGGGCGGTGGATGAAGTCAGATCCTCGAGACAGGCAGAACCCATCCCCAGGCGGTCCCTTCGTGGCCGACAGCGCCAGCCTGCCCGTGGACCAGGAGGCGGCCGCGCCGGGGCAGGCGCCCGGACCGGCCCCGGGCCCGGAGATCGAGCCGTCGCGGCCCATTCCGGCCGAGCTGCCGCTGGTGCTCGAGGCGCATCCGCGCCCCGCCCTGCGGGTCCTGCCGCCGCGGCGGCGGCGCGCCAAGGAAGTCCAGGCCTTCTACAGCATCTCGCGCCTGGGCTCCATGGCGCTCGGGCCGGCCGATGCCGGCCGCCGGGCCCTGGCGGCGATCGCCCGCGCCCTGGAGATGGAGCGTGCCGAAATCTGGCTCCTGCGGTCCGGGAGCAAGGTCATCGAGCGCCTGTGCGCCCACGGCAGCGCGCTGCCTGCCGACCCACCCGAGGCGCACTACCTGCGCCACCCCTTCACCCGGCTCCTCGCGAGGCGCGCGCAGGGTCTCTGCCATCCGGCGGCCGGGGACGAGAGCGGGGCGGCCGAAGGCCGGGCAGCCGGCCGCCACCCCGCCTGGCCCGGCCTGACCTCGCTGTTCGGGGCCCCCATCCGGGGACGCGGCCGGCTCTTCGGGTTCCTCTATGCCGACCGGGGTGGGGAGCGGTTCGACCTGACCGCCTCGGAGCTGGAGCTGCTGTCGGCCCTGTCGAGCCTGGCGGGGGAGGTGCTCGTCGGCGCCCTGGATCGCCAGGAGGAGGCCCGCAGACACCGGCACGTCATCCTGCTGAACCGGGTGAACCGGCTGATCGGTGTCGAGGACAGGCTTCCGGTCCTGCTGCCGCGGCTGGCGCGCATCATCCGCGCGCGCACCGGCTGCGTGGGCGTGAACCTGCGCCTTTACGAAGCGCGGGAGCGCGGCCTGCGCGTCGTCGCCTGCGCCGGCCCGGGCGGGCAGGCGTTCCTCGGCCAGATCTGCACGACCATACGCGGCCGCGGCTCGCTCGCGCCCGGGGTCCTGGCGTTCCTGTCGGACAGGCCGATCCTGGTCAACTCGCCCCGCCCCCTCCCGGCCACGGCGTCGTACTGGACGGGGATCCACTCGGCGCTCATCATCCCGATCCGCGTGAAGGAGAAGACGATCGGCGTGCTGCGCCTGGAAGCCGCGCGCCGCTTCACGTTCACGGAAGACGACATCAAGGTCTTCTGCATCCTGGGCGAGCAGGTCGGGCACGCCGTCGAGAGGGCGCGGGTGGTGCAGGAACTGCGCGGCAGCCAGGACGCCCTGCGGGCGCTGTCGGCCGGCGTCGAGAAGAAGATCGAGGCCGAGCGCCAGCGACTCGCCAGGCTGCTGCACGATGGCATCGCGCAGTCGATGACCGCGGCGCGTCTCAAGCTCGGCCTCCTCGGCGGGCAGCCCGGACGCCGCCGGGGAGAGGTCCGCAAGGTGGCGCGCGAGATCTCCGATCTGATCTCGCGCAGCATCGAGCAGATCCGGACCGTCTCCATGGATCTGAGGCCGGCCATGCTCGACGAGCTCGGCCTGCTGCCGGCGGTGCGCTGGTACGCCTCCACCTTCGAGAAGAGCAGCGGCATCCGCGTCTCGGTGCGGACGCGGGACGGGGAGGCCCGGCCGTCGCGCGCGCACGAGACGCTGCTGTTCCGCTTCGTCCAGGACGCGCTGGCGAACGTCGTGCGCCGCGGCCGCGCCCGCCGGGCACGGGTCGGGTTGGGGCTGGACAACGGCGCCCTCAGGGTGGAGGTGTGGGACGACGGCGCCTCCTTCTCCGCGGAGATCCCCGCCGAGGCCAGGCTCGACCTGCTGGGCATGCGCGAGAGGATGGAATGGGCCGGGGGCGGG
>QHXZ01000205.1:1940-2497 GCA_003223165.1 Acidobacteriota bacterium
ACCGGGTGATCGGCGAGATCCCGATCGGCGCCCCGGACGCCGCCGGGGGCCGCGGAGGCCTCCCGTGACCCATGGGAAGAAGACGCGCGTCCTGGTGGCGGACGATCACACCATCGTCCGCCAGGGGCTGCGGGCGATCCTCGAGAGCGAGCCGGACATCGAGGTGATCGGCGAGGCGGCGGACGGCTACGAGGCGGTGAAGAAGGCCGCCGCGCTCTCGCCGGACGTGGTGGTGATGGACGTGAGCATGCCGCGGCTGAACGGCCTCGAGGCGACGTCGCGCATCGTGCGGGAGAGCACCAAGACGCAGGTGGTGGCCCTCACCATGCACAGCAGCGAGGAGTACGTCTACTCCTGCCTCAAGGCCGGTGCGAAGGGATATCTCTTGAAGGAATCCGCCTCGTCCGACCTGGTCCAGGCGATCCGGGTGGTGCGCGCCGGCGGGACCTACCTGCACCCCTCGATCTCGGTGCAGGTGGTGAGCGAGTATCTCAAGCGCCCCGACCCGCGGACGCGCGGCCGCGCGACCGACGGCCTGACCTCGCGCGAGCGCGAGG
>QHXZ01000018.1 GCA_003223165.1 Acidobacteriota bacterium
TCGAGCCGGGGGAGGTCGAGGCGGTCCTCAACCAGCATCCCTCGATCGGCGAGAGCGTCGTGGTCGCGCGTCCCGATTCGCGCGGCGACCCGATGCTGGCGGCCTACGTGACGCTGCGGAGGGCGAAGGGCCGGCGGGCGCCCAGCCTCACGGTCAGCGCCCTGCGCGATCATCTCAAAGAGAAGCTTCCCGATCCCATGGTGCCGACCGCCATCGTCTTCCTCGACGCGCTCCCACGGACCCCGAGCGGCAAGGTCGACAGGCGAAGACTCCCGGCACCCGGCGGTGCGCGCCCCGATCTGGCGGTGCCGTTCGCCCCTCCGCGCACGGAGGAGGAGAGGCAGGTGGCCGATCTCTGGGCGCACCTCCTTGGTCTCGACCGGGTCGGCGTGCTGGACGGCTTCTTCGATCTCGGCGGGCACTCGCTGATCGCGACCCAGCTCATTGCACGGGTGCGGGAGCAGTTCAAGGTCGTGTTGCCTCTGCGGGCCCTGTTCGAAGGACCTACCGTGGAAGGCCTGGCGGGACGCATCGCCGCGGCGCGCCGGGAAGGGAAGCCCCGAGAGGCGCCCCCGCCGTCGCGCGCTCCCGCCGACAGGGAGCGGACTCTCTCCTTCGCCCAGCAGCGGCTCTGGTTCCTCGATCAGTTCGATCCCGGCCAGCCCTTCTACAACATGCCGAGCACCCTGCGCCTGCGCGGCCCGCTCGACGTCGAGGCGCTCGAGAGCAGCCTGAACGAGATCATCCGCCGGCACGAGGTCCTGAGGACCCTGTTCCCGGGCGTCGACGGCCGGCCGATCGCCGTGGTCGCCCCCGAGGTGCGCCTCGGGCTTCCCGTCCAGGATCTTGCAGACCGTCCGGCCTCCGCACGCTGGTCGGAGGCGCTGCGCCGGGCGCGCCAGGAAGCGCAGCAGCCGTTCGACCTGGCGCGGGGGCCGCTCCTCCGCGCGCGCCTCCTGCGCCTCGAGGCGCGGGATCACGTCCTCCTCCTGACCTTCCACCACATCGTCACCGACGGCTGGTCGGAGGGGGTCTTCTACAAGGAGATGGAGGCACTCTACGCGACCTTCTCGGAGGGGCGGCCGTCGCCCCTTTCCGATCTGCCGATCCAGTACGCCGACTTCGCGGCGTGGCAACGCGCCCGGCTGGACGGAGAGACGCTGCCGACGCAGCTCGCCTACTGGCGCCAGGCGCTGGCGGGCGCCCCACTCGTCCTGGATCTGCCGGCCGACCGGCCCCGTCCCGCCGTGCGCAGCCACCGGGGTGCGCGCCACCGCATCGAGCTCTCCGAACGGCTGTCGGACGAGTTGCGCCGCCTGGCCCGCAGGGAGGGCGCCACCCTGTTCATGACGGTCCTCGCGGCGTTCACGATCCTCCTGCAGCGCTACACGGGACAGGACGACCTCCTGGTCGGCACGCCGATCGCCAACCGCACCCGGCTGGAGATCGAGGGCCTCATCGGCTTCTTCGTCAACACGCTGGTGCTGCGCTCCGACCTGTCGGGAGATCCGTCCTTCCGCGAGTACCTGAGGCGCGTGCGCGACGCCGCGCTGGGAGCCTACGGGCACCAGGACCTGCCGTTCGAGAGACTGGTCGAGGAGCTGCGTCCGCCGCGCGACCTGGGGCGCACGGCGCTGTTCCAGGTGATGGTCGCGCAGGCGGCCACGCCGAGCGTGAACCTCGAGGGGCTGTCGGCCGAGTTCGTGGACATCGACGACGGCATCTCCAAGTTCGACCTGACGCTCGACGTGGACGACAGCCGAAAGCGTCTGGCCTGCGCCATGGAGTACAGCACCGATTTGTTCGATGCGGCGACCGCGGGCCGCATGCTGCGTCATCTAGAGACGCTCCTTCAAGGAATCGCCGCCTCCCCGGACAGCCATCTGTCGCGCCTGCCGCTCCTCCCGGAGGAGGAGCGCCGGCAGGTCGTGGTCGAGTGGAGCAGCACGCGCGGCGAGGGCACGCACGGCAAGGGCTCGCGCGACCGCGCCGTCCACGAGCTGTTCGCGATCCAGGCTGCGCGCGCGCCGGAGGCGATCGCGGCTTCTGCCGCAGGCGGGAGCCTCTCCTACGGAGATCTCGACCGCCGGGCCTCGGGCCTGGCGCGGCGCCTGAGCCGGCTCGGCGTGGGGCCGGACTCGCCGGTCGCCCTCTGCGCCGAGCGCTCGATCGAGATGGTGGTCGGGCTGCTCGGGATCCTGAAGGCGGGCGGGGCCTACGTGCCTCTCGATCCGGCCTATCCGCGCGAGCGCATCGCGCACGCCGTGAAGGAGACGCAGGCGCGGGTCGTGCTGGGGCAGCGGCGGCTCCTGGTCGGCCTGCCGGTGGGGGAGGCGCGGGTCGTCTGCCTCGACGAGGCCACCGAGGATGATGGCTCCGACGTCCGCACCGAGGCGGGCCCGGCCGGGGCGGCCCCGGCCGCGGCGCCGGAGAACCTGGCGTACATCGTCTACACCTCCGGATCGACGGGTGCTCCGAAGGGAGTCCTCGTACCGCACCGCGCCTTGGCGAACCACGCCGTCGCGATGGCCCGCCGGTACGGCCTCGGTCCCTCCGACCGCGTCCTGCAGTTCGCCTCGCTCAGCTTCGACGTCGCCGCGGAGGAGATCTTCCCGACGCTCCTGTCGGGCGCCACGCTCGTCCTCAGACCGGACCCGGTGTTCGTCTCGGTCCCCGACTTTCACCGCTTCCTGGAGAGCGAGAAAGTCACGGTCATCAACCTGCCCACCTCGTACTGGCACGCCTGGGTCGCCGAGCTCGAGCGGGAGGAGCAGGTCCTTCCCGCGTTCCTGCGGTGCGTCGTCATCGGCAGCGAGAAGGCCCTGGCCTCCCGCCTGGCGGTCTGGGACGAGGTCGCGGGCGGTCGCGTCGCCCTGTTCAACGCCTACGGCCCGACGGAGACGACCATCACGGCGACGGTCTACCAGGCGGAGGGCGGCGGGACCTCCGGCACGAACGGTCTCGTCCCGATCGGCCGCCCGATCGGCAACGCCCGCGTCTACGTCCTCGACCGGCGCATGAACCCGCTGCCCGTCGGCGTGCCGGGCGAGCTGCACATCGGCGGGGAGGGTGTAGCGCGCGGCTACCTGGGGCGTCCCGACCTGACCGCGGAGAGCTTCATCCCGGACCGGTTCTCGCCCGTGCCGGGCGCGCGGCTCTACCGGACGGGAGACCGCGTCCGCTGGCTCCCCGACCGGAACCTGGAGTTCCTGGGCCGGCTCGACGACCAGCTGAAGGTGCGCGGCTACCGGATCGAGCCGGGCGAGATCGAGGCCGCGCTCGAGCGGCACCCGGCGATCGCTCGTGGGGTACATCGGCTGCCGCGGGGGCGCCGATGGGGCGCCGTCCCTCTCCACGCTGCGCTCCCACCTGAAGGAGAGCCTGCCGGAGTACATGCTCCCCGCGGCGTTCGTCGTGCTCGAGAGGCTGCCGCGAACCCCGGGCGGAAAGATCGACCGGAAGGCGCTCCCGGCGATCGGCGCCCCTCGGCTCGACGTGCAAGGGGAGCGCACAGCGCCGCGCACGCCGGCGGAGGAGACCCTGGCGCGCATCTGGGGTCAGGTCTTCGGCCGCGAGCGCCTCGGCGTGCACGACAACTTCTTCGAGCTGGGGGGTGACTCGATCCTCAGTATCCAGATCGTGGCACGCGCCAACCAGGCGGGCCTCACGCTGACGAGCCGGCAGATCTTCCAGCACCAGACGATCGCCGAGCTGGCGGCGGTCGCCGGTACGCGCGTCACGGCGCCGGCCGAGCAGGGGGCCGTGACCGGGGAGGCGCCGCTGACGCCGATCCAGCGCTGGTTCTTCGAACGCGATTTCGCCGACCCGCGCCACTTCAACCAGGCGGTCCTGCTCGAGGCACGGCAGGCGCTCGATCCCGGCAGCCTCGAGCGCGCCATCGGCCTTCTGCTGGCGCAGCACGACGCGTTGCGCATGCGCTACCACAAAAAAGAGGACGGGGAGTGGCGCCAGTTCAACGCCGCGCCGGGCGATCCGGTTCCGTTCGCGCGCGTCGATCTGTCGGCCCTGCCGGAGCCGCGTCGTCTCAAGGCGATGGAGGCGGCGTCGGCGGAGGTGGAGCGGAGCCTCGACCTGGCGCGCGGCCCGCTCCTGCGCGCGGCCCTGTTCGACCTGGGCCCGGGAATTCCGGCGCGCCTTCTCATCGTCGTGCACCACCTCGTCATGGACGGAGTTTCGTGGCGCATCCTCCTCGATGACCTGAACACCGTCTACCGCCAGCTCGATCGGGGCGACTCGATCGCCCTGCCGCCCAAGACGACGTCGTACCGCCGCTGGGCGGAGCGCCTGGCGGATCATGCCCGTCGCGCCCCCCTCGACCGCGAGCTCGACTTCTGGCTTGCCGGGGAGAGGGAAGGGGTGGGGCACGTCCCCGTCGATCATCCGGCCGGGGACAACCTGGAAGGCTCGGCGCGCGTCGCCACGAGCGTCTTCACCGAGGAGGAGACACGCGCCCTCCTTCAGGATTTGCCCGCCGCCTGGCGCACGGAGATCAACGATGTCCTGCTCACGGCGCTGGCCCAGGCGGTGGCCGCCTGGACGGGCGAGCGCTCGGTGCTGATCGACCTCGAGGGCCACGGGCGCGAGGAGATCCTCGAGGACGTCGACCTGTCGCGCACGATCGGCTGGTTCACGACGATCACGCCGGTCCTTCTGGTCTTGGAGGGCGATCGAGGGCCGGGCGAGGCGCTCAAGACGATCAAGGAGCAGTTGCGCGCCGTCCCCGCGCGCGGCATCGGGTATGGCCTCCTGCGCTACCTGCGGGGCGACCGGGAGATCGCGGCGCGGCTGGCCGCCCTGCCGCAGGCCGAGATCAGCTTCAACTATCTCGGCCAGTTCGACGCCACGGTGCCGGAGTCGTCTCCGTTCCGCTTCGCGGGAGAGTCGACGGGGCCCGTGGTCAGCCCGCGCGGCCGGCGCACCCACCTCCTGGAAATCGGCGGATACGTCGCCTCGGGCCGGCTGCGCATCAACTGGAAATACGGCTCGGCCCTGCACGCCCGCGCCACGATCGAGACTCTGGCGCGCCGCTTCGAGACGGCGCTGCGATCCCTCATCGCCCTCGGCGGCCGGCCCGAGGCGGCGCCCTACACGCCGTCCGACTTCCCCCTGGCGCGTCTCGACCAGGCGACCCTGGACGTCCTGGCGCGGGCCCACCCTGACCTCGAGGACCTCTACCCGCTCACGCCGATGCAGGAGGGGATGCTCTACCACACTCTCTCGGCGCCGGGGTCGGGAGTCTATGTCGAGCACCTGACCTGGAAGTTCCGCGGCCCTCTCGACGAGGAAGCCTTCGAGCGCGCCTGGCGCCGCGCGGCGGAGCGCCACCCGATCCTGCGCAGCGCGCTTCTCTGGAGCGGGGTGGACAGGCCCCTCCAGGTGGTGAGCCGAAGCGTGCAGGCGGACTGGGAGCGGCTGGACTGGCGCGGCATCGATCCGGATGGGCAGGAGGACAGACTGCGCAGGCTCCTGGCCGAGGACATGCGCCGCGGCTACGACCTGTCACGCCCGCCCCTGCAGCGCCTGGCGATGGCGAGGCTTGCCGACCGGGTGCACCAGTTCATCTGGAGCCACCATCACGTCCTCCTGGACGGCTGGTCGCTGCCGGTCCTCCTGAAGGAGGTGATGTCGCTCTACGAGGCGTTCCGACGGGGCGAGGAGCCGCGCCTCGAGGATCCGCCGCCGTTCCGCGACTACGTCGCGTGGCTCATGCGGCAGGACCTCGAAGCCGCGGAGGCGTACTGGAGGCGGGCGCTCGCGGGCTTCGCATCGCCCACGCCGCTCGCCGTGGATCGCCCGGCCGCGCGCGCGGCCGGCCCGGACGATTACCGGCTGAACCGGACCCGGCTGTCCCGCGCCGCCACCGGAGCGCTGCGCGACCTGGCGCGCCGGCACCAGCTGACGCTCAACACCGTGGTGCAAGGGGCCTGGGCGCTCCTCCTCGGGCGGAACAGCGGCGAGGACGACGTGGTCTTCGGTGGCGTGGTGTCGGGGCGTCCGGCCGACCTGGCGGGGTCGGAGAGGATGGTCGGCCTCCTCCTGAACACGCTTCCGGTCAGGGTGCGCCTGCGAAGGCGCGAGCCGGTCGTCTCCTGGCTGAGGCGCCTCCAGGAGGAGCAGATCGAGATGCGCCAGTACGAGTACACCCCGCTGATGCAGGTCCAGCAGTGGAGCGGGGTGGCGCGCGGCACCCCGCTGTTCGAGAGCGTCTTCGTGTTCGAGAACTATCCGCTCGACGCGGCGCTCCTGGAGCGGGTCGGCGATCTCGAGATCCGGGACCTGAGGGCCATCGAGTGGACCCACTACCCGCTGACCGTGGTCGTCCCGCCGGGCCCCGACCTGTCGATCCAGATCAACTACGACGGCCGGCGCTTCGCGGCGCCGGTGATCGAGCGCATGCTCGGTCATCTGACCAGGCTGCTCGAGGAGTTCGCCGTCGATCCGCAGCGCCGCCTGGCCGACGTGCCGATGCTGACCGCCCCCGAGAAGACCTGGCTGGCGGGGCGTCGCGCGCCGGTCGAGGCCGGGCCGGGCCGCTGCCTGCCGGCCCTGTTCGAGGCGCAGGCCGCCCGGCGCCCGGACGCGCTCGCGGTCGTCTGCGGGGAGGAGCGGGTGACCTACGCCGTCTTGAACCGCCGGGCGAACCGGCTGGCGCGCCGCCTAAGAGAGCAGGGCGTTGGGCCGGAGACACGGGTGGCGATCTGCCTGGAGCGTTCGATCGAGATGATCGTGGCGATTCTCGCCGTCCTCAAGGCGGGCGGCGCGTACGTGCCGCTCGACCCGGCCTACCCGAGGGACAGGCTTGCGTTCATGCTGGATGATGCGGGCGCCGTGGCTCTGCTGACGCGGCGCGAGATGCTCGATCGGCTGCCGGGCGCCGGGGGGGCCGTCGTCCTCCTGGATGTCGAGCCGGCGTCCGCGGGGAGCGCCGCGGGCGGCGGCGACGCGGACCTCCCGCCGGCCGCGCTCCCCGACAGCCCGGCGTACGTCATCTACACCAGCGGCTCGACCGGCCGCCCGAAGGGCGTGGTGGTGACGCACGCCAACGTCGCGCGCCTGTTCGGGGCGATGGCTCCGTCGTTCGGCTTCGACGAGAACGACGTCTGGACGCTGTTCCACTCCTACGCCTTCGACTATTCCGTGTGGGAGATGTGGGGCGCCCTGCTCTACGGCGGGCGTCTGGTCGTCGTGCCGCCCCTGGTCGGCCAGTCGCCCGAGGCGTTCTACGCCCTCCTGCGCCGCGAGAGGGTCACCGTCCTGAACCAGACGCCCTCGTCGTTCCGGCAGCTCATCCGGGCCGACGAGACGGGCGGAGGCGGTCTCTCCCTTCGGCTGGTGAACATCGGCGGCGAGGCGCTGAACCTGGACGATCTGAAGCCGTGGGTCGCGCGCCATCCGGACGGGCCCCTCTTCGTGAACCTGTACGGCATCACGGAGACCACCGTGATCGTCACCTGCCGGCCGCTCCGCCCGGACGACTTCCAGGGCCGGCCGAAGAGCGTGATCGGCCGGCCGATCACCGGCCTGCGCGTCCACCTGCTCGACGCCTCGATGCATCCGGTGCCGATCGGCGTGCCGGGAGAGATCTACGTCGGCGGGCCGGGGCTGGCGCGCGGGTACCTGGGGCGGTGCGACCTCACCGCCGAGCGCTTCGTGCCCGACCCGTTCGCAGACGCGCCAGGGGCCCGCCTGTACCGGTCGGGCGATCTGGCCCGCTGGCTCGAGAACGGCGATCTGGAGTACCTCGGGCGGATGGACGAGCAGGTGAAGATCCGCGGCTTCCGCATCGAGCCGGGGGAGATCGAGGCGGCCCTTCTGGCCCACCCGGCCGTGCGCGAGGCCGTCGTCCTGGCGCGGCAGGATGGCGGGGGAGAGCGGCGTCTCGTCGCCTACGTCGTGCCGCGCCCCGGACAGGAGGCGTCGCCGGGTGAGCTTCGCCTCTTCCTCAGTCGTTCGCTGCCGGAGCACATGGTGCCGGCGGCCTTCGTGACCCTGGAGGCGCTGCCGGTCACCCCCAACGGCAAGGTCGATCGCAAGGCGTTGCCGCCGCCGGAGGGCGCCCGCCCCGGTGGGGAAGACGGCCGCGTGCCTCCGCGCACGCCGATCGAGCAGGAGGTGGCACGCTTCTGGGGCGCCCTGCTCGGCGTGCAACCCCGAGGGGTGGAGGAGAACTTCTTCGAGGCGGGGGGACAGTCCCTCCTGGCCACGCTCCTGATCTCGCGGGTGCGGGCGCATCTCGGGGCGGAGGTCCCGCTCAAGGAGTTCCTCGACGACCCGACGGTCCGTGGGCTGGCCGAGAGGATCGAGGCGGCCTATCTGCGGGCCGCGGCTCCGAGCGAGCTCGACGCGATGCTGGGGCTCATGGACGGAGAGATCGGCGCGGAGCGCCGCGGCAAGACGGCGCCGCCCGGAGCATCGGAGGCGAGACGTGTCGAAGAGTCCTGAGCCGCCGGATCGGCTGAAGGATCTGTCTCCCGAACAGCGGGCGATCCTGATGCGGACGCTGCGGGACCGTACGGCTGGCCGCGCCATGGCCGCGTCGATCCCGAAGCGACCACCTGCCGGGCCGGCGCCCCTCTCCTTCGCCCAGCAGCGCCTGTGGTTCCTGGACCGCCTCAGCCCGGGGACATCGACCTACAACATCGCCCGCGCCCTCCGACTGCGCGGCCGCCTGGACGTGTCGGCGTTCGAGCGAGCCCTGCACGAAATCGCCAGGCGCCACGCGATTCTCAGGACCAGGTTCGAGGGGACGCCGGCGGGGCCGGTCCAGATCGTCGCTCCGTCCCTCGCGCCGGTCGTTCCAGTGATCGATCTCGGCGCTCTTCCCGTGAGCAGCCGAGAGACGGAGATCTCGCGCCTCGCGTCCGAGGAGGCGCGGCGGCCGTTCGACCTGACGCGCGGCCCGCTCCTGCGCACGGTCCTGCTGCGGCTGGCTGCCGACGACCACATCTTCGTGCTGGCGATGCACCACATCGTCGGGGACGGCTGGTCGCTCGGCGCCCTGGACCGGGAGCTGGCCATTCTGTACGAGGCCTTCTGCCGCGGCCGGCCCTCGCCTCTTCCCGATCTGCCGATCCAGTATTCCGACTTCGCCCACTGGCAGCGGGAGCGGCTACGGGGTGAGGAGCTGCGCGGCCTCCTCGACTCCTGGCTGCGATGCCTGGAGGGCGCGCCGCGCGTCCTCGATCTGCCACTCGATCGCCCGCGCCCGCAAGCGCCATCGTATGGTGGCGCGCGGGTCTCGTTCATGCTGCCGGCCGAGCAGGTGGCGCGGGTGAGGGCCCTGGCCCTGCGCGAGAAGGCGACGTCGTTCATGGCGCTGCTGGCGGCCTTCCAGGCGCTTCTGCACCGCTGGAGCGGCCAGGACGTCCTGTGCGTGGGGACACCGGTCGCGGGGCGGACCCGCCTCGAGATCGAGCCGCTCATCGGCTGCTTCGTCAACACGCTCGTCCTGCGCGGCGACCTGTCGGGCGACCCGACCCTTCTCGAGCTGCTGCGGCGGGTGCGGGCGGAGACTTCCGAGGCGCTCGCGAACCAGGAGCTGCCGTTCGAGAAACTGGTCGAGAACCTGCGGCCGGAGCGCGACCCCTCGATCCATCCTCTCTTCCAGACGATGTTCGTCGTGCAGGAGGAGGCTTCGCCGGCGCCGGACCTTCCGGGCCTGAAGCCGGAGATCGTCGATCTCGAGACCCGCACGACGCCGTTCGACCTGACGCTGGTTCTCTCGGGAGAGGCCGGTGGGATGGAAGGGACCCTCGAGTACAGCACGGACCTGTTCGATAGCCCCACGGTCGAGCGGATGGCGGGGCACTTCGCGGCGCTCGTCGAGGCGCTGGCCGCCGACCCGGCGCAGAAAGTCTCGGCGGTCTCGCTGCCGGGGCTGGAAGCCCGGCGGGAGCGGGCGCGTTCCGGCGGCGTCCCGGAATCGGTCCGGGCGCCCGGCAGGGGATCGGTCGATAGGGCGGCGCCGCGGCCCTTCGTCCCCCCGCGCACCGAATCGGAGCGGGCGCTGGCGCGAATCTGGGCCGAGCTTCTCGGCGGCGAGTCGTTCGGGATCGACGACAACTTCTTCGAAGCCGGCGGGCACTCGCTGCTCGTCCTGCAGCTCGTCGCCCGGGTGCGCGAGAGGCTGCGGGTCGATCTTCCGGTGCGCCGGGTGTTCGAGCGACCGACCCTCGGAGGCCTCGCGGAGAACATCGATGCGGAAGTGCGGAGCGGGGCGCCCTTCGAGGAGACCCCCATCCGCGCGGCGCCGCGGCAAGGGCCCGCGCCGCTGTCCTTCGCGCAGAGGCGGCTCTGGTTCATCGACCAGCTCCAGCCTGGAAGCCCCGCGTACAACATCCCGCTGGCGCTGCGTCTGACCGGCCGGCTCGACCCGGACGCGCTCGAGCGCAGCCTCGAGGCGATCGTGAGCCGGCACGAGGTGCTGCGGACCGTCTTCCCCCTCGAGGACGGGGAGCCGGTCCAGGCCGTCGGGCCGGCGGCAACGGTCAGCCTGCCGCGCGTCGATCTGGGTGTACTGCCGCGGCCCGAGCGCGAGACGGAGGCGCTCCGCCTGGCCGCGGAGGAAGCGCGCGCCCCGTTCGATCTGGCGCGCGGGCCGCTGTTCCGCGGGCGGCTCCTGCGCCGGTCGGACGAGGATCACATCCTGCTCCTGACCATGCACCACATCGTCGCCGACGGATGGTCGATCGGAGTCCTCCTGCGCGAGCTGCAGACGTTCTACGACGCGCACGTCACCGGACGCCCCCCTCTGCTTCCGCATATGCCGATTCAGTACGCCGATTACGCCTCGTGGGAGCGGAGTCACGCAGAGGGTGGCCGGGCCGAGGCGCAGGCCGCCTACTGGAGAAAGCAGCTCTCGGGGGCTCCCACGGCGCTCGATCTGCCGACCGACCGGCCCCGTCCGGCGGCGGCCACCTTCCACGGGTCGTGGCGGC
>QHXZ01000027.1:0-36615 GCA_003223165.1 Acidobacteriota bacterium
TCCGCCCCCGCGAAATCCCCTCAGGACCGCTTCGGCGTCAGCGAGGACGATCGCGCCGATGCGGTGAAGGAAGCGAACCGTGGATGGGAGAAGGTCGGGAAGGCGGAGCCTCGCCAGGCCCTCGACCACTACCTGGCGGCGCTCAAGCTCGATCCCGAGAACCGCGCGGGGCGCGAGGGGCTCGCCGCGCTGCTGGGGATGCCCGAGCTCGCTCCCGGGGTCCAAGCCCCGACCCGGGAATCGGACCTGCCCTCTTTCCCGGTGAGCCACAAGGACAAGCAGGAGGCGGCCAAGCACGTCACCCGCGGCTGGAAGGCGGCCAGGCAGGGCGAGGCTCGCAAGGCCCTCGACGCCTACCTCGAGGCCCTGGATCTGGACCCCTCCAACCACGCGGCGCGCCAAGGCCTCGTGGAGCTGATGCCGCCCACCCTGGCCGGCGAGTCCGGGCCCTCGGCCGGCCGGCCGGTTGCCGCCGCGGCGCGTGGACGGAAGGATCGCGACGACCAGGTCCTGGGCCGCATTCCGGATGGCCCCGAGGGCCCGCTCGACACCAAGGGCCCTCTGTACGGCGCTGCGAAGCCCTACCTGTCCCGGGTCGAGCACAGCGCCGATCGTTACGGCGTGGAGCCCCGGCTGGTGCTGGCCGTGATCATGGTCGAGTCCGGGTTCAGCGCCCATGCTCGCTCCTCGAGCGGGGCGCGCGGTCTGATGCAGCTCCTGCCCGAGACGGCCTCGAAGTTCGGCGCCAGCGACGTGGACGATCCCTTCGAGAACATCGACGCCGGCACCCGCTACCTGCGCTACCTGCTGGACCTCTTCAAGGGGGATGTGGACCGCAGCCTGGCGGCCTACAACTCGGGGGAGATGACCGTCGTGAACGCCCGCGGCGTGCCGCCCATCCCGGGCGTGCAGCGGTTCGTGCAGGACGTGAAGGCTTACTACCGCCAGTTCTGAGCCGCGCCTTGATCTTTGGAGGTGCGGCCGGGATGGATTAGAATGCACCCCCATGAGCGCGACCGATCCTCTGAAGCGGAACCCGGGCCAGCGCCACCGATTCCGCGCCATCGAGCCGGGCGTCCCGGCCGAGGGTGAAGGACCCGCCTCCGCGCGCCGCAGGCTGGCCGGCATCAAGTGCAGCTACCGGCCGCCGGACGCCGATTTCTTCTGCTGGAAGTTCGGCGTCTGGTACAACGTCATGGACTGCTGCTACCGCCACGCTCGTCAGACCTACAGCGGTTGCTCCGACTGCGGCCAGGGGGAGATGAACCTCCGCCAGCACGAGGAACGTTACCTGTCGATCCGTCTCTTCGGCGACCCGCCCCGGCAGCGCTGAAAGCGGCCTTACCGCGGGGGTGCGCGCTGGACGTCATCATCGCCAAGGGTGAGGTGGTGGACGGCACCGGCCGGCCTCCCTTCCGGGCCGACGTCGGCGTTTCCGGCGATCGAATCGTGGCCGTCGCCCCCGCCCTTTCCGGCCCGTCGGCGACGCGCGTCGAAGCGGAGGGCCGGGTCGTCGCACCGGGGTTCATCGATCTCCACTCCCATTCGGACCTCTGCTTCACGCTGCCCTTCGCGCGCCAGGCGGAGCTCCTGCAAGGGCGAGTGCGCCAGGGGATCACCACAGAGCTTCTCGGCAACTGCGGCATCGGATGCGTCCCCCTGAACGAACGCTCCCGGCAGGACGTGGCGCGACTCTGCGGCTTCATCAGCCCGGACGACATCGCCTGGCACTGGGGCTCCCTCGGCTCCTACCTCGACCTGCTCGATGCCCAGGGTGTCCTCCTCAACGTCGCGAGTCTCGTGGCGCACGGCCCGGCCCGGGCGGCGACCCTGGGGTCGCGCGCCGGCCGTCCGGCCGCCGGCGAGCAGGACGACCTCGACCGTCAGGTGCGGTGCGCGGTTGAAGAGGGTGCCTTCGGCGTATCGTTCGGTCTCATCTACCCGCCGGGCCAGTTCGCCGACACCGAGGAGCTGGTCGCCGTGGCACGGGCGGCCGGCGCGGCCGGAGGCTTCGCGGCCTTCCACCAGCGGGGGAGCAGCCGTGAGACCCTGGAGCCGGCCGTGCGCGAGATCATCGAGGTGGGGCGCCGCTCAGGCGCGAGCGTGCACCACTCGCACGAGGAGACGGTGGGCCCGCGCGCCTGGGCCGGCGTCGAGGAGGTGCTGCAGATCGAGGCGCAGGCGGTGCGCGAGGGGATCGATCTCACGGGCGACGTCATCCCCTACACCGCGGTCTGCACCACCATGCTGGCGCTCTATCCGCCCTGGTCGCTGGACGGAGGCATCGAACCCTTCCTCGAACGGCTGCGCGATCCGGCCCAGCGCGAGCGCATGAAGCAGGAGATCGCATCGGCCTCGCCGGCCTGGCCGCCCTGGGAGGGGGACGGCCGCTGGACGATGAACATCGCCCGCGAGTGCGGCTGGGATCGGATCCGCCTCGCGCACGTGGACGGAGCACGCAACAAGACCCACGAGCACCTGAGCCTCGCCGAGATCGGCCGCCGCACCGGCCGGCACCCGTTCGACGCCCTGTCGGATCTGCTGCTGGAGGAGAAGGGTATCGCCACGCAGCTCATCTTCGGCATCTCCGGCGACGACCGGGATGATGCCCACCTGCTCGAGTTCCTGCGGGAACCGCGGCTGGCGATCGTGACCGACGCATGGGAGATCGGCAAGGGCTTCCCCCATCCCGGAGCCTACGGCGCCTTTCCCCGCTGGCTCGGCCACTACGTTCGCGAGCGGCGCCTGCTGGGCCTCGCCGAAGCGGTGCGGCGGCTGACTTCACTGCCGGCGAAACGCCTCGGCCTGAAGGACCGGGGCATCGTCCGTGAAGGCTTCAAGGCGGATCTGGTGGTCTTCGACCAGCGCACGATCGCCGATCGTGCGACCTACCGTCATCCGCGCCTCATGCCGGCCGGCATCGACGAGGTCCTGATCAATGGCCGCAGGATCGTGGCCGGCGGCGCCTACCGGCCGCATCCCGCGGGGGAGGTGCTGCGCCGTGGTGCCTGAGCGGATGCGAGGGTCGCGGACCGTGGTCCGGCCGGGGGCGCGCGCGGCGGCGCTGGTCCTTTCGCTCGCGCTCGGCGGGAGCGAGGGCCCCGGAGTGGCGAAGGAGGCCCCCCCAGCGCCGACGTCCGGGGGCCAGGCGGAGCAAGCGATCCGGGCCAACAACCGGGGCGCCGCGCTGATGGAGCAGTTCAAGCATGCGCAGGCCGTGGAGGAGTTCCGCAAGGTCACGCAGCTGGTCCCGCGCTGGGCGGCGGGGTTCGCCAACCTGGGTCTGGCCGCGTTCTACGCGCGGGACCACGGCGCCGCCCAAACCGCGCTTCGCGAGGCGATCCGGCTCGACCCCCGCCTGATCCAGGGGCACTACGGGCTCGCCTTGCTGCTGAAGAACGAGGGGAAGAGCGAGGAAGCGATCGCCCTGCTCGAGGAAGCCCTCACCCTCGACCCGGAGGACCCCGATCTGCTCTATAACCTCGGGCTGCTCCATGCCCGCCTCAGGAAATTCGACGCGGCGGCCCGGCTTCTGGTACGGGCGCGCGAGATCGACCCGAACAGCATGTCGATCCGTTACCAGCTGGCGCGGGCGCTGCTGCAGGCCGGGCAGGCGGAGTCGGGCCGGAAGGAGATGGCGGCGTACCAGAAGCTGGCCGCAAATCCCCGCTTCGCGGTCCCGACCGGAAACCAGTATGGCGAGGCCGGGCGCTACGCCCTGGTGCTCACGGACTACGGCGCTCTCGGAGGTCCGCCCCCGGCGCCCACGCCCGCAACGGTGCGCTTCAGCGAGGTGACCGGGGCGCCGGCTCTCACCTTCGTGCACGCCGGCCCTGGGGGCGAGGTGGACGGCCCGGGACCGGGCGGGGCGAAGGCCGGCGCGCTCCAGCGGGCCGCCCGCTACGGGTCCGGCGTGGCGATCGGCGATCTGGATGGTGACGGGCTTCCCGACCTCGTGTTCGCCAACGCCGACGCGGCGGGCACGGCGCGTCCGGCGCTGTATCGCAACCGGGGTGGATGGAGCTTCGAGGACGTCACGGCGCGTTCCGGCGTGACGTACGCCGGCGCCGGCATGGCGGCGGTCCTCGGCGATTTCGACAACGACGGCGACGTCGATCTGTACCTGACAGGGAGCGGCGGCGGGGCGCTCTTCGCCAACCAGGGGCAAGGAGTCTTCCAGGACGTCACGGCGAAGGCGGGCGCGAAGACGGCGGGGTTCGGCGTGGGGGCCTCCTGGGTGGACGTCGATCACGACGGCGACCTCGATCTGTTCATCTGCCGCTTGCCTCTCGCGGGAGCCGCCGCGGGCTCCGGGGCGGTGCTGCTGCGCAATCTCGGCAACGGCACCTTCAAGGATGCCACCGCCGAGCTGTCGCTCGGCGGCCCGGTCTCCGGAGCGATCGGGTCGGTCTGGAGCGACTTCGACGCCGATCGCGACATCGACGCCGTGCTCTCGATCCCGGGAGGCCAGGACGCGCTGCTGGACAACCGCCGCGAGGCCGGCTTCTCCGAGCGCGGGCGCGCCGCCGGCCTCGCGCCGCGCGGCGCGGGACGAGGCGTGAGCGCCGGCGACGTGAACGGCGATGGGTTGCCCGACCTGGTGTTCTCCGCGGGCGCCGGCGGACCCGTCCGGGTCCTCCTCAACGGCCCGCGTCGCGTCTTCACGGCCCGCGATCTGCCCAGGCCCCAAGGCGTTTCCTCCTATGGCACGGTGCTCTTCGACGCCGACAACGACGGCGACCTCGACCTCTTCGTGACCGGCAGCGCGAACCTGCTCTATCTCAACGATGGAAGCGGGGTCTTCCATGACGCCACGGCCGAAGCCGGCCTGGGGGGCATCCCCTTCAAGGATGGGCGCGCCGTCGCCGCGGCAGACCTGGACGGGGACGGCGACCTCGACCTGGTCGTGACGGCCAATGGCGCCCGTCCGCTCCTCCTGCGCAACGAAGGAGGCCAGCGCAACCACTGGCTCGAGGTCACGCCGCGCGGGTTGAACAGCAACCGCGAGGGCGTCGGCGCCAAGGTCGAGGTCCAGGCGGGAGCGCTGTGGCAGCGGCGGGAAGTGCAGGCTGGCGCAGGATACCTGTCGCAGTCACCGCCCCTGGCGCACTTCGGTCTGGGGAATCGCTCGGTGGCGGATTTCGTGCGGCTCGTCTGGCCGGGCGGCGTGCTGCAATCGGAAATGGATGTCCCGGCCGGCCAGAGGGTCGAGGAGACGGAGCTCGATCGCAAGGGGTCTTCGTGCCCCCTCCTGTTCGCCTGGAACGGAGGCAAGTACGGGTTCGTCACCGACTTCCTGGGCGTCGGTGGCCTCGGGATGTGGATGGCGCCCGGCGTCTACGGCCGGCCCGACCCCGAGGAATACGTGAAGCTCGAGCCCGACCAGCTTCGCCCGAAGGACGGGGGCTACCTGCTCCAGGTGATGGAGAACCTCGAGGAGGTCGCCTACCTGGACCAGGTCAAGCTGATCGCCGTCGACCACCCCAAGGGGATCGATGTCTACCCCTACCAGCAATTCGGGTCCAAGGAGCGCTCGCCTTACCGCCTGCTGGCCCTGGAACGCGGCGGGCGCGTCTTTCCGACGCGGGCGGTCGACGACGGCGGCCGGGACGTCACCGACCGGCTCCTGCGCATCGACAGGACCTATCCCGATGACTTCCGGCTGCATCGCCTGGCGGGCTACGCGGACATGCACACCCTGACCCTGGAATTCCCCGAGGCCGCGGCGCGCCAGGACGGAATGGTGCTGTTCCTGTACGGCTGGGTGGACTACGAATACTCCTCCAGCAACTTCGCCGCGCACCAGGCGGGCCTGACGCTCGTGCCCCCGGTTCTCGAGACCGAAGGGGCCGATGGCCTGTTCGAGGCTCGTCTCGACCCCATGGGCTTCCCGCCCGGCCTGCCGCGCATGATGACGGTCGACCTTTCGTCCGTGGGAGGGCCGCGGTCCCGACGGCTCCGGTTGCGCACGAACATGCGGATCTTCTGGGACCAGATCTTCCTGGCGCGGCCATTGGCCGAGGGGTCGATCCCGGAGACGGTCAAGGTGAACGAGATCACCCTGAGCGGCGCGCACCTTCACCGGCGAGGATTCCCGAGGGAGCACAGCCCGGACGGCCGCGAGCCCAAGCTCTACGATTACGGGATCATCGACAATACGCAGCCGTTCCGCGTCATGAGCGGGGAGTACACGCGCTTCGGCCGCGTCACCGAGCTCCTGAGCCGGACGGACGATCGCTTCGTCATCTTCGGCAAGGGAGAGGAGGTCACCCTGGAATTTCCGGTGAAGGGGTTGCCGGAGCTGCCGAAGGGGTCGTCGCGCAGCTTCCTGCTCTACGCCAACGGCTACTGCAAGGACATGGACCCGCACACCGCCTCCCCGGAGACCGTGGAGCCGCTGCCCTTCCACGGCATGTCCGCCTACCCCTACCCGGACGGCGAGGCCTACCCCGACGACGAGGAGCACCGCGAGTACCGCAAGACCTACAATACGCGCACGCTCGAAGGTCGTTGAGGGGGAGCGGATGCCGGCGGCCATCCTGGCGGAGGATCTCGGCAAGATCTACGTGAAGCGGCGCAGCCTGCGCGAGATGACACGGAGGCCCTTCGGGCGGGCGGAGCGGGTGACGGCGCTCACCGGGATCGGCTTCGAGGTGCGCGCCGGCGAGATCTTCGGGTTGCTCGGGCCGAACGGCTCCGGCAAGACGACGCTCCTGAAGATCCTGGCCTGCCTGGTCCTTCCGAACGCGGGCCGGGCGCTGGTGGACGGGCTCGACGTGGCCCGCCATGATCGTGCGGTCAAGCGCCTGGTCGGATTCGTGACCGCCGACGAGCGCTCGTTCTACTGGCGCCTGACGGGGCGGGAGAACCTGCACTTCTTCGCCACCCTTTATGGACTCGGCGCCGCGCAGGCGCGAACGAGGGCGGACGAGCTGGTCTCGGCCATGGATCTGGCCGGCGTGGCCGACCAGCAGTTCATGAGCTACTCCTCCGGGATGAAGCAGCGGCTGGCGATCGCCCGCGCCTTGCTGCACGATCCTCCGATCCTCTGCCTCGACGAGCCGACCCGCAGCCTGGATCCGATCGCCGCCAAGCACCTGCGGCGCTTCATCGTCGAAGAGCTCAACGCGCGTCACGGACGGACGATCCTGCTCGCGACGCACAATCTCCAGGAAGCGGAGGAAATCTGCGGCAGGCTCGTCGTGCTCGACCGAGGACACGTGATCCGCCAGGGGAGCGTCGCGGCCATCACGGCCGGATTGCCCGGCCGCCTCCCTCGCCTCCCGGACGATCCACGCTGGTCCCTGGGGCTGGAGCGGCGCGACGGTGACCTCGCCCGGGTCGACGCGGCGGTCGACCGGGGCGGCGTGGCGTTGTCCGATCTGCTGCGCGGGATCCTGGATGGAGGCGGCACGATCCAGGCGTGCAGCCGCCGCGAGTCGAGCCTGCAGGAGATCTTCGACCGCATCGACGCGGGCCCGGCCCGCCCGGAGGAACCGTGAGGGTCCTGCGCGCGCTCCTGGCCTTCCTGAAGCGGGACTTTCTGATCGAGGTGTCCTACCGGACCTCGTTCGTGCTGCAGTTCCTGGGAATCATGTTCTCCGTGTTGATCTGGTTCTACATCTCGCGGGTGGTGGCGGCGCCTCCCACGACACCCGGCCTGGACGGGCTGGACTACTTCGCCTACGTGCTCCTTGGGCTGGCGTTCTTCCATTACCTCTCGGCGGCGATGATGTCGTTCGCCGGCAAGGTCCGCAACGAGCAGGTCACGGGCACGCTCGAGGCGATGCTGGTCACGCCTACCTCCGTCGGGACGATCGTCCTCGGCTCCTCGCTCTGGGACTTCGTCCTGACCTCGTTCAAGGTCGTGGTCTATCTGCTCGTCGGCCGGCTCGCCTTCGGCGTCGTCATCCACCTGGACAGCCTTCTCTCCTGCCTCCTGGTGCTCGCCTTGACGGTGCTCGCCTTCTCGGGCATCGGCATTCTGTCGGCTGCGCTCATCCTGTACCTCAAGCGCGGGGATCCGATCACCTCCCTGGTCGCAAGCCTTTCGGCGCTTCTGGGGGGCGTCTTCTATCCCCCCGAGGACATGCCCGCCTGGCTCGGGATCGGGTCGCGCTTCCTGCCGATCACCTATGCCCTGCACGCCCTCCGCCGAGCTCTTGCCCGACATCGAGGCGCTGGTGCTGTTCGTCGCGGTGCTGCTGCCTCTCGGGCTCCTGGCGTTCCGCTTCGCCGTGCGCAAGGCGCGCGAAGAGGGGTCGCTGGTCCAGTACTAGGAGCGCGTACCGAGGGCGGGTACGATCCCCCGCTTCGTTGACACCCCTTGGACCCTGTGCTAGAGTGCCCGCCCACTCCGCAGAAGAAGCGTCCGGGCGATCGTAGTGACGACGGGTCCGCGGCCACGCGGCGAGACGAGGACGCAGGAGGACCGTCACCTTGAAATTCGAGAAGCTCAACCTTCCCCTGGAGGGGAACCGCATCGAGGTCGAAGACGGGCAGCTCAGGGTGCCCGCGGACCCGATCATTCCGTTCATCGAAGGGGACGGGATCGGCCCCGACATCTGGGCCGCGGCGCGGCGCGTGCTCGACGCCGCCGTCGCCAAGGCCTACGGTCCAAAGCGGCGTGTCCACTGGTTCGAGATCTACGCCGGGGGCAAGGCGCGCGATCGCTACGGCGAGTGGCTGCCCCACGACACGCTCGAAGCGGTCCGCCACTACATGGTGGCCATCAAGGGTCCGCTGACGACGCCCATCGGCGGGGGATACCGCAGCCTGAACGTCACCCTCCGTCAGGAGCTGAACCTGTACGCCTGCATCCGCCCCGTGCGCTACTTCGAAGGGGTCCCGTCGCCGGTCAAGAGGCCCGATCTGGTGGACCTGATCATCTTCCGCGAGAACACCGAGGACGTCTACGCCGGCATCGAATGGCGCGAGGGGACCGAGAAGTGCCGCAAGGTGATCGAGTTCCTGAACCGGGAGATGGGCTGTTCGATCCCGGCGGACGCTGCCATCGGTGTGAAGACGATGAGCGCCCGGGCCAGCAAGCAGCTGGTGCGCAAGGCGATCCGCTTCGCCATCGAGCGCAAGAAGCCGAGCGTGACCTTGGTCCACAAGGGCAACATCATGAAGTACACCGAGGGCGCCTTCAAGGAGTGGGGCTACCAGGTGGCGAAGGAGGAGTTCCCCGAGTACACGCTCACCGAAGAGGAGGCCGGGAAGCTCGGCGACGCCGCCCCCAAGAGCAAGGTGATCGTCAAGGATCGCATCGCCGACTCGACCTTCCAGCAGATCCTGGTCCGGCCGTCGGAGTACTCCGTCCTCGCCACGCCGAACCTCAACGGCGATTATCTCTCGGATGCGGCGGCGGCCCAGGTGGGCGGACTCGGCATCGCTCCCGGCGCCAACGTCGGAGACACCACCGCCGTCTTCGAGGCGACGCACGGCACGGCGCCGGCCTACGCGGGGCAGGACAAGGTCAACCCCGGGTCGCTGATCCTTTCCGGCGCCATGATGTTCGAATACATGGGCTGGCTGGAGGCCGCCGACCTGGTCGTCGAGGGAATGCAGGACGCCATCAAGGGCCGCCGGGTCACCTACGACCTGGCCCGGCAGATGGAGGGCGCCGTCACCGTCAAGTGCTCGGAGTTCGCCGACGCCATCATTGCCCGGATCCGCGACTCCAACTGAAGGCTCCAGGGACGGGGGAGAGAGGATGCGCAGAAAGGTCTCGATCATCGGCGCCGGCAACGTGGGCGCCTCGGCGGCGGAGAGGATCGCGCTGCGCCGCCTGGCGGACGTCGTGATGGTGGACATCATCGAGGGGCTGCCGCAGGGGAAGGCCCTCGATCTCAACGAGGCGGGACCGGTCGACGGCTACGACGCCCGCTTCACGGGCAGCAACGGCTACGAGGCCACGAAGGGGTCCGACATCGTGGTGATCACGTCGGGGCTGCCGCGCAAGCCGGGCATGAGCCGTGACGACCTCCTGATGAAGAACTTCGAGATCGTCAAGTCGGTGACCGAGCAGGTAGCGCGCCAGTCACCACGGGCCGTGCTGATCGTGGTGAGCAACCCGCTCGACGCCATGGCCTACACGGCCCTGAAGGTGAGCGGCTTCCCGCGCGAGCGCGTGCTGGGGATGGCGGGCGTGCTGGATTCGGCGCGCATGCGGTTCTTCATCGCCGAGGCGCTCGGCGTGTCGGTCGAGAACACCCATGCCTTCGTGCTCGGGGGACATGGCGACACCATGGTCCCGCTGCCGCGCTATTCCACCGTGGCGGGCATCCCCATCACCGAGCTGCTCACCAAGGAGGCCATCGACGCGATCGTGCAGCGCACGCGCGACGGCGGCATCGAGGTCGTCAACCTGCTCAAGAGCGGCAGCGCCTACTACGCTCCGGCCAGCTCGATCGTGCAGATGGTCCAGGCGATCCTGCTCGATGAGCACCGCATCCTGCCCTGCGCCGTCTACCTTCAGGGCGAGTACGGCTACCGTGACCTGTTCGTCGGGGTGCCGGCGCGCCTCGGCGCCGGTGGGCTCGAGAAGGTGGTGGAGATCACGCTCGCCGCCGAGGAGAAGGCGGCGCTCGATCGCTCCGCCGCCGCGGTGCGCGAGTCGGTCTCGAAGCTGGCCGTCTAGGGCGGATGGGGGGCGCGGCGCGAACGGGCTTTCAGCGCCCGGTGCCGTCCGGGAGGGGAGCGAGGTCGGCGTCCTGGCTGCCGACCAACTCGTCGATGACCCGATCGATGGCCCGGTGCACCGCCTCGATCGATCCGCGCGGCTGGTTGGCCAGGAAGGCGAACGCGAACTCGCGCCCGTCGCGATTCGCGGCGTATCCCGCCAGCGACAAGGCTCCCGCGATCCGCCCGGTCTTGGCGCGCACCCGTCTCTTCGCGGCCTCCCCGCCAAACCGCTCGTCGAGCGTTCCATCCACCCCCCCCACGGGGAAAGACGCCTCCATCTCGGGCCCCAGCTCGAAGTCCGCGTGCACCCGCGCCAGCAACTCGGCGAGGAGCCGCGCCGGGACCCGGTCCTCGTCCGAGAGCCCCGAGCCGTCGGCGAGCGTCGCGCGCGCGGCGTCGAGGCCGGCGCCGGAGAGGTAGGTCCGAATCACCTCCAGGCCGTTGGCGGTGGTGCCAGGGACGTCGACAAATTGCGCCCCCAGCGTCTTGACGAGAGCCTCCGCCATGAAATTGTTGCTGTTCTTGTTCATGTCGCGCACCAGGGAGGCGAGCGGCCGTGACTCGTGGCGGTACAGCTCGCGTGCCGTGTCGGGGACGACCGCCACGGTCAGCGCGCCGCGGATCTCGATCCCCTCCCCGCGGGCGATTTCCCGGAAGGCGTGCAGGGCGTAGAGCGCCGGGTCCTCCACCGAACGGTTGTAAGTGACCGGGCCACCGCCGCGCCGGATGGTGCCGCTCACCACCAGGGCGTTGCGGCCTCCTTCGAAGGAGCGCGCCACCGCCAGGGATGTGGGGCCGGAGCCGGTCACGGCCCGGTTCAGCACCTGGAAGTACGAGGCGATCGGCTCGAGGGTCAGGTCCGGCCGCGCGCCGAGAAGCGCCGACGGCTCGATGCGCACCGAGACGACGTTGAAGTTGCACGACAGGGCACCCACCGGAGCGTTATACCAGGAGTCGGCTGCGGGCGCGGGCCAGCCGAACGGCCTGCGCACGCCATCGAAGTACGACTCGTCCCCCACCAGATCGCCATTCACGCGCCGCAGCCCCATCGCCGCGAGCCGGTGGGCCATGAGCCACCATGACTCACCGACGAGATCGGGGGCCCCCGATCCCCGGATGTAGAGGTTGCCGGGGAGATTGCCGTCGGCGTCGATCGGTGCGTCGGCCAGGATGCGGGTCTCGTAGACGAACTCGGGGCGCAGGAGCGCCAGGGCGGCCGCGCTGGTGAGAATCTTGAGCGTCGAGGCCGGCTTGAGCGCCCGATCGGCGTTCTTGAGCAAGATGGGGCGCTCCTGGGGAAGGAGCAGGATCGCCACGCCGGTCTCTTCGGGGTGGAAGACCGGTCCCCGCAGCAGCGCCGCGAGGCGGGCCGCCAGCGGCGGCCCCGGCGAAGCGGGGGTGGTTGACGCCGGCGGGATCTCGCGCGGCGAGGCGGTCTGCCCGGCCGCTTCCGCCCGCTTGCTCCCGACCAGGATGGATCCGGCGACCAGAAAGACCCAGGCTGCGCGGGCGGCGGCCCCAAGGTGCGGGCGTACGCACCGGACGGAAGGCGGACCGCAGGGCGTGATCGGCCTTCGGTCGGGGGGACGCGGCATCGTCGACGAGGCTCCCGTGGGCACCGCGCCGGCATGGTAGCAAAGCCACGAAAGGCTGTCAAAACAACTGACACGATCTGCGCGCGATGCTATATAAGGTGCGCCCTGCCGGGGAGCGAATGAAAATACACGAATACCAGGCCAAGCAGATCCTGGCGCGCCACGGTGTTGCGGTGCCGCGTGGCGAGGTCGCGTTCAGCTCCAAGGAGGCGGCGTCGATCGCGGGCCGCCTCGGGGGGCGCTGCGTCGTGAAGGCGCAGATTCACGCGGGCGGGCGCGGCAAGGGTGGCGGGGTCCGGATCGCCGCCGACGTCGAGGAGGCGGAGGCCGTGGCGCGCCAGATGATCGGCATGACCCTGGTCACCCCTCAGACCGGCCCGCAGGGGAAGAAGGTGCGTCGCGTCCTGGTGGAGGAGACTCTGGAGATCGCGCGCGAGATCTACCTCGGCATCACGCTCGATCGCGCCCGCGGGGTGCCTGTCGTCATGGCGTGCGCGGAGGGCGGAGTGGAGATCGAGGAGGTCGCGCGCCGGGACCCGGCGGCGATCGTGATCGAGCCGATCGAGCCGCTCCTCGGCCTGCGTCCGTTCCAGGCGCGCAAGCTCGCGTTCGCGCTGGGCCTGCAGGGCGAGGCGGTGGTGCGCGCAACACCTCTGATGCAATCGCTTGCCAGGGCCTACGAAGATACCGACGCCTCGCTCGCCGAGGTCAACCCGCTGGTGCTCACCAGGAGCGGGGCGCTGGTGGCCCTGGATGCGAAGATGACGTTCGACGACAACGCCCTCTTCCGGCATCCGGAGATCCGCGAGCTGCGGGACAAGGACGAGGAGGACCCGCTGGAGGTCGAGGCCTCGGCGCACGCCCTGAACTACATCAAGCTGCAGGGGAGCGTCGGCTGCATGGTCAATGGCGCCGGCCTCGCGATGGCCACGATGGACCTCATCAAGCTCGTGGGGGGCGAGCCGGCCAATTTCCTCGACGTCGGCGGCGGTGCGACCTCCGAGCAGGTGGCGCAGGCCTTCCGGATCCTGGTGTCCGACGCCAACGTGAAGGCGTTGTTCATCAACATCTTCGGCGGCATCCTGCGCGTCGACGTCCTGGCCAAGGGGCTGGTGGAGGCGGCCCGGCAGGTCAATGTGAAGATGCCGATGGTCGCCCGGCTCGAGGGGACGAACGTCGAGGAAGGGCGCCGCATCCTGCGGGAGGCCGGCCTGAGCTTCACCCTGGCGGAGGGCATGCTCGAAGGGGCGGAGAAGGTCGTCGCGCTGGCCGGAGCACGATGAGCATCCTCGTCGACGAGAAGAGCCGCGTCGTGGTGCAGGGAATCACCGGCCGCGAGGGGACCTTCCACACCCGACAGTGCCGGGAGTACGGCACGAAGGTGGTGGCCGGCGTCACGCCGGGCCGCGGCGGGATCGTGCACGAAGGCGTGCCGGTGTTCAACACGGTGAAGGAAGCGGTCGAACACGAGGCCGCCGAGGTTTCGCTCATTTTCGTGCCGCCGGCCTCCGCCGCCGACGCCATCCTCGAGGCGGCCGACGCCGGAATCCGACTGGTCGTTTGCATCACCGAGGGGATCCCGGTCTCGGACATGGTGAGGGTGAGAGCCGCGTTGCGGGGCCGGCCGACGCGCCTCGTCGGTCCGAACTGCCCCGGCATCATCTCGCCTGGGAAGTGCAAGGTCGGCATCATGCCGGGCTACATCCATCGCCCCGGCGCCGTGGGCGTCGTGTCGCGCAGCGGCACCCTGACCTACGAAGCGGTGGCGCAGCTGGGCCGGCATGGCCTCGGGCAGAGCACGTGCATCGGCATCGGGGGCGATCCGATCATCGGCACCACGTTCCTCGACGCGTTGCGCCTGTTCCGGGAGGATGGCGGCACCCGGGCCCTGGTGATGATCGGCGAGATCGGCGGCGGCGCGGAGGAAGAAGCCGCCCGCTACGCCGCCAAGGAGATGCGCATCCCGCTCGTGGCCTTCGTAGCGGGTCAGACCGCGCCTCCAGGGAAAAGGATGGGGCACGCCGGAGCGATCATCGCGGGCGGGCACGGCACCGCGGCGGAGAAGATGGCCGCGCTGTCGCAAGCCGGGGTGCACGTGCTCAAGAGTCCCGCCGAGATCGGCGGCGCCGTGAAACGGCTGCTCGGCTAGGAGCCTGTCCATGGGCGGAAGAGGCACGGGAGGCCATGAGGGCATGGGAAAGGTCATGACGGAGCGAACGCTGGCCATCGTCAAGCCCGACGGGGTCCAGAAGGGACTCGTCGGTGAGGTCGTAAGGCGCTTCGAGGCGGCGGGCCTGAGGGTGATCGCCTTGAAGATGATCCGCCTCGATGCCGAGCGTGCCGGCGGGTTCTATCACGTGCATCGCGAGCGGCCATTCTTCTCGTCGCTGGTTACGTTCATGACCTCCGGGCCGATCGTGCCGATGGTGCTGGAAGGGGAAGGGGCGATTGCCGCGGTGCGCCGGATCATGGGGGCGACGGACCCCGCCAAGGCCGACCCCGGCACCATCCGCAAGGACTTCGCGTCGTCGATCGAACGCAACATCGTGCACGGTTCCGACGCGCCGGCGACCGCCAGCTTCGAGGTCGGGTATTTCTTCAGCGCCCTCGAGATGCAACCCCGCTGAGCGGCGATGAAGGATCTCGCCCGCCTGCTGCGCTACGTCCGGCCCTACGTGAGACGTCTGGCAGCGGCCGTCGTCTGCTCGGGGCTCGTCTCCCTCGCTTACCTCGGCCTGTTCAGCCTCATCCAGCCGATCTTCGATCAGGTCTTCGCGCGCAACGTGGTCGGGCCGGCCGCCACGGGCGGCAAGATCCAGCTCCTCGACGAGACCCGCCGCCTGATCGGCGCCGGCGGCCGGACCTTCGCGCCGCTCGCCTCTCTCGCGTCCCGGATCGGCGAAGGGTCGGCCGGCACGGGGCTGCTGGTGGCGCTCCTGCTGGTGGTGCTGTTCCTCTTCAAGGGTTTGTTCACCTACCTCTCTGAGTACTTCACGCGCTGGACGGGACTGCAGGCGGTCCTGGATCTGCGCCGGGATCTCTACGCCCGCATCCACCGTCAATCGCCCGCCTTCTTCTCGGAGCACCCGACCGGCCTCCTGATCGCCCGCGTGATGAACGACGTGGGCCGCATCCAACGCACCGTCTCGGGAGACCTCGCCGAGATCTTTCGTCTCGTGGCGATCGTCCTGGGCCAGGCCGTCTGGCTGTTCTATCTCAACGCCCGCCTGGCCGCCTTCTGCCTGGTGCTGCTGCCGCTCATCCTCCACCCGGTCGCCCGCTTCGGGAGCCGCCTCAAGGTCACGAGCCGCCGCAGCCAGGAGCGCCTGGGCGATGCGGTCAGCATCATGAAGGAGGGACTCGCCGCGACGCGCGTGGTGCAGGCCTTCGGCATGGAAGAGTTCGAGATCGAACGCTTCAGCGCCGCGCTGAGCAGGATGCAGCGGGCCGAGAAACGCGCGGCGCGGCTCCTCTCCTTGAGCGGCCCGGTCCTGGAGCTGATGGGCGCCGTCGGCGGCGCCATCCTCATCTGGTACGCGGTGCTGCGCATCAACTCGGGAAAGCTCTCACCGGGCGAGTTCGCCACCTTCGTCGCCGCGCTCTTCATGATCTACACCTCGATCAAGAACCTGGTGAAGATCTACAACGAGGTGCAGCAGTCGATGGCCTCGGCGCGAAGGGTCTTCGAAATCATGGATCTCGAGAACCGCATCCGCGAGAAGCCCGACGCCATAGAGCTGCCGGCGTTCCGCGAGCGGATCGAATTCCGCGGCGTCCACTTCGCCTACGGCCAGGCCCCCGTCCTGCGCGGCATCGACCTGACCGTGCCGGCCGGCCAGGTCGTCGCCCTCGTCGGGCCGAGCGGAGCGGGAAAGTCGACGCTGGTCAACCTGCTGTCGCGCTTCTACGATGTGACGCAGGGGGCCGTGCTCATCGACGGCCACGATGTGCGCGACGTGACGCTGGCATCGCTGCGCCGGCAGATAGGGCTCGTCACGCAGGAAGTGCTCCTGTTCGACGACACCGTCCGCAACAACATCGCCTACGGCCGTACGGACATCCCGCTGGAGCGTGTCGTCGAGGCGGCGCGTGCCGCCTACGCCGACACCTTCATACGCGCCCTCCCCCACGGCTACGACACGCGGCTGGGTGAGGCGGCCCACCGGCTTTCCCTCGGGCAACGGCAACGGCTCTCGATCGCCCGGGCCATCCTCAAGGACTCTCCGATCCTGATCCTGGACGAGGCCACCTCCTCGCTCGACATGGAATCCGAGGCGGAGGTGCAGGGCGCCCTGCAGAACCTCATCGCAGGGAGGACCGTGTTTGTCATCGCCCACCGGATCTCGACGGTGCGGCGCGCCGACACGATTCTCGTCCTGGAGGGCGGGATGATCGTCGAGCGCGGTCCGCACCCGGACCTCCTGGAGCGCAAGGGCCTGTACGCGCGGCTGCACGCCCTGCAGTTCCGCGACACGGAGCCGGCACCGGAGGCCTCGGCGCTCTGAACGCGGGTACCCGCCCCTCCGGGAGCACGGTCGATGGTGTCCTTGAAGGTCCGCATCTTCAGCACCGACCGCCGTTGTCTCCTGCTGGTGGTCCCGCTGGCCCTCCTGCTCTTCTCCCTCGATCTGGGCGGACGCGATCTCTGGGCACCGGATGAGCCGCGCACCGGGGAGGTCGTGCGCGAGATCCTGCTGACCGGTTCCTGGGTCGTCCTGCACGACAACGGCCTGCCGTACGTCGAGAAGCCGCCGCTCTACTTCTGGATCGCGGCCGCCCTCGCCCGCGCCGCGGGGGAGGTCACCGAGCTGACGGTGCGCCTGCCTGCCAGCCTGGCGGGGCTCCTGGGTGCGGTCTGCCTCTTCGCGCTCGGGCGTGGCCTGTTCGGCCGGCGCACGGGTGCCCTGTCCGCGATCGTCCTGATCACCACGCAGAAGTACTTCATGGAGGCGCGCTGGGCGCACCCGGACATGCTCTGGACGCTTCTCCTGATCTTCTCCTGCCTGGCCTTCCACCAGGCCCACCGTGCGGAAGGCGATCGGCGCTGGCTCGCCGCCTTCTATCTGGGGCTGGGGCTCGCCACGCTCACCAAGGGACCCCTCGGCCTGCTCCTGCCCTTGGCCGCGGTGGCGGTGTTCCTCGCTTCGTGCCGGGATCTCCCGTTCCTGCGCCGCGCCGGGTTGCCCTGGGGCCTGCCGCTGGCCGTGGCGCCTGCCGCCCTCTGGCTCGGCGCCTACCACGCGGCCTCGGGGGGCGCCTTCCCGGTCGGGGAGGCCATCGCCCGCATGCTTGAGCGCTTCACGCGCGGGCTGCACCATCCCCGCCCCTTCCTGCATACCCTGACGAGCCTGCCTCTCGATACGCTGCCCTGGCTCGTCCTCCTCCCGGCGGCGCTGGCGCTCACCTTTCCACGCCGCGGCGGCCGCGGTGACCGGGAGGTCGCCTACATCTACTCGTGGATCGCGGTGATCCTCGCCGTCTTCACCTTCTCGGCCGAGAAGCGCGGCGTCTATCTGCTGCCGCTCCTGCCGTTGCTGGCGCTCCTCATCGGCCGTCTCTGGGACACGGCCCTCCTCGGCTGGGAGCCATCGCCGCTCGACGGGCCGATCGCCTGGTCGCTCGCCGGGGGCCTTCTGCTGGCGGCGGGGGCCACGGTGATCCTCCTGCCCCGGATCGCCCGGGAGGCGCCGGCGCTGCACCACCCCGCCGCGATCCTGGCCGCCGCCGCGCTGCTCGGGCTCGCCGCCGCGCTGGCCGTCCTGCGCCGTTGGGGCGGCGGGGCGGCGCTTGGGGTCTTCGGCGCCGGCCTCGTCGTCTGCTACCTGACCATCGCGCTCACCATCCTCCCGGCGCTCGATCGCTACAAGTCGGCGCGACCGTTCTGCGCGCGTGTCGCGGCGCTCGCCGGGGCCGCCCCGCTCGCGATGTATCCCGACTATCACGCGGCGTACGTGTTCTACACGCGACGCTTCATCCGGGTGCTCCCGGATCGGCCGGCGCTGGCGGCTTTCCTGGGGTCGGGGGAGAGGGTCTTCTGCCTGATCGAGGACGACCGTTTCGAGGTCGAGCGTCGCATGCTCGGCATCCCCCTCCAGGTGGTCGATCGGGAGCGGGTGGGTCATCGTGGCATGCTGCTGGTGTCGGCCGGCGCCGCTTCCTCCCCGGACGAGGGAGCCGCTCGGGGCGGGGCTCCATGAGGTCGGGAGCGGCCGCAAGGCCCCCTCTCCTTCTTCGGCCTTGTGCCGCGCTCCTGCTGTCTCTTTTCTGTCCGCAGGCGACGACCGTCCGCGCGGCGGCGGAGCGGGTCGAGCCCGATCCCTCCCCTCTGCCCGCCCCCGGGCAGGAGCAAGGATCGGCGCCCGCGCTAGGCCACCGGCAGGGCTCGGAGGCGCCGCTCGAGTGGAGACAGGTCGGGCGGGACGCGCGGTACGTTTTCGGCCGCCCGTTCCACCTGGATCGGGAGGGTTGGACGAAGGTCGCGTGGGTCCTGGGGACCGGGGCGGCCCTGTACGCCGCGCGGGAGGATGTCCGCGAAGCGGCGCAGCGCAACCGTACGCGCTCTCGCGATGCGTTCCTCCAGGACGTCCGGACGATGGGCAAGGGAGCGGCGGTGCCGATCGTCGCCCTCGGCTTCTACCTGACCGGCGCCGCCCGCGATTCCGGGTACGACAAAGAGACCGCGGCCCTGTTGATGGAGAACCTCGCCTTCGCCGCGACGATCACGGGTGTCGGTCAGAGGGTGCTGACCACCGAACGGCCGGAGCGGGGGACGAAGGTGCGGCTCTTGGGCGGTCCGGGCCACAGCGTCTCCGGCGACGTGACCGTCGCGGCCTCGTTGCTGGCTCCGATCATCGAGCGCCACCTCCTGATCGAGGGCGACGACACGCGCGCCGTGAGGTTCTGGAAGCGCTTCGGCGCCTGGGGGCTGTACGGGGGGGCAGGTCTCGTGGCCTACCAGCGGAACAACCAGGACCGGCACTGGCTGCCGGACGTCTACTTCGGCTACGCCAACGCGCTGACCGTGGGGCGCCTGCTGGTCGATTCCCACCGGGGTGGCCGCGCCTGGCGGCGTCCTCAGCGCGTGTCGATCGACGCGGCGCCCGGCGGCCTGCGCATCTCCTGGGGACCGCCCGTGCCTTCGGAGTGAGCGCGCGCACGGTCCCGCTCCATCGCCAGCCGGTATCCCCGCACCATCTGCGTGTCGAGCTCCGCCTGCCAGTACTTCTCGACCATCCTCGAAGCACCCAGGCGCTGCGCCAGGGGGAAGGCGATCCCTCGCATCCGCGTCCGCAGACGCTTCATCGCGGAGATGCGCACGATGCCCGTCTTCCCTTCCAGCTCGGGATGATTGCGGATGAGCACGTAGAGCGACTGGCCGGCGGTGAACTGGCGCCGCTTGAAGTCCTCGAACGAGCGGCGATGGTGGTGGTACCCCAGCGCGAGTTCGTCGAAGTGAAAGACGAACCCCTCGGCCTCCAGCCGGTACGCGAGATCGATGTCCTCGAAGCCGTAGACGATCTCCTCGTCGAAAGGGTGCGCGATGAGCGCGGCTCTCTTGAGCGACACGTTGCAGGTGTAGAAGTGCCGGTAATCGAGCGTAGACTGGCCCGTCACCTCGTGATACTTGAATTGCGGACCACCTCGATCGAGCCAACGCATGAAGTGATCGAGACTCCAGTCGGGAGGCCAGACGACCCGCCCCGCCGCTGCCGCCGTCACTTCAGGATGGCGAGCGTGGAGCGCCAGGTGCCGCGACAGGAGATCGGGGGCGGCCACGATATCGTCCTGGATGAAAAGGATGATCGTCCCACGGGACTCGAGGACTCCCCGGTTGCGCGCCGAGGAGACCCCGCGGTTCTGCTGGCGGAAGCACCGCAGCCGCAGGGGGCTCTCGGCGATGAGCCGGGCCAGCGTCCCGGCCGTCCCGTCGGGCGAGCCATCGTCGATCACCACCACCTCGAAGGCGTCCCGCGGCACGATCTGGCGTTCTAGGGCGCGGACCACCAAGGGCAGCGTCTCGGCCTTGCCGTACGTGGGGATCACGACGCTCAGGAGTGGGGCGCGGTCCGTGGCCTGCTCCGACATGGGGTCGATTCTAGCATCCGTTGACCGGGGCGGAGGCATCTGTTAACGTCCGGCGCGCATGCGTCTGCTGTGCGTCCTGAGCGGGGGAAGCGAACATCCCAGCAGCCGGTTCCGGATCATGCAGCACCTCCACGGCCTGCGCGGGCGGGGCATCGCGGCGGAGGTGTTCGTGGCCAAGAGGCGCGGCGTGCTGGACATCGCCGACCTGGCGCGTCGCGCGCGCCGGGCGGACCTGGTGCTCCTTCAAAAGAAGCTCTTCCCCCGCTGGAAACTCCGCCTGGTCCTCGGGGACGCCCCCTTCGTCTTCGACCTCGACGACGCCGTGTTCAGCGTGAGCCCCTCCGAAGGCGAGCGCTATGGCGCGGGGCCCGCCGAGCGCAGGGCCGCCTCCCGGAGCCGGCGCCTGCAGGCCATCCTGCGGCGCAGCCGCAGGGTGCTGGCGGGGAACCGCTACCTGGCCGATTACGCCTCGCGCTTCGCCTCCGACGTCCAGGTCCTTCCGACGGCTGTCGACTTGACGCCCTTCCCCGAAGAGGCCGTGGCGCGGGCGCGCGCCCGGCGCCTGGAGCGGCGCGACGGCGCGCGCATCGGGTGGATCGGCAGCCGCCCCAGCCTCCCGTACCTGGCGTCGCTCGCGGGTCCGTTGCGCGCGGTCTGCGCGCGTTACCCGGACACGCGGCTGGTCCAGATCTGCAACGCCTTCACCGACCTGCCCGGGGTGCCGATGGAAAAGAAGATCTGGGACGCGCAGCGCGAGGCCTCCGACCTGATGGACCTCGACGTGGGATTGATGCCGCTGGACGATACGCCCTTCTCGCGTGGCAAGTGCGGTCTCAAGATCCTGCAGTACCACGCGGCGGGCGTGCCCGTGATCTGCTCGCCGGTCGGCGCCAACCGCGATCTCGTCAGCGAGGGGGAGAGCGGCCTGTTCGCACACACCCAGGGGGAATGGGAGGACGGGCTGTCACGCCTTGTCGCCGACAGGCCGGGCGCCATGGCCCTGGGTGAACGCGGCCGGCGGGTGGTGAGCGAGCGCTTCGAAGCTTCGCTCATCGGCAGCCGGCTGGCCGATCTGCTCCTCTCCGCGGCGGCCTGATCACCCGCCCGCGGTCTTCCAGGAAAGGAAGGCGAAGACGACGAGGAGTCCGGCGATCACCATGGGCTCCTGGTTGCGCACCATCCGCCCGAACGACCAGGCGAGCTTCTCGCCCGGATAGCGGCTCAGCCCCGGGAAGAGGATCGGAACCCTGGCGTGGTAGGCCTCGAACGCCGGGCCGTGGAGGCGGGCCAGGCGGGCCCCTTCGACGCGCAGCTTGCGCGGCAGATAATAAAGGAAGAAGACGGCGTATCCCACGGCCAAGGCCGCGAGGTTCCAGCGGGCTTCGCTGCGGGCCGCGACGGCGAGACCGGTGAGGATGAGGAGGCGGCCGAGGTAGAGCGGGTTCTGCGTGTAGGCATAGGGGCCGGAGGTCGCCAAGCGTGCCGACTTGACCAGGTGCCCAGCGGCCCAGACCCGCAGCGCTTCGCCCAGGAGCACCAGGGCGCCGCAGGCGGCGAGAGGCGGCGGGGTCGGACGGGACAGGACGACGAGGACGGCGATGAATGAGTAGACCGACGCGATCCGCGCCCAACCGAGGATCCTGCTTCGCTCTCCCACGGCCATGCCCCGCGACGAGGCGGGCATGCTAATGAACTCCGGGGGGGCTGTCAACGTGCGACGGGCCGGCCTCGAAGAGGGGCGCGCGCGGGACCTGCTGATCTTGACGCTGGCCGGGCTGGCCCTCTTCGTCTGGCGCCTCGGCTCGCACGATTTGTGGCCGCCGGACGAGCCGCGCTTCGCCTTGGTGGCGCGCGAGATGTGGCAGAGGGCCGACTACGCCGTCCTGTCGCTCGACGATCGCCTGTACACGGACAAGCCGCCGCTGTTCTTCTGGGCCATCAACGGGTTCGGCCGCCTCCTTGGAGGGGTCGACGAGTGGGCGGCGAGGCTGCCGTCCGCGGTCGCCGGCTTGCTCGCGCTCCTCCTGACATACTGGCTCGGGGCGTCGCTGTACGAGCGGCGTACCGGGTTGTACGGCGCGCTGGTCTTCGCGACCTCGGTCCAGATCGTCGAGCGCGCACGCTGGGCCTCGATCGACATGACGCTCAGCCTCTTCGTCCTCTCCGCCGTCGTCCTGCTCTGGCGTTCGTGGACCGCGCCCGAGCGGGCGCCCTGGGTCGTGCGCGGGGCCTGGATCCTGATGGGCCTGGCCACGCTCGCCAAGGGCCCCGTCGGCCTGCTTCTGCCCCTCCTGGCGGTCCTGCCTGCGATGCTCTTGGAGCGCGACCTCCTCGCCGTGCGCCGGGTCTTCCTGCCGTCCGGGATTGCCCTGTACCTGGCGGTCACCCTGGCATGGTTCGGGATCTTCGCCCACCGCGTCGGGGCCGCCTTCGCCGTCCAGGTCCTGGTGCACCAGAACGTGGAGCGCTACGTGGACGCCTGGAACTCCCGGCATCCGGTCTGGTACTACCTGTGGCGCTTTCCCGCCGGGTTCTTTCCTTGGAGCCTTGCCTTCCCCTGGGGGATCGCACAGGGGTACGCTCCGGAGGAAGCGCACCACAGGCGATCGGTCACGTTTCTGGTGACCTGGATCGTCGCCATCCTCGTGTTCTTCTCGCTGTCGACGGGGAAGCGCGGCGTCTACATCATCCCTCTCTACCCGGCGGCCTCGATCCTGGTCGGAAGGCTCCTGGCGCAGGCCGGCGCGCCGGGGTCCACCGGCGGGCGGGCGGCCCGGCGGCGGTTGCTCCCCCCTCTGGCCCTCTGGATCGCCTCCGGCGCCTTTCTCGCCATCGGACTGCCGTTCCTGGCGCGCGCCCGCTTTCCATCCCTCGCCCCCGTGGCCGCCATCGTGGGCCTGAGCCTGCTGGGCGGGGGGATTGCCTCGTGCGTCCTGGTGCGCCGGCGCGGGGGCGCCGGCGCGCCGGCCTGCCTGGCCGTTTCGGCCGGGATCGCGCTGCTGGTCGTGGTGGGCGCCGCCGTGCCGCGCGTGAACGCCTACCAGAACATCAAGGGCTTCGCCGAGCAGGTGAAGGCGCGGCTCGACCCGGGAGCGCGCTTCGCGACCACCGAGCAGAAGAGAGACGCGTGGGTGTTCTACACCGGCCGCTTCGCCGAGCCGCTGGACACGCCGGAAAGGGTGCTGGCCTACCTCGCTCTGCCCGGGCGACGCGATCTGCTCATCGAAGAGGGGAAGCTGCGGGAAGTGCGCGCGGCGCTGCCTGCCGGGGTGGTGGAAATCCTGCGGGGCCGGGTCGGCAGCCAGGAGTACCACCTCCTCGAACGGGCATCGGCGCCGTGAGGCTGCTGCGCGTCGCGGCGGGCGCGGGGATCGCGGTCCTGGGGCTGGTCGTCCTCTGGGCCTTCGGTCTGGCTCCCGTCCCGGAAGGGATCAGCCGCCGGCTGGCGGCCTTCGAAGCGGTCTTTCCGGGACGCTGGACCCGCGCGGAGGTGGAACGGGTCCCGTGCCCGCCGCTGCGCAGGTTGCGCCTCTACGTCGTCTGCACGGACGGCTGCGACGGAATATGGAAGGTGGTCGGCGTGCGAGGATTCAGGACCCTCCCGCTCATCAACCTGAACCGCATGCCTCCCGAACCCACCGAGGACGTGCGCCGGCGGTTCAACCGTGAGGTCGCGAAGGAGGCGCTGCGATTGGACCCCGGCGAAGCCGTCGACATGATCGGCTGCTACCTGGGACTCGCCGGGCTCCATCCCGAGCTGGTCCTCACGGATGCCGCGCTCGCCGCGGTAGAGACCGCGCGCGAAGGGCCCCGGCCCGAGGACGCGATGAAGAGCGTGGCGGAGGGGCTGGACGGGCCCGACGCGCTGTCGCGCCTCACGGTCGAGGAGACGGCGCAGGGGTTCGAGTCGAGCTTCCGCTACTGGGACACCGCCAGCGCGGGCCGGCCGGTGCTTGAGATGGACTATCGGCTGGGTCGCAACGGCGTGCTGCTCGGGGTCCGCGTGCGGGAGCGGTCGCCTACAGGCGATACTGCTTCCGGTAGTACTCCAGGTAGGCCCCCGACTTGATCTTCTCCCACCAATCCCGATGGTCCGCGTACCACGCGATGGTCTCTTCGAGCCCCTCGTCGAAGGGAGTGCGCGGCGACCATCCGAGCAATCGCAGTTTGCGGCAGTCGAGGGCGTAACGCCGGTCGTGCCCCGGCCGGTCGGAGACGGAGCGCACGAGACCGGGGGGCTTGCCGAGCCGCTCGAGGATGGCCCGGCTGATGTCGATGTTGCGCCGCTCGTTGCCGCCGCCGACGTTGTAGACCTGGCCGGGGGTGCCTCGCTCGAGGACCACGTCGAGAGCCTCGCAGTGGTCGCCCACGAAGAGCCAGTCGCGCACGTTCAGCCCGTCGCCGTAGAGGGGCAGCGCTTGATCATCGAGAGCGTTCGTGACGAACAGCGGGATCAGCTTCTCGGGGTATTGGTTCGGACCGAAATTGTTCGAGGCGCGCGTGATCAGCACGGGCAGCCCGTAAGTCGCGTGGTACGAGTAGGCGAGGCGGTCGGCCGCGGCCTTGCTTGCGGCATAGGGGTTCGACGGCATCAGGGCGTCCTCCTCGCGGCTGGCTCCCTGCGGAACGCTGCCGTAGACCTCGTCGGTGGAGATCTGGAGGAAGCGCTTGACACCGCGCGACCGCGCTGCCTCGAGGAGGGCGTAGGCGCCGTAGATGTCGGTGCGGATGAAGCCCTCCGGATCGCCGATCGAGCGATCGACGTGCGTCTCCGCGGCGAAGTTGAGCACGATGTCGGCGCCGCCTTCCATGGCCAGCGCCACGTCCTCGCGCGAGGCCACGTCGCCGCGGAGGAAACGATAACGCGCGTGCCCCTCGAGGTCCTTCAGGTTGTCCGGGTTGCCGGCGTACGTCAGCTTGTCGAGGACGGTGACCTGCCACTCGGGGTGACGGGCGAGGGCGTGATGGGCGTAATGGGATCCGATGAAGCCCGCGCCGCCCGTGATCAGCACGCGCGTCATGGGCTTCACCCGAGGCGGGCGGTCAGGGTCTCGATCTTCTTCTCACGCACGAGCTGGTTGGCGCGAAACAACGACTCGAACGTCCCGGCGTCGGTCCACCAGCCCTCGAGCACGTCGTGCTGCAGATCGCCGCGCTTGATATAGGCGTTGTTGACGTCGGTGATCTCCAGCTCGCCGCGCTCGGACGGCTTGAGCGTTGCGATGATGTCGAAGATCGTCGGGTCGTACATGTAGACGCCGACGACCGCATAGTCGGATTTCGGGTTCCTGGGCTTTTCCTCGATCGAGACGATGCGACCGTCGCGGAATTCCGGGACGCCGAAACGGCCGGGGTCCGCGACGCGCTTGAGGAGCAGCCGGGCGCCGCCAGGCTGATCGGCGAAGGCCTGCACCGATCGCTTGATATCTCCTTCGATGATGTTGTCACCCAGCATCACGACAATCTTCTCGCCGTCGGCGAAGTGCCGGGCCAGGGAGAGGGCGTCCGCGATCCCGCCCTCCCCCTCCTGATAGGTGTAGGCGATGTCCTCCAGTCCGAACTCCTTCCCGTTTCCCAGGAGGCGCAGGAACTCCCCCGCGTGGTTCCCGCCGGTGACGATCAGGATGTCGCGCAGGCCGGCGCCGACCAGCGTCAGCAACGGGTAGTGGATCATCGGCCGGTCGTAAATCGGGAGCAGGTGCTTGTTGGTGATCTTCGTGAGCGGGTGCAGGCGCGTCCCGAGCCCCCCGGCGAGGATGACCCCCTTCATGGCGTCACTTTTCCTTGAGGGCCCAGTCGTACGGGACCGAGGGGGTGCGGGGATCGACGCGGTACTCGTCGGGCGCATCGTAACGGTACGGCTCGGTCGGCAGGTTGAGCATGATGGCTTCCTCGGTTCCGATCGCTTTGAAGCCGTGCAGGACCAGCAGGGGGATCTGCAGCAAGGTGGGGTTGTGCACGCCGAGGAAGAACTCGTTCACCTCCCCGCGCGTGGGAGAGTTCTCCCGGTCGTCGTACAGCACCACTTTGAACATGCCCTTCACGCCGACGAAGTTGTCGACCTGGATCTTGTGGTAGTGCCAGCCCTTGATGACGCCCGGGTAGGCCGTGGTGATATAGGCTTGGCCGAACTTGATGAACAGGTCGTCGTCGCAGCGGAGCGTCTCCATGAGGCGCCCCCGTTCGTCGGGGATCACCTTGAGCGGCTTGAGACGGACATCCTTGATCACGACACCTCCGCCGTGCCCGGGAGCACGCGGCCCAGCGTCCCGCCCGGCCGGCGCCAAGGATAGCAGATCTAGGGCGCGCCGCGGGGCCGCCGGGCGCCGCGAATCAGGCCGCGCAGAACCGTCCCGATGCGGTAGAAAAGCGGCTGCGGGGGAAGCGGCGCTCCCGGGAGGGGAGCAAGGCGCCGGCGCAGCCTTGCAACCGAGCGGAGATCGGCGCGACGCATCTGGTCGAAGAGGAACCGTCGCAGCGGGCCCGACCCCGGGCCCTCGACCAGGCAGGTCGAGAAATCGACCAGGTAGGGGCGACCACCTGGACCCTCCAGGACGTCGTGGCGGTGCAGATCGCCGTGGGCGACGCCGGCGGCGTGCAGCGCCTGCACCAGGAGATCGAGGCCGTCGAAGAAGGAGCCGGGGAGGTCTCCGGGGCGGATCGAGGCCAGCGTCCGGCCGGGGATGTACTCCAGAACGATCGCCTGCGGGTCCAGGCGCCCCAGGAAGCGGGGCACTCCCGGCACGCACCCGAGTCGCGCGTAGGCGCGCGCCTCCCGGTCGAGCTGCCACGGGCCGAGAAGCCGGCGCACCGGCCAGGGACGGCCCATGACATCCTTGACGACCAGCGACCGCCCCTCCAACTCGACCAGGTCCACCGAAGCCTTGGTGAAATTACGTCCTTCGTGGAGCCGGGTGCGGGGACGCCCGGTCAGGCTCTCGCGTGTCGGGGTCGGCGTGGAGATGGTCGGAACGGACGGAGCCACCATGAGGCCTGGAAGCGGTATGGTAAGATCGCATGCCCTCACGAAGGCGAAGGATAGCACAGGAGCACGAAGTGGCGCAGACCGCCGCGGCGACGGACGAGTCATTGATGACGGTGACCCTGGTGCAGCGAGGGGGCTGGTTCAAGGCCGATGTCAAGGAGGTCGCCCTGGCGGGGGACCGCGCGATCCTCAAGGACTTCGCGGACAAATCCTGGCTGTCACGCCTTCTTGGCCGGCGCCAGATCGGGCGCGAGATCCGCGCTCTCACGCGGTTGCAGGGCATCCCGGGCATCCCCGCCTGCTACGGCGAAGCCGGCCCCTGGGGCGTGCTGATGGAGCGCGTCGAGGGCGAACGGATTACGCGCTGGTGCCGGTTGAAGCCGGGTGAGCGTACGATGATGTTCGGACGCCTCGATCGCCTGGTCGACTCGATCCACCGTCGCGGGGTCGCGCACATCGACCTGCGCAAGCGGGACAACATCCTGGTCGGCGAGGACGGATCGCCCCGCATCATCGACTTCAACGCTTCATTCTGCTTCGCGCCGGGCGGCCTGGGCGTCCGGCTGCTCTTCCCGGTGTTGCGCCGCGTCGACACCGCCGCGGTCCTGAAATGGAAGTCGCGGCTGGCGCCGCACCTTCTGACATCCACCGAGGCGCGCCGCCACCGCTGGATGAGCGCCTTGAGGCGCCTCTGGATCTTCAACTGACGTGAGCGGCGAGCGCGACCCGGACGTCGACATCTCCGTCGTCATCCCCGTCTACAACGAACGCGACAACCTCGCGCCCCTGCTGGCGGAGGTGACCGCGGTGCTCCTCGGCCTCGGGCGGCCGTACGAGATCCTGTTCGTCGACGACGGCAGCACGGACGGCAGCGGGGGCGTGCTCGCAGAGCTGCGGAAAGGGGACCGGCGCGTGCGCCTCGTCAGCTTCGCCCGCAACGCAGGCCAGACGGCCGCCATGGACGCCGGCTTCCGGCGCGCGCGGGGCCGCGTGATCGTCACCCTTGATGCCGACCTGCAGAACGATCCGGCCGACATCCCGCGCCTCCTGGCCGACCTCGAGGGGTGGGACGCGGTGGTCGGCGTGCGCGCCCGGCGCCGGGACACCTGGGTGCGACGCGTCTCCTCCCGGGTCGCCAACTACGTGCGCAACCGCCTCAGTGACGAATCAATCTCCGACACAGGCTGCTCGCTCAAGGCCTACCGCCGGGAGGCCTTGTCGAGGCTCGTCCTCTACAGCGGCATGCACCGCTTCCTCCCGACGCTGCTCAAGATGGAAGGCTTTCGTGTGAGGGAGACGCCGGTGGGCCATCGCCCGCGTCGTTCGGGGGAGTCGAAGTACGGCATCTCCAACCGCCTGGTGCCCTCCTTCATGGACCTCATGGCGGTGCGGTGGATGAAGCGGCGCAAGCTGCGTTACGAGGTGAAGGATGAATCTTGAGCACCTGATGCACGTCAACGCCTGGGTGCTGTTCGGGCTTCTGGGACAGGCCTTCTTCACCCTGCGGTTCCTGGTCCAATGGGTGGCCTCCGAGCGCCGGGGCCGCAGCACCGTGCCGGAGGTGTTCTGGTACCTCAGCCTGGCAGGCGGGGCGATGCTGCTCGTGTACGCTTTCTGGTACCGGCACGATCTGGTCTTCACGCTCGGGCAGTTCGCGGGGCTGTTCGTCTACACGCGGAACCTCGTGCTGATAAGGAGGCTGCGCGGGCGCGCGGACGCAGTGGCGGCTCAGGGGATCGCGGGACCCGGCGCGTAGTAGCCGGCGCGCGCCTGCACCGTGGCCTCCGGATCGCGAACCCGCAGCGCGATCGTCCGCCAGCGTCCGTCACGGGTCCGGTTCGCGGGTGTGTAGGCCAGTGCGTACTGGTGCTTGAGGTCCGAGGCCACCTCGCGGTAGATGGCGGACAGTTGCCCCGGCCGATCGGGAAAGTAGGACCGTCCGCCGGTCTGCCGGGCCAGCGCCTCCAGGATATCTTTCAGGCTGCGGGTCAGCTGCAGGTCCATCTCGTTCTCCAGGTGACGGCCCAGACCGACGGCATAAATCGCCACCTCGGTGCGATGGGCCCTCTCCAGCGCCTCCTCGAACAGGTGCAGGCTGCCGGGCTCGTTCTCCGTGAGCGCCTGGTCGCGTCCGTCCGACAGGAGCACGATCGCGCGGCGGCCTTCCGATCCCGCCAGGAGATCGGAGGCCTTGAAGAGGGCGTCGTAGAGGGCCGTGCCTCCCGCGGCGTGGATCCCTTCGATGGCCTCCTTGAGCCGGCGTCGGTCGGAGACGGGTTCTTTGAGGCCCTGCAGGTCGTCGCTGAAGGGGAGGACCATCAGCCGATCCTCCCTGTCGACGCTGTCCACGAAGTCCTCCGCCGCCTTGCGGGCCAGGTCGAGCTTGCCGCCCAGGTTCATGCTGTTGCTGGCGTCGACGAGGAGGGCTACGGTGAGCGGCACCCGGGCGGAGGCGAAGTGGGACAGCGCCTGGGGCACGCCGTCCTCCAGCAGCGTGAAATCGCCCCGGACCAGATCGAGCACCGGGTTCCCCTTGCGGTCCCGGACCGTGGCGTAGACGTTCACCAGGCGCACTTCCTCGTACTGGCCGACGTTCAGGGGCCGCGCCACCAGGACCGCCTCGGCGCGGCGGCCGGCCGCGTCCAGGGCCACCGCCTTGAGGACGCGCCGTGCGAAGTCGCGGCCGGCGTTCCAGGTGACGGTGTAGGGCGGCGCATCGAGGGTCGTGAGAAGGTTCCCGTCGACGTAGATCTCGACACGCACGATGCGCGACTCGGGGGACGTCGAGGCTTCGATCGTGATGCGGGTCTCGCCCAGGATGAGCCCCGGTGCCGTGGGCTCGACGAATCGCACCGAAACCGGTCCGGAGGCGGCGCGTGGCGGCGTAGAGGGGGTCGGCGGGGGCGGTTCCTGCGCCAGCGCACCGGCGCCCAGCACCAGCGCCAGCGCGGCGGTCGCCGCCCGTCGCGTCAGTAAGCCCGCGCCAGGTAGACCCACCTGGCCGACCGGGCCCCGCAAATCAGGCACCTTCCCTCCTCGCGGTTCCCCTCCAGGGGGATGCACCGGATCGTCGCCTTGGTCTCGTCCTTGATCCGCCGCTCGCACTCCGGGGAGCCGCACCAGTGGGCCCGGAAGAACCCGCCGACCTCGTCGAGGGCCTTCTTGAACGCCGTGTAGTCGGTCGCGTCCCGGGTGTTCTGCCGCAGGAAGGCGCGCGCCTTCTCCAGCATCTCGGATTGGATCTCCTCGAGAAGCGCACCGGTCCGCGCGACGAGGGCGCCGCGTGGCACCGGAGTCTTCTTCCGGTCGGTGCGCCGCACCGCCAGGAATTGATCCTTCTCAAGGTCCTTCGGCCCGATCTCCAGGCGCAGCGGGACGCCCTTGAGCTCCCACTCGTTGAACTTCCATCCCGGGGAGACCTCATCCCGCAGGTCCGCCTGCACCCGGAAGGCGCCTTTGAGCTCCTCCACCGCGAGGCGCGCCACCTCGGCGATGCGCCGCTTCTCCTCGTCGGTCTTCCAGATCGGCACGATCACCACCTGGACGGGAGCGAGCCGCGGCGGCAGCGACAGTCCGTTGTCGTCGCCGTGCTCCATCACGAGCGCCCCGATGAGCCGGGTGGAGACCCCCCACGAGGTCTGCCAGACGTGAGCCCAGTCGCCTTCCTGGGTCTGGAACTTCACCTCGAACGCCTTGGAGAAGTTCTGGCCGAGGTTGTGGGAGGTCCCGGCCTGCAGCGCCTTGCCGTCGGGCATCAGCGCCTCGATGCAGTAGGTGCGCAGCGCTCCCGCGAACTTCTCGCTCTCGGTCTTGAGCCCCGTGTAGACCGGTGTGGCCATGTGATCTTCGACGAAGCGGCGGTAGATCTCGAGGATCCGGAGCGCCTCGTCCTCCGCCTCCGCCTCGGTGGCGTGGGCCGTGTGGCCCTCCTGCCAGAGAAACTCCGTGGTGCGCAGGAAGAGGCGGGTGCGCATCTCCCAACGAACGACGTTCGCCCATTGGTTGATGAGCACGGGCAGATCCCGGTAGGAGCGGATCCACTTTGCATACATCGCGTAGATGATGGTCTCGGAGGTCGGACGGACCACCAGCGGCTCCTCGAGCTTCTTGCCGCCACCGTGGGTGACGACCGCGCACTCCGGCGCGAATCCCTCGACGTGCTTCGCCTCCTTGTGCAAGTACGACTCGGGAATGAACAGCGGGAAGTAGGCGTTCTGGTGGCCGGTCTCCTTGAAGCGGGCATCGAGCTCGCGCTGCATTCCCTCCCACACGCTGTAGCCCAGCGGGCGGATCACCATGCAACCCTTGACGGGGGAGTAGTCCGCCATCTGGGATTGCGTGACGACGTCCGTGTACCAGCGAGAGTAGTCTTCGCTCCGGGGCGTGATGACCTTGGCCATGCGTTCTCCTGGGTGACGAATTCAGACCGGACGGCGGGCATCCCCGGTCATCGGCACGAAGCGGACGGGAAGGAGCGTCTCTCGCTCTGCGCCCTGGGTGGTGCGTGTCAGCCGGACGAGATCCTGGGCATCGGCCATCTCGGATCCGATCGGGACGACCATGGTCCCTCCCACTCTCAGCTGGTCGAGAAGGGGCGGGACCTCGTCCGGGGCCGCCGTCACGACGATCGCGTCGAACGGCGCCTCCCCCGGCCATCCATGGTGGCCGTCGCCGACCCTCACGATCACGTTGCGGCAGCCGAGCGCTTCGAGCTGCCGGCGCGCCGACTCGGCCATCGCCGGGCGAATCTCCAGACTGAAGACCTCGGCGACGAGGGAGGCCAGGATTGCCGCCTGGTATCCCGAGCCGGTCCCGACCTCCAGGACGCGGTCGGTGGGCCGAGGCCGGATCGCCTCGGTCATGAATGCCACGATGTAAGGCTGGGAGATCGTCTGTCCCTCTCCAATAGGCAGCGGGCCGTCATCGTACGCCATGGCGCGATGGGATTCGGGGACGAACAGATGGCGCGGCACCGACTCCATCGCCGCCAGGACCCTGGGGTCCCTCACGCCGCGTTTTTCGATCTGATCGCGGGCCATACGATGCCGGGCTTCGGTGTAGGGATCGTTGGCGGCCGCTCGGGTGTCGCACATCACGGGGCCACCTCTCCGGAACTGGCCGGCGGAACCGGGATGCACCGAAGGATGCGGGCCGCGCCGCGCACGCCGCCGTGCCCCGGCACCTGCCTTCACAACTGGCGCCTGGACGGAATTCTACCACACCGGTCCAGGACGCCGGGTGGCACGGCGCGCCGGCGTCCGTTACAATGCACCCGGCCGATGGCGTGGCCCCGGGGGATCGGCGTTGGACTACCGCAGCTTGCGTCGCAGCGTTGCGGGAGGCCTCGACCGGCTTGAGGCGGCGTTCGGCAGGCCGCGTCTCGGACGCTCCTTGCCGCCTCTGGACGAGCTGATCCTGACCATCCTGTCGCAGAACACCAACGACCTGAACCGCGACCGTGCCTTCCGCAGCCTGCGCCAGGCGTTCCCGACCTGGGAATCGGTCATGGAAGCGGATCCCGCCCGGATCGAGGAAGCGATCCGGTGCGGGGGCCTGGCCCACATCAAGAGCCGGATCATCCAGGAGGTGCTGCGACGCGTGCGTCAAGAGCGGGGCCGCCTCGACCTGGACGTCCTGAGACGAATGCCCGCGGAGGAAGCGCGGCGGTACCTGTCGGGCTTCCGGGGCGTCGGGGACAAGACGGCCTGCTGCGTTCTCCTGTTCGCCTGCGGCCACGCTGCGTTCCCCGTCGACACGCACATCCATCGGGTGGCCCGGAGAGTGGGGTGGGTCTCCTCCGGGGCGACCCCGGCCACGAGCCACGCCGTTCTGGCCGGGCTCATACCCGCCTCCCGCTACCTGGTTGCGCACGTCAACCTGATCACGCTCGGCCGGCGACTTTGCCGGCCCCGCAACCCCGACTGCCCGGCATGCCCGCTGCGGCGGACCTGTCGTCACGCGAGGCGCGGGCGGCCGCCGCTCAGGGGCGCTCCCCGGCCGATGGCCCGGGCCGGAAGGCCCGCGTGAATGGCCTTCTGGAGAGAGCCGACTATATTTAGGGCGGGGCGATGACGGCCTCGTCAGCGGAGATGGCGCCATGTTCGAAGGATTCAAGGTCGGGCTCGCGCTGGGCGGCGGAGCAGCCCGGGGCCTGGCCCACCTCGGTGTGCTCAAGGTTCTCGAAGAGAGCGAGATCCCGGTCGACCTGATCGTGGGGACGAGCATCGGCGCTCTCGTCGGCGGAGTCTACGCCACCACCCGCAGCGCTTCCGCCACGGAGCGGCGCTTCCTCGACTTCATTTTCTCCAAGGAATTCCAGCGCGCCAAGTTCGATTTCCTCAAGGAGAGCCGCGAGGCGCGCCCCGGTCTTTTCTATAACTTCATTTCCCTCGTCAAGAAGGGGATCTTCTTCTCGTTTTCGATGGCGAAGACTTCGTGGATCTCGGCGCAGCAGTTCGAGCACAACATGAACGCGCTGCTCGATGACGTGTCGATCGAAGAGACGGCCATCCCGTTCGCCGCCGTTGCCGCCGACATCGAGCGCGGCGAGGAAGTCATCCTGCACCAGGGATCGCTGCGACGCGCCGTGAGCGCCAGCAGCGCGGTCCCAGGGCTCCTGCCGCCGGTGCCGATCGACGGGCGCCTGCTCATCGACGGCGGATGGATCAGCAAGATCCCGGTGATCCCGGCGCTGCGGCTGGGAGCCGATATGGTCATCGCCGTCGACGTCTCGAAGGAGATCGAGGACGCGGCGGCCTTCCGGAACGGGCTCAACATCATGGTGCGGGCCAACGCCCTGAAGGCGGAGGCGCTCAAGGACATGCAATGCCGCTTCGCGGACATTCTGATCGAGCCCCAGGTGGACCATGTTCACTGGGCGGACTTCTCGGCGGTGGAGGAATGCGTGGCGCTCGGCGAGGAGGCCGCGCGACGTAAGATCGGCGAGGCTCGGCAGCGGATCAGAGCGGGCCGCTGGGGGTCGCTCCTGGGCTACTCCCGCGCACGTCGCCTGGCCCGTGCCTACATCCGGAAGGGCGAATTGAAAAGCGGGTCCTTTCGGGGTCAGCGTGGGTAATGGTCCGGTCCTCCTCCTCGCAGAGCACCGGCCGCATGGTGGGGGGGCGCGCGACCTCGCCCTCGACGTAGTCGCTGAAGGAGCTGTCGCAGCCGACGAATGGCCGGGGGGACCAGCGCCCCATGCCGGCGGCACCACAGCCGACTGGCCCTTCTAACCAGGAGAATCAGGTGATCGGACCACGCTGGGCTCGCCTCGGGATGATGGCCGCCGCGGCGCTCGTTTTGCTCCTCATCGCCGCGGCGTTCGCCTTGCCGCTCTTGCTGGACGTCAACCGCTACCGTCCGGCGATCGCATCTGCGCTCCAGGATGCGACCGGGAGGGCCGTGACCCTGGGCCCCATCCACTTCGCCCTGCTGCCCGCTCCGAGCCTGGCGGTCGACTCCTTCGCCGTCGCCGATTCGCCGCGCTACCCGGGGCGTGAGGCCCTCCGGGCCCGGTCCCTTTCGATCCGTCTCGGCCTCCTCGACCTGCTGCGCGGCCGGATCACCCTCGAGACCATCATTCTGAACCGCCCATCGGTGACCCTGATCCGGGACGGGCGCGGGCGCTGGAACTTCGACGATCTGCTCGAACGCGCCTCCGCCGCACGTGCGGCGCCCGCCGGGCGCAGCGTGGCCGCGGGTCCCTCGGGCGCATCGGTCATGGTGGCTCGCGCCGTCGTGCGGACCGGCACGGTGACGATCTATGACGACGCGGTCGTGCCGGGAAAGCGTTCGCGGGCGGTGATAGGTCCCCTGGACGTCACCGTCGCCGGCGGGGGGGATGGGGGCGAGACCCGGATCGACCTGTCCATCGGGCTGGGGGGGAGCCGCCTGGCGGCGGAGGGGCGCCTGACCGCTCGGGACGGCGGCGCCACCCTCGAAGCCCAGGCGCGCGCCTCGTCGTTCCGGGCCGCGGACCTGGTGCCCCTTCTGCCCTGGCTGGGTGTGGCGCAGGCACGAGGATTGGATGTCGGCGGCACGCTGGACCTCGAGGGATCCGCCACGCTCCCCCTGGAGCGGCTCGAGGCCATCCGCTTCAAGGGGTCTCTCAAGTTGCGCGATGTCAGCTATCGCGACGCCTCGATGAGGCAGCCTCTCAAAGGACTCTCCGGCCTGGTGAAGGTGGACGGCGACCACGCGTCCTGGAACGATTTTACGGCGAGGCTGGGGACGTCATCTCTCTCGGGCGGCCTTCAAGTGGAGAATTTCCTGCAACCCCGGATCGGCATCGCGCTGACCTCGCCGAAGCTCGATTTCAACGAGATCCTCGCGGCCTTCCTCCCGGAGGTCCCCGGGAACGCGCCGGCCGCATCCGCCGCCAAGCCGGAAGCGCTGCCGGTCGGCCTGCTGGGTCAGGTCAGCGCGCGCGGCACCCTGTCGGTGGGCGCCGCGCGCTTTCAGACGTTCGATCTGTCGCAGGTCCGCGCCACCCTGAGCTTCGAGCGGAGCGTGCTGGCGCTGAAGGAGATGCAGGCCGTGTTCTACGGTGGCACCTTGACCGGCACGGCGAGCGCAGACGTGGCGGCGGCCCGCCCCCGCGTCACCCTCGGGGTGCGCGTCGAAGGGCTCGACGTGAACCCGCTGATCACCGCTTACGACCCGGCGCTCAAGGACCTCCTGGGTGGAAAGCTCACCGGTCGCATCGATCTCCAGGCCGCGGGCCAGGAGATGAAGGCCCTGATGGCCGGCGCGCGGGGGACGGCGGCCCTCGAGATCGTGCAGGGCCGCATCACGTCCTTCAGCGTCCTCAAGCAGCTCGCCGCCCTGCTGGAGCTGGCCGGCGGCAAGGGGATCGGGCGCGACGAGACACCGTTCGAGTACCTGCGGGGTCATCTCGATCTGGCCGACGGCAAGGCGCGCACCGAGGACCTGGCGCTGCACGCGACCGACCTGGATCTGGAAGGGAAGGGGTGGATCGGGTTGGAGGGGCAGCTCGACCTGATGGTCGCGGCGCGCTTCTCCGAAGAATCGACCCGGGGCATGCTGGCGAAGAACGCCCGGCTCGAGTCGTTCGCCGGCAAGGACGGCCGGCTGACGGTCCATATGAACCTGTCTGGAAACCTGGCGAGCCCCAAGTTCGGGCTGGACACGCGCGCTCAGGCCGGGGAGGCGAAGGAAAAGGTCAAGGAGAGGGTCCGGGATCGCCTCCTGGACCGGCTGCGCAAGGGTCTGGGACAGGGAGGGCAGGAGGAGCAGGGTGGGGAG